>CANQXA010000023.1 GCA_947627765.1 uncultured Clostridia bacterium
AGCAGGAAACGGGAGTCGAACCCGCCGGAACCAGCTTGGGAAGCTGGCGCCATACCGCTAGGCGATTCCTGCATCATCTCTATTATAGTCCGAAAATTGAGCGTTGTCAAGGCAAAACGGCAAGATTTCTCCGCTTTTTCGGAAAATTCGGCGGCTTCCCCTTATCGGGCGGCGCAATTTCCCCTCAATACAGGATCTGCGCGTCGTCGGGTAGCGTGAGGACGGGCGCATTGTCTCCGCGGATCTCAAACCGTTCTTCATGATAGGTACGGTGCGGAACGAAGTAGATCAATTTTCCCCGCCATGCGCCCTCGAGCTCCTCGGAGAGGTATCTGCGCTTCAAGATCTCCTCCATCAGGTCGCGGTTCAGGTCGATGATGACGGCGCGGTATCCCTGCGCAAACCACTCGGAGACGGCGCTCCGGATGCGCATCGTCATGAAACGGTCGGAATAGACGAACCCCTGCCGCGTACAATGGGGACAGGGTTTGAGCATGAGCGTTCCGATCCCCTCGGAGGTGCGTTTGCGGGTGAAGAGGGTGACGCACAGCTCGCTCATCGGTAAGACGCGGCACTTCGCACGGTCGGCGCCGAGCGCTTCGGTGAGGGCGCTTTCCACGCCCGCACGGTGCGATTCCTCCGCCATATCGATGAAATCCACGGCGACGATCCCCCCGATGTTGCGGAGACGGACCTGCCGCGCGATCTCCTTCGCCGCGAGCAAATTGGTCTCATAGACGGTGCTTTCGAGGTCGTTTTCGCCCGTATATTTGCCCGTGTTGACGTCGATGACCGTCATCGCCTCGGTGAGGTCGATGATGAGATACCCGCCGTTTTCGAGCTCCACGCGCGGGTTGACCAGCCCGTAGATCTGTTCGGTGAGCCCGTAATGGGCGAACATGGTGCGGGCCCCGCGGTATAATATGACCTTCTTCTCGTCGAGATCACTGCGCATTCTCGCGAGACGGAGGACTTTTTCGTACAGTTCGGGATCGCCGACGACGATCGACGTCACGCCGCCGCCCAACGAATCCCGCATGACTTTGACGGGAAGCTCGTATTCACGGTAGACCACGGCTCCCACGGGAGCGGACCCCGCCTGTTCGAGGACGGCGCGGTACATCCTTCTGAGGTATTCCGATTCCGTTTTGAGGTGGCGCTTGGTCGCCTCCGCCGCCGCGGTGCGGACGATGAAGCCCTCGCCGCTCTTGCGGAGCTTTCCCGCCTCTTCGAGAAGAGCGGCGCGCGTTTCGGGATCGGTGATCTTGCGGGAGATGCCCAAAAAATCGGTTTTGGGGAGATAGATGAGGTTTTTCCCGACGAACGAGAGGTCGCAAGTGACTTTCGCGCCCTTGCTGTTGCGGGCGGGTTTTACGAGCTGAACCAGCACCTCGTCGCCCTCCTTCAACGAGAGGACGCCCCCGGTGCGCGCTTCGCCGTCGTAAGTGGAAAAGACCGCCGCGCCCTCGCCGAGCGGGAGATAGCAGTTCTTCTCCATGCCGCACGAAATGAACGCCGCCTGCATTCCGGGGACGACGTTGGCGACCTTGCCCTTGTAGATATTGCCGAGCGCGTGTTCGGCGCTCTCGCGCTCCGAGCCGACTTCGACGATCTTGCCGTCTTCGGCGTAGACGGCGATGCGGGAACCGCAGAAGCGGTCGAAAAACCATTCTTTCTTCATGGAACGACCCCAAAGGACCCAAACGGGGGATTTGTTCCATTATACCACAGCTTTCCGCGCTTCGCAAGGCTTTTTGGGCGGCGCGGGAAATTTCTACCCCACGATGCCCGCGAGGGTCTGTTCGTAGGCGCCGCCGTTGAGGGCGCCGAGGAATTCTTCCTCCGTGATCTCGCCCAAAAAACCGTCGTCTCCGTAGACGAGAAGGGTGAGATAACGGTCCTCCCGCAGAAAACGGAGGGCCTCTCTCGCGGACATGGTACCCCGAACGGCGATCCGACGCTCCTCTATGCCGTGTTCGAGGCGCTTTGCGGAGAAGGTGAGCCGCTCATACGATCCGCCGCCCGCGGCGCCCGCCGCAAGGAGGATCGCAAAGAGGAGCGCGGAGAAGTCGGGCGTCTCAAAACAGGAGAGAACGAACAGGACGAAGACGCCCGCCGAGATCAGAAGCGAGAGGACGGTGCAGACAGCCTTTGCCCGTTTCGTGCCGATGGGATCGAGGAGCAGGCGGAGGATGCGCCCGCCGTCCAAGGGATAGGCGGGCAGAAGGTTGACGAAGAAGAGGGAAAAGGAGACGTCCGCCGCGAGCTCGGTATACGGATAACTCTCGGGGAAGGTCCACCACAGCGCGACGAAGAAGACCCCCGTCGCGAAATTGGCGAGCGGACCCGCGAGGAGAACGGCGAGCTGCTGTCTCTTCGGGATCCCCGCGATGTCTCCCGCGATCACCGCGCCGTAGGGCATGAGCACGACCTTGTCGAGGGTATATCCGTAGCGCCGCGCGGCGGAGGCATGGGCGCATTCATGGAGGAGGGCGCAGAGGGTCGCCGCTAAAAAGAGCAGGAAGCGGCCCGTCAGCGCGGAGAGAATGCCTGCCGCAAAGAAGAGCGGGTGGATTTGGAAGCGTTTCAGCTCCAAGATACGGCGCCGCCTTCGGCAGTAACGCCGCTGATCAACGTATTCCCGTCGTAGAACATCACGCGGACCTCGCCGTCGCCGTCCGTCCACCCGAGCGGGATGTTGGTGCGCACGGCGTCGCCCGTTGCGGCAAAGACTTCATCCAAGCCGCTGATCACGGTCGTAAAGGAATCGGAATGGCGGACGCGGAGGGAGTAGCCCGTCTCTTTGGTCCCGCTCACCGATTCGAGCTTGCCCTCGCAGGGGGAATAGACCGAGCATTCCGCGGTGAAGGAGAGCGCGCCCGTTTCCGCGACGGTGATCTCGATGTTCGCATAATCGTTGACGACGGGCGACAGGGTGAAGTCGGTATAGGAGCGGGTATCGGCGGCGGAGGACGAGTTGCCCTTGAAGAGCCCGCGGACAAACGTGTTGATCGCGCTGTTCTCCATGAAGAGGTTGGTCAGAAAGATCGCCGCGCAGAGGGCGCAGACCGCCGCAAATTCCCCCACGAGGATCCGCCCCGCCCGCGAGCGCTTTTTCCCCGTCTTCGCCTCCCGCTCGATGAGCTTGCTCTCGGCATAGGAGGGGTCTTCGAGCCGTTCGTTGACCTCGCTGACCACCTGTTCGGAGAGGTCGCGGCCGTGTGTACGGCGCTTTTTTTCCTTTTTGTTGACGGTCACCGTCTCCACGGGGATCTCAAGCATTTCGGCATAGCTGAGTTCATCGTTCATGTTGCACCTCGATTTGGAATTTTTCCGTCCGAAGGGTCTTCCCACGGACTACAACATCTTATGCCCCGTCTTTCCCGAATAGAAGAAAAAAAAGCTGTCGAACAAGTGCGGCAGCTTATCGATTTTTGTAGGTTTTGTTCAGCCGTTCCCTGCGTTCCGCTCGAGGACGGAGAGAATGTCTTCGAGACGGACGCGGTCGGCCTCCCCGAGACGGCGGAAGCGGCTCAAAAGATTTCTCTCCCGCGCGGAGGGGAGGGAAGGGTTCGCCTCAACCGCGCCCGGTCATGCCATCGGGCGCGTCGGCTGTCTCATCTCGGGGTGTTGCTACGGGATCCCCGCAGACGGCGGATTCTTCGTGATCTACCGAAGAGCCGCCGACCCGAACACGCCGCTCGGCGTCCCTCTTCTTCCCGTACAGCTCATCGAAAGCACCTCGCTGATCGTCATCTATCTCCTGTGCGAGATCGCCTTCTACGCGGGTAAGAAGCGGGGTCTGAGCGCCTTCGTCTACGCGGCCGCCTATTCGGTCGTCCGCTTTACGCTGGAATTTTTCCGCGGCGACGAGGTGCGCGGGGTCTACGGTCTTTCGACGTCGCAATACCTCTCCGTCGTCCTGCTCCTTACGGCGGTTGCCTTGGCGGGCGGGTACATCCTGCGGCAGAGAAAGAGAAAGGGGAGCGCCCAAAGGTAGCTCCCCGATCGAAGTACAACGGGCGGCAGCCGTTTGCCGCTCTTTTTTTGGTCAATTCCGTCCAAGACATTCCGCCACGACGTCCGCGGCGCGGAGGGCTTCCTCCTCCGTCGTCTCCCATCCGAAGGAGAAACGGACGCCCCGCTTCGCCTCTTCGGGGGTACGGCCCATCGCGAGCATGACGTGGGAAGGGAGCGCGGCGTGCGCCGAACAAGCCGCCCCGCCCGACGCGGCGACGCCTTTGAGGTCGAGCAGGTTGACGAGGTAGTCGCCCCCCTCTTCGAAGGTAAGATGAGAGATGTTGGGGGCGCGGTTTAAGCCGTCTACCGTCATGCGCGTACGGGATCCGAGCGCCTTTTCGAAGAGATCGCGGAGGGCTCCCGTGCGGCGTACATATTCCTCCCGCCGCTCTGCCGCAAGGGAGAGCGCCTTCGCAAACCCGACGATCCCCGCGACGTTGAGCGTCCCCCCGCGCAGTCCGCGTTCCTGTTCTCCCCCCGCAATGAGCGGACGGACGGGAACGCCTTTTTTGACGACGAGCGCGCCCACGCCCTTGGGTCCGCCCAACTTGTGCGCCGAAAGCGACAGGGCGTCCGCGGCGGCGGCGATTGCTTTGAGGTCCTGCGTGGCGGCGGCTTGTACGCAGTCGGAAAAGAGCAGTGCGCCGCGCGAATGGACGTAGTCCGCGATCGGGGCGATCGGCTGGACGCAACCCGTCTCGTTGTTGACCGCCATTACGCAAACGAGACCCGTATCCTCGGACATGGTACCCTCTAAATCGGTCACACGGACGATCCCGTCCCGCGAGACGGTGCAAAGATCCCCCCCTTCGCGCCGAAGAGGGAGCGCTTCGAGAGCGGCGGCGTGTTCGATGGGCGAAAGGAGGGCTTTCCCCTTGCCGATGCCGCGCACCGCCCAATTATCCGCCTCCGTGCCGCCCGAAGTAAAGAAGACTTCGGAGGGGAGAACGCCCAAAACGCCCGCGATCTCATCGCGGGCGCGGGTGACGAGCAGGGCAGCCCGTCTGCCGTACGAATGAAGGGAATCGGCGTTCCCGAATTCCTCTTTGAGAACGGGCAGCATCGCCCCTAAAACCTCGCTAAGGAGGGGAGCGGTCGCCGCGTAGTCGAGATAGATCATAAATTCCTTATTGCCAATCGCAGACGTTGACCCACTTCGCGAGGAATTCCTGCTCTTCGGGCTTCTTTTTGACCGATTGGGAAGCGGCGACGATGGGCAGGACCCGCATGACGTATTGGATCGCGGTGTCCGTTTTGAGGCAGTATTTTTTGAGATATTTTTCGGCGAGTTCGTCCCTTCCCTGAAGTTTCATGATGAGATAGGTACGCGCGGCGTCCGCGGAGCCGTTGCCCTGCGTCGCGTGAGACCAGTCGATGATGTAAGGGGTGCCGTCCTTTGCGATGATGACGTTGCTCGGCTGGAAATCCCCGTGGCAAAGTTTCTTATGGCGGGGGAGCCCGTCGAGACGGACGTGGAGGTCGTACCGCACCGTCGCGGGGAAGGAGCTCGCCGAGATCTTCGCGTGCATCTTATCCCGCAAGTGCCCCAAAAGGGGAACTTTTTCCTTGCTCATGCGGATCTGGAGATCGACGAAATAGTCGAGATATTCGTCGGTCTTTTCGGGATACCGCTGCATCAGCTCTTCCAGCGTGTCCCCCTCGATGTATTCCCAGATGAGAGACCATTGTCCGTCGATGACGGAGACGCCGAGCACCTTGGGTATGTTGAGGGACGTCTCCTCGACGCGCGCCTGGTTGAGCGCTTCGTTGAGGATCCCCGCCTTGGAATAACTGCTGTCGAACGATTTGATGAGACGGTCGCCGTCACGGTAGAGTTTTTTGCCCGCGCTTTCGTGAATGAGTTCCATATACATCCTCCTTATCCCCGCGGGGAGTGAGCCCGCAATCTCTTCCGCCGCTATTATATCCCAAATCGGGCGCAAAGTAAATAGGTTTGGAAAAATTTCCGACGAAAAAGCGCCCCTTCGGGGGCGCTTTCCAAACGCTTAGTCTTATTCTTCCTCTTCGGGCGGGAGAGCGTCGGGTTCTCCTTCCGTCCCGGTTTCTTCGGGCTCTTCGGGCTCCTCGGGTTCTCCTTCCGTCTCCTCTTCGGCGGGTTCTTCTCCGGGGAGACCCGCTTCGGCGGCGAGGAGGGCGTCGAGGGCTTCGATGCGGTCGAGATACTCCTCGAGCACGGCGCCGTCTTCGGTGGAGGAATAGCGTTCGTTCTCGCGGCAGAGGCGGTTTGCGAGGTACAGCCCCCGCGCGAAGAAGAACATCACGCCCATCGCGACGAGGGCGAGCCCGCCGAGCACAGCCGTGGCGATGAGCGGCCCCGCGCCGCGCGTACGGACGATGTAACTACTGCTTACGGCGCACGCGGTCGCCAAGACGATCATAAGCAAGAACGCGATCCCGAAGCGGAGGAGATAATACTTGCGGTTGGCGCCGAACGCCTCTCGTCGGGTACCCATGCCCGCCTCCACCCGCTCTTTCAGCGGCGGGACCTTCTCCTCGAGCGCCTTCTTTTCCGCGCGGATCTTCGCGCCTAATTGTACGAACACCGCCGTTCTGATCCCGTCCGGGGCGGCGGCAAGTTCATCGGTCACAGCTTCGCCGAGGAGGTTTTCGAAGGTCGTGCCCCGCTCGGTCATGCAGTCCCAATAGGCGCGTTCGGCGCGTTCGTCGTCGTAAAAGGTCGCCTGACGGTAGTAGGGCGCCGCCTCGCGGTACTTCTCCGCCGCAAAGAGGGCGTCCGCCTGTGCGACGAGCTTCTCGTGCGTCTCCTTTGCACGCTCCTCCGCCCGCTTGCGCCGCTCGAGCTCCTCTTGAAGTTTGGAGGGCGTGAGCCCGACGAGATCCTCGTCGTACTCCTCCCCGTCGATGTCCAAAATGACCTCTTGCTCTTCCTCTTCGCCTTCGGGGGCGAGGGCGTCGGTGACGTCGTCCCCCTCCGCGACCTTCCGCACTTTGATCTTGCGGGAATTTTCCTTGTCGATGATCCGCTCTTCCATGATCTACTCCTTATATTCCGAATGCCACGCCTTGCGGCACGCTCTCCGCGACGATCGCGCGGCAGTTGCCTTGATACCTGCTCTTTGCCCAGAGCGCCAGTTCTTTAGTTTCGAAGAGGGCGAATACGCCCGATCCCGACCCCGTCATGCCGACCCCGAGCGGGGACAACGCCGAAAGTTCGCCGTATGCCTGCCCGATCGCGGGAAGAAGCCTCTTCGCGGGCGCAAAGAGGTCGTTTCCGAACCGACCTGCCGCCCACATCACGCCGCCTGCGCGCAGTTCCTTTTCCGCCTCTTCGCTCCGCTCGCCCTTTGCGGGCAGCCTGTCGTACTCCGCATAGCAGTCCCGCGAGGAGACGCCCTCTTCGGGTACGAGAATGAGGAAGTGCATCGGACGGAAGGGAAGGGGGGAGACAATGTCGCCCCGTCCGCCGAGCCGTGCGAGCCCGCCCCTTAAAAGATACCCCGAATCACTGCCTGCGCGGTCGGCAACGGCTTTGAGCGCGGCTTCGTCCTCGACGTGAAAGAGCCTACCCATGCCCGCGATCACGCCTGCAATATCGGCGGACGACCCACCCATGCCCGCGGCGATGGGGATGTTTTTATCGATGGTGATGTCTACCCCGTCCGTCGAAAACGTGCGGATAAATTCCTCTGCGGCGCGCACGGCGTTGTTCTCTTCGGGCGGAATGAACGCCCCCCGCACGACGGCGGAAACGAGGCGGTCCTTCCGCTTTTTGAGCTTGATCCCGTCGGAGACGCCGACGGTCGTCACAATGGAATCGAGGAGGTGATAGCCCTTTTCCGTGCCCTTGATATCGAGCGTGAGGTTGAGCTTGGCGTACGCCTTCACCCGTACAGTATTCATCCTCCCCATTGTACCATATTTCGGCGGGCTTGGCAATAGCTTGCGCAAAAAAATCGGATTTTGGCGGATGGACAGATCTCTTGACAGGATCCGCGCAATGTGCTATCATAGCGGTATGAATACATTTCTTACGATCATGCGGCGGATCATCGACGGATTTCTCGCCGGGATGCTGATCTCTTTGGGGGGCGCGGTCTTCCTCGCCTGCAAGGGGGAGACAAGTCTTCCCTACGCGCAGTACATCGGCGCCTTCTTCTTCTCGACCGCACTCCTCTGCATCTGTATGTTCGGCTTCTCGCTCTATACGGGCAGGATCGGCTACGTCCTCTCCAAGCACAAAAAGGAGGACGTTTCCGTTCTCCTCTTGGGGCTGTTGGGGAATACGATCGCCACGGCTGTGTTCGGATTCCTGCTCGGCGCGGTCTTTCCCGCAATGAAGGGGACCGCGGAGGTCCTGTGCACCGCAAAATTGGGACAGGGGTACGGTTTCGCGCTGGCGCGGGCGATCCTGTGCGGGATCCTCGTCTACCTCGCGGTGGAGATCTATAAGAGCAAGAACTCCCCGCTCGGGGTCCTGCTCTGCATCCCCGTCTTCATTCTGAGCGGTTACGAACACTCCATCGCCGATATGTTCTACTTTGCCGTCTACGGCGTCCCTTCGTGGAACGCGTTCGGCTATCTCATGATCATCATTGCGGGCAACTCCCTCGGCGCGCTGATCATCCCCGCACTGCAACTCGTCCGCCCGCGCGGGGAATAAAAATTCGTCAGAGCAGGGTGCGCTTGCGGTAGACGATCACCCTCTGCCCCTCTTTCACGGGGAATTCGATGTCGGGATTGCTCGCCGCGACCTCTTCGGGCGCCTTTTTCAGGCTCTTGGCGAGCTCCCAAAGCCCGTCTCCCGCACGGGGGATATATACGCTCACGGCGCTGTCCGAAAGGGACAGCGCTTCCCTTTCTTCGGCGTTTTGCACGAGGCGGGCGGTGTACGTTCTGCGCTCCTTCACGGAGATCTTGAGGGTCGCCTCCGCCTCGATCTCGCCCTCCTGTTTTTGCCGCGCGGACATCCCGAGCACCGCCGCAAAGACTTCGCCGTCGCCCGCGTCCACGGGGACGGAGAAGGGCAGGCTGAGCTCGATCCCGCGGTGCGTTCCGTCCGCTCCGAGAACGATGAGCGCGGACATGGCTACCCCCTCGACGGTCTTACCCGTTTCCGAAGTGACGAGATCCGCCTCCGCCCGTTGGAGGGTCACCGCCTGCAACTGGTCGGAAAAATCGACGGGCGAGGAGAGGGCGCACTTTCCCGAGATGCGCTCGGTGAGCCGTACGATCTCGCCGACGCCGCCGCTCTCCGCCGTCGCGAAGACGAGCTCCGTTTTATGCGTGGGGGAGAAGGCGTCCGTCACGGCGTCCACCTCGGCTTCCTCATAGACGCAACCCTCCGCGGAGAGGGTGAGTTCGGCGTAGAGGAGACATTTCCCCTTCTCCTCGTCCGCTTCCGCCTTGATGGAGACGTCCACGACGGAGACCTCCGCCTCTGCGCGGGAGCCGAACGCCGCCGCTTCGCAGGGGATCTCCACGGTGAAGGGAATGAGCCGCTCGAAGGAAGCCAGGCAGTCGGGGGTCTTGAGGGCGAGGATGCCGAGGTTGACCTCTCCCTCCACGCGCAAAAGCCCCGTTTCGGAGACGAGATCGGTGATATTCGCCGTCTCGGAGTGCTGTAAGATGTCGCCCACGAATTCCGTTTCGAATTCGTCGCCCGCCTCCGCCGTCCCCGAGACGAGGTGGCAGGTCAGCACTTTGACGGGTTCGCGGCGCAAGATGAGGTCGCCGCCCGAGAGGTATTCGAAGGTCTGTTCGCCGTAGAGGGAGATGTCGCACCCGAGAAGAGCGGTGGCGTAGACGCTCGCCCCTTCCCGCCGCACCGAGACGTTTTCCACGCCGATGCGGGCGCGAGCCGTCAGCGCGGGATAGCAGAAGTCGTCCTTTACGGTCGCCGCCCATTCTACGCCTTTTTCGGCGCGGAGGATCGTCTTTTCGGCGTTCTCATAGACAATGGAGAAGTGCGCTTTGCCGTAATAGCGGACCTCGCCGCTGACGACGTCCGCACCCGTGAGGACGGCGCTGCAATGCGCCGAGAGAATGGTTTCCGCGTTCGAAAAACGGCATTCCACCGCCGTCTGCGCGCTGAGTTGTTTGCGTTTTCCGTAACCGCGGAAAACCTGCGTTTCCGTTTTCATAATCGGTCTCCTTTTTTGGATTCCCTCTATCATATGCGGACGGAACGGAGGTTATACCCGAAGACGGCGGTCGATTGTTTGCGGATCCCGTCGGATCCTTTCGAATTTAGGGGGGACGATTGTGCTTGTTCGCCGCCCCACCCCGTTGCGGCGGCAGGGACCGCCGCAACCCTGTTCGCCGCCCCACCCCCTTAGTCCCCCTCCCACGGAGGGGGTAAGGAAAATGCTCTCCCGACGGAGGGGGTAAAACGCGCCCCCTCCAATGTGCACCCATTCACCCCCTCCAATGGGTACTCTTTCACCCCCTCCATTGGAGGGGGGTAGGGGGGTGGGAATGGCGGGAAGGGGTAAAAAATCCAAGGGAAATTCCGAAAAAAGCGTACTTTTCCCGATAGGATTTACTTGCCGATTTTTGCCACATTTGTTATAATGAAAATACAAAAAATTTTATTTTGGGCGACGTCGGGAAAAGTACACCTTTCCTGCGCGCCGAAGGAGAAGAGTATGAAAAAGAAAACGTTGCTCACAGCCCTTTCGCTCCTGTGCCTCGGTTGCTGTGCGGTGGGGATCGCGGCTTGCGGCGGCGGAGGCGGCGCCAACGACAAGCTGTTCGAGTTCCGTCTGCAAGACGACGGTACCTACGCCTTGAAGAATGTCTCCTATAACGAGATCATCAAAATGCCCGCGGAAGAGATCGAGACTTTGACCATTCCCTCTACCTATAAGGGCAAGCCCGTCACCGCCATCGATCCGTGGTCGATCCAATTCGGGAGCGCGATCCAGATCAAGGAGATCGTCCTTCCCGACACCTTAAAGGAGATCGGCCGCATCCATACCGATTCGCTCGAAAAGATCGTCATTCCCGACTCGGTCACTGTAATCCATGAAATCGCTTTCGCGTCGGAACGGCATTTGAAGAGCGTGACGATCGGCAGCGGGGTGCGGACCATCGAACGAAGCGCGTTTTCGGACTGCACCGCGCTCACCGACCTCGTCGTCCCCGATACCGTTACCGAAATTCAGGACATGGTCTTTTACGGATCGGGTCTCGTCAATCTCGAGTTGCCGAAGGGACCTGTCACCTTTTACGGGGCGCCGCTGGATGGCGCCGAGCATTTGGAGACGCTGACCATGTCCTTCCCCACGCGCTGGTTCGATAGATTCAATGAAGACACGCAGGAATGGGATGAACGGGACATCGAAAATAACGGGATCGACTTAAACTACATCTGCGGATACAATTTAACGTCGTTGCGCGAACTGACCTTGAAGAGCGGCTATGCCGGATACATCTCCGGCAGTTATTTCCCTTCGCTTCGGACCGTGACCTTGCTCGACGACGTGACCGAAGTTGATACGGTCGCATTCTCGTATAACGAAGTGCTCGAAAATGTGACGATCGGCAAGGGCGTGACCGCGCTCGGCGACCGAACCTTCTTTGAATGCAACAACATCAAAAACGTCACCCTCCACGGGTTTACCTTCCCGAACCTCAATTACCACGAGCCCCGTCCCGGTGAGGAAAATCCCCCCAAGGAAACCCTCACGCTTGCCGACCTCTTCCCGAAAACGATGCCCGAATCGGGGAAGACCGCAGAGGACATCACGCTTACCATCGGCGAGGGCGTAACGTCCGTGCCGCAGGGCGCATTCGACGGGTTCTCCCGCCTGAAAGCCATCGCCATTCCCGCAAGTCTCACCGAGTACACCAACGACCATTCCGTCGTCGAGCAAACGGAGCTTGAAACGATCACGGTCGATCCCGCAAATCCCGTCTTCTCGTGTGAGGACGAAGTCCTCTATCATATTGACGAGGAGGGGACGCCCGTCCCGATCTTTACCAATGCTGCCATTTCGGGCGTAGTGACGATCAAGAGCGGCGTCACCTACATTCCCATGACCTTCTTCCAATACACCGCCATTACGGGGATCGTCCTTCCCGAATCGGTGACGCTGATCCGCGCCAGTGCGTTTGCGGGTTGCAACGGGCTGACCTCTGTCTCGCTCGAACACGTCGTTACGATAGAAAATTCGGCGTTCTCGCAGTGCGAGAATCTTGAGACGGTGACCTTCGGCAGCGATCTCGCCCTCTGGCACAGGGCGTTTTACGGTTGCAGTAGCCTCACGACGATCAACTTCGGCGGGAGCATGGAGGATTGGAAGAGCGTCCTCAGCGTGAGCGCCTCGAAAACTTGGGATCCCTTCGAGGGGCTCAGCGGCTATACCGTGCACTGCAACAACGGAACGCTCGACAGCACGGGCGCCGAGATCGGCGGCTGACGTTCCGACAAAAATTTAGCAAAAAGAAAGGGCGCGGTTTGAAACCGCGCCCGATTTTTTTGGGCTCACCCTACGGCTCTTTGCCGCGAGGGGTTACTTTGCGTAGACGCTGACCTGCTTCTTGTCTCTTCCGAGGCGCTCATACTTGACGACGCCGTCCGCAAGCGCGAAGAGCGTATCGTCTCCGCCGATGCCGACGTTGTTGCCGGGATGGATCTTCGTTCCTCTCTGGCGGACGAGAATACTGCCCGCGAGGACTTCCTGCCCGTCCTGCCGCTTCACGCCGAGGCGCTTCGCGTTGGAGTCGCGCCCGTTGTGGGAGGAACCGGTACCCTTTTTATGAGCGAATAATGCGATAAAAAACATATTCTTTCTCCTTGTTCTTGATTCGGGTTACGCCCCCGTGGCGCTTCAAACGGTGATCTTTTCGATCTTCACCGCGGTGAAAGGCTGACGGTGACCCTGCTTCTTGCGCTCGTTCTTCTTGGACTTATACTTGAAGACGATGATCTTCTTGTACTTATCCTGCGCCTGCACGGTCGCGGTCACCTTGGCGGACTTGGCGGCTTCCCCTACGGTGACGTCGCCCCCGTCCGCTACCATAACAACGGAAAATTCCACTTCGGCGCCCACGTCAGCTTTGAGCTTTTCCACTTTGATGACGTCGCCTTCGGAAACTTTGTACTGTTTTCCGCCGTTTTCGATGATTGCGTACATAGCTTTACCTCCTCTTCCCGGTCTCGCAAGATGTCTTAGGCGATTCGCTGTTTCAGAATGCTTGGTGCCCGTCCTTAGCGGCTCGGAGATAAATTTAACATAAGCGGCGTGAATTGTCAAGCGGTTTTGGGATAGATCCGCAAAAATTTCGCAAACTTATAGCAAGGAGTGTGACATCATGGATTTGAAAAAGAGCGAAGAAGTCTTGGCGGAGGTCCATCGCAACTGCGAATACGCCATCCAATCGATCTCGGACATCTTGCCCGAGACGGACGACGCGGAGGTGAAAGAGGAGCTCCGCCGCCAGCACGAGGAGTACGAGCGGATCAGTTCGCGCGCTTCCCTGCTCGCCAAAGAGCGCGCTATCGAGCTCAAAAACCCCAATCCCATCAAAAAGGCGATGATGTGGAGCGGGATCAAGATGAAGGCGATGCAGAACGATTCCCGCGCCCACATCGCGGAGATGATGGTACAGGGCACGGTGATGGGCATCACCGCCCTTCGGACGAGCATCTCGGAGATGTCCGACGAATTTGCCGACGAGGACGTCAAAGACCTTGCCGAAGAGCTTCTGCACACCGAAGAGGGCTTCGAAAAGGTTTGGAAGCAGATGATCGCCTAACGCCCCTTCCCCTCGGGCGAAGGGAGCTCCCTCTTTTGGAAGAAAAAATGCCGCGCGACCCGATCCGTTCGGGGCGCGCGGCTGTTTGTTTTTCACATATTCACGGAAAACGGCGGTACCATGTCCGTGTCTTCCCCCTTAGATCTTCAAGATCTTAAAGAGGAGCTGTGCCAAAAACAGGGCGGCGAAGGTGACGAGGAACCATTGCAAAAGATAAAATCCCGCCCCCTCGGGGAAGAAATAGGTGGGCAAAAAGACGACCCCCGCCGCAATGAGCCCCACGGGGATCCGCAAGAGGCGCTTCAAGAGACGTTTGGGCGGGGCAACTTTGAGGAAGCGGACGAGCGGAAGGGCGAACGCGCCGCCCGAGAGGAGCCCCGCCGTCTGGATGAAGTCTTTCACGGGGAAGAAGGGCACCGCGACGAGGACCGCCACCGCCATGCCCATGAGCAGGAAGTAGCGCGCGCCGTACGCAAAGCGGAAGACGAACGCCCAAAACACCGCGAAGACGAGCCCGAAGACGGCGCCTGCGAGCACGTCCGTGGGATAATGTACGCCGAAATAGAGGCGGGAACAGCAAACGAGCAGGGTAAACAGGACGGCGAGGAGCCAAACCCACCACTTTTTCACGACGGACGCCCCCGAAAAGATGCCCGCGGCGGTCGCCTGCGCGTGTCCGCTCGGGAAAGAGACGTTGGGCGTGAGGTCTACCGTCGAGAGGAAGGGAAGGTCGATCTCCACACGGTCTACCACGCCCGCGACGTAGGGACGGGGACGGAGTACGGCGGCTTTCAGAAGCCCGTTGAAGGCGGCGGAGGAGAGCGCGGTGAAGAGGAGCTGTTCGCCCGCCTTGCCCAACGTCCAATAGAGGAGGACGATGAGCACCGCGATGACGGCGGCTTCCCCGAAAACCGAGAAAAATCCGAACACCCAATTCAGCGCAGGGCAGCGGAGACGGGCAAAAAATTGTAAGATCGCAATGTCCATGGCATGATTATACCACAATTTCCAAAAAAATACCTCGTAAAAACTATCATTTTTGCGGAGAATATGATATACTTGCTATGAAACGATATTATTGTGCGGAAAAGCGTCCCGCGGGCGGCGTACGGTTTTGCCCGCAAATACATTCTCGGCGCAATTTCAAGGTGGATCCATGGCAGAGGCATCCAATTTCATCGAACAGATCATCGACGAAGATCTCGCGGCGGGCAAGGTCAGCGCAATCCAGACCCGTTTCCCTCCCGAGCCCAACGGCTATCTCCATATCGGGCACGCGAAATCGATGTTCGTCAACTTCGGTACGGCGCTCAAATACGGCGGCAAGTGCAATCTCTTCTTCGACGACACCAATCCCTCTAAGGAAAAGACGGAGTACGTAGACGCCATCCGCCGCGACATCGAGTGGCTGGGCTATTCGTGGGCGAAGGAGGTCTACGCTTCCGACTTTTTCGACGTCATCTACCGCTATGCCGAACAGCTCATCTCCGAGGGGAAGGCGTATGTGTGCGACCTCTCTCCCGAGGAGATCAAAAATACCCGCGGCACGCTCACCGAGCCGGGCGTCGAGAGCCCGTATCGGGGCCGTACGCCCGAAGAAAATCTCCGCCTGTTCCGCGCCATGCGGGACGGCGCGTATGCCGACGGTGAGAAATGTCTGCGCGCCAAGATCGATATGGCGTCGCCCAACATCAATCTCCGCGATCCCGTCATCTACCGCATCCTCCACGCCTCCCATCACCGCACGGGGGACAAGTGGTGCATCTATCCCATGTATGACTACGCCCATCCCATCTGCGATTATCTTCAGGGCGTGACCCATTCCCTCTGCACGTTGGAGTTCGAAGACCACCGTCCCCTCTACGATTGGGTGGGGATCGAGCTGGGATTTTCCCCCAAGCCGAGGCAGATCGAGTTTGCGCGGCTCAACCTCACCAACCTCGTGATGAGCAAGCGCTATCTTAAAAAACTCGTGGAAGACGGCTCCGTCCACGGTTGGGACGATCCGCGGATGCCGACGCTCGCCGGGCTCCGCAACCGCGGGATCCCCGCCGAAGCCATTCTCGATTTCTGCGCCCGCGCAGGGGTCACCAAAGCCAACTCCGAGTGCGAGATCGGCTATTTCGAAGCGGTCGTGCGGGACTATCTCAATCTCCGCGCTCCCCGCGCCATGGCGGTGGTCGATCCCCTCAAACTCACGATCACGAACTACGAAGGCGAAGAGGAGGTGGAGTTCGAAGTCAACCAGCTCGATCCCGCCGCCGGTTCGCGCAAGATCGTATTCGGGAAGACGCTCTTCATCGAACGGAGCGACTTCTCCCTCGATCCTCCCCCCAAATACCACCGTCTCCGCTTGGGCGGCTATGCGCGCCTCAAAAGCGCCTACATCGTGCGGGCGGACGAGGCGGTCACCGACGGGACGGGCAAGGTCGTCGAGGTCAAGTGCACCTATTTCCCCGAGAGCCGCAGCGGAAGCGATACGAGCGGCGTGAAGGCGAAGGGCGTCCTGCATTGGGTCAACGCGGCGACCGCGAAAGACGCCGAGCTCCGCCGCTACGACCATCTTTTGCGCGACGCCGACTATGCGGGGCAGGATTTCTCCGAGCGTATCGTCCTCGACAGCGAGCACATCTTCGCCGCCAAAGCCGAGCCCGCCCTCTTCGAAAAGGAGGGAGCGTACCAGCTCATGCGCACGGGTTACTACAAGGCGTGCCGCGAGGGAGAGAAGTTCGTCCTCTCGGAGATCGTTTCCCTCAAAGACAATTTCAATAAGTGATATTACGGAAAAGGGCGGTACCATGTCCGCGGTCTGCCCTCAGAAAACGTTCAGGAGGCGCTCTATGCTCACAGCGAATCTGCTGATTTCCACATCTGTCATCAAGACGCTCATCATCGTGGCGGCGTCGGTGTTTGCGTTCGCTTCGTTCTTCTACGGGGTCTTTAAGAAATTTACGCAAATGAGCTGGATCGCCTGGCAGATCCCCATTATCTTTCTGCCCGTCCTCTTTCTCAACTATTTCTTCAAGTTCAACGACAAATGGCAGCTGACCCTCACCCTCATCCTGCTCGCCGCCTTTACGGTGGCAGTTTTGGGAGGCGGCGCCCTTCTGCGCGTCGCCATGCACAAGCGGATGCGCCCCGCCCATTCCCTTCTTCACTTTTTCGACCGTCTCCTCGGCGGGATCACCGCCCTGCTCGACTATGTGATCTTGGTCGGCATCGTGGGCTCCGTGGTCCTCTCCGTCTTCTACTACGCCTATCCCCTCGAATTCCTCTCCTTCCTCTACAATACGGGGATCTGGCACAGGCTCGCGCCCTTCGTCTTCGACTTCTTCTTGGTCTCGATGTTGGTCCTTGCGTTCCGCACGGGCTGGCGCGTGGGCTTCGGAAGAGTGCTCCTCATCGTCCTGATGATCGCCTTCGTCTTCGGCGCGATGGCGCTCTCCGTCTTCCTCACCCTCCGTACCTCCCTGTTCCGGGGTATGGCGCGGGCGATCGCAGGGAGCGTGCACGGCAATGCGACCGTCTCCAAGGTCGTGGGCTACGGGGTGACCGCGATCATCCTGTTTGTCATTCTGTTCATCTTGGTCTGCGTGCTGTTCTGGCTCTTCAACAAGCTGAGGCGGCGGATCCGCTACAACCGTTTTTGGGGACTTATGGACGGCGGGATCGGCGCGGCGTTCTCCTTCGTCGTCGTACTGCTCTTCGTCTTTGCGGTGGATACCGCCATCGCATGGCTGGCTTCGGGGAGTTTCCTCAAAGTCCTGGGAGAGATCACGACGGGCAAGATCAACGAGTTTTTGATGACATGGGGCGGGAATTTGCGGGAGCTTGTCGTCTCCTCGCCCTTCTCCCGTCTTCTGTATTTGCTCAATCCCTTCATCCGCTTCGTGGCATGATTTTCGCCGATTCGGACATACTCTCGGTATATGTTGGACGAGAGGACGCAAGCACTGCTCGCGGGGATCGCCGATCTCTGCAAGGGAGACGGATTTCATATCATCGAAGAGCGGGAACTGAAAAACCTCGCGCCCTTTGAGGAGGGCGAGATCGGCAGGATCATTTCCCGTCTCGCGGAAAAGGAGTTCATCGAGCTCCGCTATGCCGAGGAAGGAACATATTGCGTCCGCGCACTTCCGGCGGGAAAGAGTTACACGGAGCGCGCGCGGCAGGAGGCTTCCGAGCGAAGCAGGACCCGCCGCGAGGTGCTCTTTTTTGCCGCCGCCGGCGCCTTTCTCGGGAGTACGCTCTCCGCCCTCTTCGTCTTTCTCGTGGGGCTGTTGAGATATGTATGACGTGCTTTCCAAACGGGAGAACGCGGTCATGGATGCCGTGCTTTCGGTCTCAAAGGGCAAGGAACGGTTTTTGGTCTCCCCCTTCGAACTTCTCGCCGTCCTCCCCAAACGCATGAAGATGGACGAGGAGCGTTTGGAGCGGATCCTCGCAGGATTGGAGCTCGACGGCTATTTCGAGCTCGCCGACTGCGACCGCCGCGGCGAAAAGACGTACTGCATCCATATGCGGGAAGCGGGGCTCGCCTTCCGCCGTCAGGACCGCAAACGGCGGCGGGACGTCGTGCTCCGTCTCTTCTTTGCCGCGATCTGCGGACTGCTTTCCGCGGCGATCGGTATCCTCTTGAAATGGATCATCTCCTGACTGCAAACGCTTGACAACTGTTGGGCGTTTGTGTTACAATTAAAACATATGTTTGCAGGGCGGCGCTTGCCGCAGGCAGACGCGGCGGGTCTTTTCGGAAGGGTCTCTATGGAACACTTCGATTTCCAACTTCATGCGCCGTTTGAACCGACGGGCGACCAACCCGAGGCGATCGAATCGCTGACGGAGGGCGTCTTAGACGGCATCAGGGCGCAGGTGCTCGTGGGGGTGACGGGGAGCGGCAAGACGTTTACGATGGCGAACGTCATCAAAAACGTCGGGCGGCCCACCCTCGTCATCGCGCACAACAAGACGCTCGCGGCACAGCTTGCGGGCGAGTTCCGCGAATTCTTCCCCAACAACCGTGTGGAGTACTTTGTCTCCTATTACGACTATTATCAGCCCGAGAGCTACATCCCCTCGACGGATACCTACATCGAAAAGGATATGTCGGTCAACGACGAGATCGACAAACTGCGCAACGCCGCCACCTGTTCGCTCGGCGAGCGGGACGACGTGATCGTCGTCTCCTCGGTGAGCTGTATCTATGGCTTGGGTGCGCCCGAGGAATTCTTCCGCCTCGGCGTTTCCCTCCGCCCGGGGCAGCAGATGGAGCGCAACGAACTCTTGCAAAAGCTGGTCGCCATCCAATACTCCCGCAACGATATGGACTTCAAACGCTCCACCTTCCGCGTGCGGGGGGATGTCGTGGAGATCTTTCCCGCCTCCAATTCCGAAGTCGCCATCCGCGTGGATTTCTTCGGCGACGAGATCGACCGTATCTCCGAGGAGGACGTCGTGACGGGGAAGATCGTCTCCACGCTCAAACACACCGTCATTTTCCCCGCGTCGCACTACGCCGTGGGGAGCGAGAGATTGGAGAGCGCGCTTGCGATGATCGCCGAGGACCTCGAGGGCGAGGTGCAGGCGTTCGAGCGGGAGGGCAAGCTCCTCGAAGCACAGCGGCTCCGCCAGCGCACCGAGCACGACCTCGAAATGATGCGCGAGATCGGCTACTGCTCGGGCATCGAGAACTATTCCCGCTACTTCGACGGCAGGTCCCCCGGGCAGCCCTCTTTCACCCTTCTCGACTATTTCCCCAAGAACTTCCTCGTCTTCATCGACGAGAGCCACATGACCATTCCGCAGATCCGCGCGATGTACAACGGCGACCGCGCGAGGAAGATCAATTTGGTGGAATACGGGTTCAGGATGCAGTCGGCGTACGACAACCGTCCGCTCACCTTCGAGGAATTCGACGAGCGGGTCCCCCAGCTCATCTGCGTCTCGGCGACCCCCGCGCCCTATGAACTCGGGATCGCGGGAAACGTCGTCGAACAGCTCATCCGCCCGACGGGGCTCCTCGATCCTCCCGTGACCGTAAAACCCACCAAGGGACAGATCGACGACCTCGTTTCCGAGGTCAAGACCACGGTCATGGGTGGGGGCAGAGTGCTCATAACCACGCTGACCAAGCGAATGGCGGAATCGCTCACCGACTATCTCAAAGAGTCGGGCGTCAAGGTCCGCTATATGCATTCGGACATCGATACCCTCGAGCGGGTGGAGATCATCGACGGGCTTCGGAGCGGGGAATTCGACGTGCTGTGCGGCATCAACCTGTTGCGCGAGGGGCTGGATCTCCCCGAGGTGAAGTTGGTCGCCATCCTCGACGCGGACAAGGAGGGATTTTTGCGCAGTGAGACCTCCCTCGTCCAGACCATCGGGCGGGCGGCGCGCAACGCGGAGGGCAGGGTGATCATGTATGCCGACGAGATGACGGGCAGTATGGAGCGCGCCATCGGCGAGACCAACCGCCGCCGCGCCAAACAGCAGGCGTACAACGAGGCGCACGGGATCGTGCCCAAGACGATCGTCAAAGAGATCCGCTCGACCCTGTCCATCACGGGGAAGGTGCAAAAGGGCTCGGAGATCGCCCAGAAGGACATCCCCGACGAGATCGAAAAGCTCAAAACGCTCATGCGGATCGCCGCGAACGCCCTCGATTACGAAAAGGCGATCGAGATCCGCGAGACCATCAACGAGCTGAGAAAGCGTATGAGAAAATGAACTGCGAAAAGTCTTGCGGCGGACGGAAGAAAACCGCCCCGCAAGACCCATGATCCATAGGAGAAAGCGATATGAAAATTGCAGTGGACGTCGATGATACTTTGAGTATCGTAGACAGAGTCGGGAAGGCGGGCGCCTACATCGAGCGAAAACATCTTTCATTCCGTCTCTTAAACGAATACGCCAACAAATTTACCGAGGTGTACGATTGGCAGTACGCCGACGTTTTGGAATTTCTGAGGGACGGCGGGATCGTCGTCTTTACGGACGCGGAGGCGCGCAAGGGCGCGGCGGAGACGCTCGCCAAATGGCGCGAAGCGGGGCACGAGATTGTCATCCTCACCTCCCGTACGGAGGAGTGGCTCGGCAATGCCGAAAACGTGACGAAGGATTGGCTCGAAAAGCGGCGGATCCCGTACGACGAGATCGTCACCAACATCCCGATGAAGGAAAAGGGAGCATACTGTTTCAGACATGGTATCCCCATTTTGGTTGACGACGACATCGACGCCTGTCTCGGCGCACAGGCTTTGGGCGTGCGCGCGGTGCTCGCCGTGGGGCGGCACAACATCCGCCGGAGCGCCGAGATCCACTACGGCGGGGCGAATTGGAAGCAGATCGACGCCGCCGTCCGCCACATTCTCTCCCTCATCGGCTGAGCCGAAGACCGCACCGAAATTCGTACATAACCTGCTATGAAAGATCACATTTTCGTCAAAGGGGCGAAGGAAAACAACCTCAAAAATATCGACGTCAGCATCCCGAAGAACAGCCTCACCGTCTTTACGGGGCTCTCGGGGAGCGGGAAATCCACCCTCGCGTTCGATACCATCTTCGCGGAGGGTCAGCGGCGGTATATGGAAAGTCTCTCCTCCTATGCCCGCCAATTCCTCGGCATGATGGAAAAGCCCGACGTGGAATCCATCGACGGGCTCTCCCCCGCGATCTCCATCGACCAGAAGACGACTTCCCACAACCCGCGCTCGACGGTCGGGACGGTCACGGAAATTTATGACTATCTCCGCCTTTTGTTTGCCCGCGCGGGCACGCCGCACTGCCCCAAGTGCGGGCGGGAGATCAAGCGGCAGACGGTGGACGAGATCGCCGACCGCGTGATGGAGATGCCCGCGGGGAGCAGGATCATGGTCGCGGCGCCCGTCGTCCGCGGCAAAAAGGGAGAGTACAAAAAGGAGCTCGCGGGATTCCGTAAGAGCGGCTTCGCCCGCGTGAAGATCGACGGCATCGTCTACGACCTCCAAGAGGAGATCGCGCTCGAAAAGAACATCCGCCACAACATCTCCGTCGTGGTGGACCGTCTCGTCGTCAAAGAGGGCGTTTTGAAGCGGCTCGCCGAGTCGTTGGAGAGCGCCTTAAAGCTCGCCGACGGGCTCGTGGTCATCGACGACGGGGAGAAGGAGACCCTGTTCTCCTCCCGCTACGCCTGTCCCGACTGCGGGATCTCCATCGAGGAGATCGAACCCCGCCTCTTCTCCTTCAACACGGTGTGGGGCGCCTGTCCCGACTGTTCGGGGCTCGGCTTCACCCAAAAGATCGACCCCGACCTCATCTGTCCCGACCGTACCAAGACCCTGCGCGAGGGCGCGATCCGTATCAGCGGCTGGAATCTCGATTCCTCCTCCGTCACGCAGGCGTATATCGGCGCGCTCGCCAAACATTATCGGTTCTCCCTCGACGTCCCCGTGCGGGATCTCCCCGATGAGGTATTCGACCTCCTCATGTACGGAAGCGGCGGCGAGCGGATCGATATGCAGTACGCGACCAAGACGTTTACGTCCAACTACCGTTCGGCGTGGGAGGGATTTGCGAACAACCTTCAACGCCGCTACGAACAGACGTCTTCCCCGAGCGTCAAGATGGACATCGAGCGCTATATGCGGACCTCGGAATGCCCCGGCTGTCACGGGAAGCGGCTCAAACGGGAGGCGCTCGCCGTCACGGTGGGCGGGAAAAATATCGCCGAGGTGTGCGAGATGCCCGTCCGCAGGCTCAAAGAGTTTCTCGGGGGGCTCTCGCTCACGCCCACCCAGCACGCCATTGCGGACGTCATTTTGAAGGAGATCCGCTCCCGCATCGACTTCCTCGTGGGCGTGGGGCTCGATTATCTCACGCTCGCCCGCAGCGCCGCCACTCTTTCGGGCGGGGAGAGCCAGCGGATCCGCCTTGCGACCCAGATCGGCAGTGCGCTCTCGGGCGTTTTGTATATCCTCGACGAACCCTCGATCGGGCTCCACCAAAGGGACAACGAACGCCTTCTCGCCTCCCTCAAAGGGCTCAGAGACCTCGGGAATACCCTCATCGTCGTCGAACACGACGAAGATACCATGCGGGCGGCGGATTACATCGTGGACATCGGCCCGAAGGCGGGGATTCACGGGGGCGAAGTCGTCGCCTGCGGCAGTGTGGAGGATATCTGCGCCGAGCCGCGTTCCATCACGGGAGACTATCTCGCGGGCAGGCGGAAGATCCCCGTTCCCGCGGTGCGCAAACAGCCCGACGGAAGGTGGTTCCGCGTACATGGGTGCCGCCAAAACAATCTGAAAGGCATCGACGTTGCGATCCCGGCGGGGCTCGTGACCCTCGTCACGGGCGTCAGCGGATCGGGCAAGAGCTCCCTCGTCAACGAGATCATTTTGCCCATTCTTGCCGACGGGCTCAACGGTTCCCGCTTCGCGCAGGGCGCCTTCGATTCCAGCGAGGGGATCGAGTATTTCGATAAAGTCATCGCCATCGACCAATCCCCGATCGGCAGGACGCCCCGCTCCAATCCCGCCACCTATACGGGCGTGTTTACCGCCATCCGCGACCTCTTCGCGGCGACGCCAGACGCCAAGACGATGGGCTTCAAGTCGGGGAGATTTTCCTTCAACGTCGCGGGAGGCAGGTGCGAAAATTGTCAGGGCGACGGCATCATGAAGATCGAGATGCACTTTCTGCCCGACGTCTACGTCCCCTGCGAGGTATGCGGGGGGAAACGGTACAACCGCGAGACGCTCGAAGTCCGCTATAAGGGAAAGAGCATTGCGGACGTCCTCGATATGACGGTGGAGGAGGCGTGCGACTTCTTCAAGAGCATTCCCTCCATCTACAACAAGATCTCCACGCTGAACGACGTGGGGCTGGGATATATCAAGCTCGGGCAGTCCTCCACCACCCTTTCGGGGGGCGAGGCACAGCGCGTCAAGCTCGCGACCGAGCTCTCCAAGCGCTCCACGGGCAAGACGTTTTACATCCTCGACGAACCGACGACCGGGCTTTCGAGTTACGACGTCGAGAAATTGGTCGGGATCTTGCTGCGTCTCCGCGAGGGCGGGAACACCGTCGTGATCATCGAGCATAACTTGGATGTTGTGAAGATCGCGGACTATATTATCGACCTCGGCCCCGAGGGCGGGGACGGCGGCGGGGAGATCGTCGCCTGCGGCACGCCCGAAGAGATCGCCGAAGCGCCCGCGTCCTATACGGGGCAATTTCTCCGCAAGATCCTCGGGAGGTGACGATGTTCCGGAAAGAGACTTTCGAGCTCGGGAGCGAGTGTTCCGCCATCCGCGGGCTGTTTGAGTACGCCAACCGCCGCAAGACGGAGATCGGCAAAGACAACGTATTCGATTTTTCCCTTGGCAATCCGTCCGCGCCCACTCCCGCGGCTGTGGACGCCGAAGCGGTGCGCCTCATCCGTTTGGCGCCCGCCGAAAATGTGCACGGCTACACTTCCGCGGCGGGCGATCTCGGGGCGAGAAAGGCGGTCGCGGAATGCTATCGGACGGAATACGGCATACCCATGTCCGAGGAAGACGTTTTCATGACGTGCGGCGCCTCGGCTTCCCTCATCATCGCCTTCACCGCGCTCTTGGAGCGGGGCGAGGAGATCGTAACGGTAGCGCCCTGCTTCCCCGAGTACGGCGTATTTGCGATGGGGGCGGGCGTCAAGCTGACCGCGGTGAGCGCGGGCGAGGGGTTTCATCTCGACGTCAACGCCATCGAGCGCGCCATGACCGAAAAGACCCGCGCCGTCCTCATCAATTCCCCCAACAATCCCACGGGCGTC
>CANQXA010000024.1 GCA_947627765.1 uncultured Clostridia bacterium
AACGGTTTTTGCCGTTCTTCGGAACGAGTCCGCCCGTTTTGCACGGTTTTCCCCACTCGGGCTTCCTCGCCTTTCCCAAGGGCTTTTGGTACGATTTAAGAAAGGAGAATCTAACATGAAAATTGCAGTCACCTATTTACGCTATTCCAGCGACAGACAAACAGAGCAATCCATCGAAGGACAGCTCAGGGATTGCATGGAATATGCGGAACGGAACGGCATCACAATCGTCCATAATTACATCGACCGCGCCATGACGGGCACCAACGACAACCGCGAGGACTTTCAAAGAATGATGAAAGACAGCGACAAGCGGGCTTGGGATTATGTTCTCGTCTATAAACTCGACCGTTTCAGCCGAAACAAGTATGAGATGGCGATCCACCGCAAGCATCTTCAAAACAATGGGATCAAAATCATCTCCGTCAAAGAGAACATCCCGGAAACGCCCGAGGGCATCTTGCTTGAATCGCTCATCGAAGGCATGAACCAATACTATTCGGAGGAACTTTCGCAAAAGACCAAACGCGGACTGCGCGAGACGCGCATTAAAGGGTACTATTCGGGCGGGAGGATAAACTATGGCTATGATCTATCTGACGTGATGGCAGAGGTCAACGGAAAACAGCTCTGCATCGCAAAGAAAATTACCGTGAATGAAAGTGAGGCTGCTGTTATCAGAGAAATATTTACGGAATATGCTGGCGGGAAGAATGTTGCGCAAATCATCCGAGCGCTTACATCGAAGGGGATCATGATGAACGGAAAGCCGTTCCCCGATAGTACCATATACAACATCTTACGGAACGAAAAATACACAGGGGTATACCATGTCGGGGGTGGGACGTACAATAATATCTTTCCGCCTATTTTATCATGTGAGATCTTTAATATTGTCCGCAAGCGCATCGACTCCAATAAATACGGAAAACATCCGCCCGATGTGAGTTATCTTCTCCGCAACGTCATCCGCTGCGGCTACTGCGGACGACGGGTCATCTCGTTTACGGGGACTTCCAAATCACAGGTCGTATGGCGATATTATAAATGCTACAATTCTGTCAAAGGGAAAGAAGGCTGTCACGGGAAGAGCATCAAAAAGGAAGACATAGAAAATCTCGTCGTGGAAACATTGGCAAACCTGATCGGAACGGAAAGCAATCTGAATTTTCTCGCGGACGCCATCGTCGCACAGAGCGAGAAGGCAGCACAGGAGAACAATGAGGTGCGCCACCTTGAAGGCGAGCTTGCGAAGGTGAACAAGGCATTAAAAAATCTTTTAGTCGCCATCGAAGCGGGAATATACACCGATACTACACGCGAGCGTATGTTACAGCTCGAGGAAGAAAAGCGCGTACTCTATGAAAAACTTGTTGAGCAAAAAGTACAAGCGAAAAATGTGTTGAAAAAGGCGGATGTGCTGAAATATATTCGTCCTGCATTAAACCAAACGAAGCAGATCCTCGTTGATATTCTCGTGAGGGAAATCCGACTATATGACGATAAAATCGTGATTATGTTGAAGTATGCCGACGAAGCTAAGCCCAATGGACAAAGAAAAGGCCCCGAGCGGAATCTCTCCGAATGGGGCACCGTCTTGAAGCGTTTTCCGTTTATCTCCGAATGTCGCTCCCGTAGTCGCAACGGTAAAATGCGTTCAAAGGTTTATGAAGTCATTATCTGTATTTGATTTTTTTATTCCTCTAATGTTCTGTTGAGCTTCTTATATCCCCCCTCCTTTGGAGGGGGTAAGTGAGCGACGGGAGGGAGTGCCCACCCCCCTACCCCCCTCCAATGGAGGGGGTAAATGAAAGCCCCCTCAGAATGACATGAGGAGGGGGGAATTATAAGTAACCGAGGATGCTCTTGTAGATCGCCGCGTCGCGGTCCAGGAAGGTATCAAAAATCACCTTGATGTCGTTTCCGGGATGGCGCAGTTTCCAATTCACGACGGCGCCCACCGCGATCTCCGCGGCTTCGTCGGACGGGAAGTTGAAGACGCCCGTCGAAATACAGCTGAACGCCACCGAACGGATGCCGAGCTCCTCCGCGAGGTCGAGCGTTGAAATGTAACAAGCCCGAAGATCGGCGCGCTCCTCCTCGGTCACGCCCCGCCCGACCATCGGCCCGACGGTGTGGATCACATAGCACGAGGGCAGGTTGTAGGCGCGGGTCACGCGGGCGTTGCCGTTCTCCTCCTCGCGTCCCAATGCCGAAATGATGCGCTGACAATCCTGCCGCATCTGCATCCCCGCCGCCGAATGGATGACGTTGTCGATACAGTTGTGCCCCGGGAGAAAACAGCCGAGGAGGGACTTGTTCCCCGCGTTGACGATGGCGTCGGCAGAGAGACGGGTGATGTCGCCCTGCCAGAGACAGACGTTGTACTGCCCCGACGGGATCTCCTCGGGAGAGACGATCCCCCGTTCCAACGTCTCCGTCCAAAAGAGACGGTCCTGCAAGGCGACGACGTCGGGCGGGATGGGAAGGGGGGCGCGCAGGTTCATGTAGTTGCGCACCAACGTGCGCTTTTTCCCGTACGTCGCGCTGAACGCGGCGATGGTCCCGCGCTCGCGGAGAAGGAATTGAAGGAGACGGTCGCACGCGTCCTCCCGCTCCTCCTGCTTCAAAATGGCGGGACGGGGATAGGGCGTAAGATCGATGAATGCGCCGTACGGCTCCAACAGGCTCATAAAGGTTCCCTCCTTGCGGTTCTATCATACCATTTTCCGTGCGGGATTTCAAGCCCGATCGCGAAAAAAGAGAAAAAGGGAGGAAAAAAATTCCGCCCGCGGAAAAGGGGTTGACAAGCCGCCGAAAATGAGCTATGATTGCGGTATGGAACAGACCCAAAGACCGCCGAAACGGTATCCCTTCAAATACTCCGCGCTCGCCCTCACGCTCTTTGCGCTCGGGCTCGCGCTCTCCGCCGCGGCGTTCGCCTACGCGACATGGCAGCTCGTCGATTTCCTGCGGGGGGACTCCTCCTCGGTGTACGCATGGATGAAATTCGCGCTCTTCTATCTCGCGTCCGCACTGCTCGCCCTCTTCCTCATCTCGATGCTGATCCGCTCCCAATATGTGATCAACGATACCCACCTCGTGATGCAGCTCGGGATCATCCGCCAAAAGTACGAACTTTCCCGCATCTACTCCGTCCACCTCTTCCGCGGCTCGGGCAAGCTCGCCGTCTATTTCGACGACTTCAAGACCGATTACATCATCATCGTGGTGAAAGAGGCGTGGTATGAGGACTTCGTCCGCGAACTGACCGCCCGCAACGAGAAGATCGCCTTCTCCTTTTCGACCCCCGAAGAGGAAGACGAGATCAAGAAAAAATAGCGCCATCCCCTCCGCTCTCCCCGCGGATCTACGGTCATTTCTTACGCACTTTTTCGTTGTATGATACGCGCCGCCCCGAGGCTTTGCCTCGGGGCGGCGCTTCTTTTCTTGCTCCGATCGGGGCTATGACGCGGAGAAATGATCCTTCTCCGTCGTCTGCCATTTTTTGGAAATGTAGCGGAGCTTCACGGACATGGGTGCCACGTCCGTTGCCAACTTGATCACTTTGTTCCAAAATCCGACGACGACGCGCCGCTTGTTTTTGGCGACGGCGGCAAGCGAGATCTTGGCGACTTTTTCGGGCGGGAGCGCGGAGATCCGCCCCCAAAATCCGTGGCTTTCGATGTTCTCCTTGATGTCGTCCCGCGTGGGGATCCCGCCGGGGAGCACACAGGTCACCTTCGCCCGCCCTTTCAGCTCGGTGCGGAGCGCGGCGTAAAATTGCTCGAGCGCCTTCTTCGTCGCGCTGTAAAGCGCAAAATAGGGCATAGGCGTTGCGGCGGACATACTCCCCACCGCGAGAAGTTCGGTCTGCCCGTCCAAAGGACTGCGGCTGAGGACGCCCGCGGTGAGGGAAGCGGCGCCTTCGAGGTTGACGCGCGTTTGGAGCACGAGCTTGGATTCATCGTACTTTTCGAACGCCATTTGGGTATCCACGCCCGCGACGTAGACGAGACGGCGGAAGGTGACGCCCAACCCGTCGGCATAAGAAAAGAGCGAGAGACGTTCTTCCTCCTTCCTTAAATCGCAACGGAAGGTGCGGACAAAGAGCCCCTCGTACGCCCCGCGAAGCTCCTCCGCGAGCGCGGCAAGGCGTTCTTCGCTCCTGCCCGTGAGCAAGAGGGGCTCTCCCCTCTCTGCAAGAATTCGGGTAAAGGCGCCGCCGAGACCTCCGCAGGCGCCCGTGATCAGTGTGACTTCCATGCCCCGATTATAGCACATCCCGCGGAGGAATGCAAGCCGTCCCGCACAAAAAGAGCCGCCGCCCGAATTTTGTAAGACGTCCCCCGCCGTAAGACTTCGCTTCGTTCTTGTCTGACGTCCTCCCGACTTCCGTAAGACGTCCTCCCGCGGCGGAAGAGTTTCGAAAAAGTGCGCCGAAAGTTTTTGCGGAGCCTTGCAATCCCGTAAATCCTGTGTTATAATAAGGTAAAGAAACCAAATTATAGGGAGGGAAACATCTATGAAAAAACAACTGGTTGCCTGCGTTGCCGGCATCCTGACGCTCTCCGTCGCCATGGGTCTTGCGGGCTGCGGCGGCAAGGGCGCAAAAGCCTACTCGAAGGCGGACGTCACCATCACCGCCGAGACCGATCTCACCGCGGCGGCTGATATTTCGACGGATATTTTCGGCATCTTCCTCGAGGACATCAACTATGCCTCGCAGGCGATGGACGACAATATGGTCGCGAACGGCTCCTTCGAACAGCCCACCCAGAGCTACAACCGCAAGTGGAACACCAACGCGACGATGTCGGAGGGCACGGGAGACGGTCTCACCGCGACCGCGCGCTATGCGCATTGCGTCTTCGAAGGTCCCGACGGGTACCTCGCCAACGACGGCTACGACGCCGTGCCGATGGCAGTCGAAAAGGGAAAGAAGTATGAGTTCTCCGCCTTCCTCCGCGCGACCGGGTATGAGGGAGACATCGAAGTCAATATCGTAGACTCCGAACTCAACTCCTGCGCCGGCGGAAGATTTACCGTCACGAAGAGCGACGAGTGGGCGAAATACGTCGTTACGATCACCGCGGACAAGACCATCACCTCGGACGCGCAGTTCGAGATGAAGTTCGCCTCCACGGGGACTTTGGATATCGACGGCGTGCAGTTTGTCACCCTCGATTCGACGGTGGGCGTAAAGAATTACATCTTCGACGCGATCAAGGCGCTTCAACCCCGCTTCATGCGCTTCCCCGGCGGCTGTATCATCGAGGGCAGGAGCATGACCGACGCCTACGACTGGAAGAACTCGATCGGCGCGGTCGCCGAGGGGACGGACGACGTCGTCCCCACGCTCAGCTACAAGGAATACCGCGACGGAACGAGCACGGACGTGACCACCCGCGGCGAACCCGCGACGAGGAAGTATAACGGCAACCTTTGGGCGGGCAGCAACTATTACGAAATGGAATACGGGCTCGGCTTCTATGAATACTTCCTGCTCTGCGAAGCGATCGGCGCGAAGCCCGTGCCCATCGTCAACTGCGGCTTCTCCTGCCAATCCCGCGGGGGCACAAACCTTCCCGGGCGGCACAATCTCTATGTGCCCGACTATATTCAGGACGCGAAGGATCTCATCTGCTTCGCCAACGGCGACGTGAACTCCTCCGATCCCGACGAGGCATATTGGGCGCAGGTGCGTACGGACATGGGTCACCCCGAGCCCTTCAACATGGAATATCTCGGCATCGGCAACGAGCAGTGGACGGACGCGTACTACTCCAAGTATCAGCAGTTCCTCGAAGCGTTTAAGACGGCGGACAACCCCATCTACCGCACAGTCACCCCCATCGTCGGGTGCGGCACGCAGTTCCACGACGCGCAACGCCCCGGACACACCGGTCTCGCGCTCGACGCCTCCACCGCCTACAAAAAGGCAGGAAAGATCAGCGCGCTCTCCGAGTACGGGATCGTCGATCACCACTACTACATGGGCTATCTCGACTTCTTCCGTTTCGCCGGCAAGAACTGCATCTACAACAGCTACGACCGCGGCGCCGACAAGTATGAGGTCTTCGTAGGCGAATATTCCGCCAACCATACCTATGCGCGGTATTCAACCAGCGAGACTACGCCCGACTGGTCGGGAAACGGCAATCTTCCGATGCCCGCCGAGATGAATTCTTGGGCGACCGCCCTCTCCGAAGCCGCCTACATGACGGGTCTCGAACGCAACGGCGACATCGTCCGTCTCGCCGCCTATGCGCCCATGTTCGGCGTGGCAAACGGCGACGACAAGGACGATAACGCCAACCAGTGGGCAGTCGATATGATGTACTTCACCAATCAAGACTTACTGCTCTCCACCAATTACTACGTCCAACAGCTCATGATGCCCAACACGGGGAGCAAGGTGCTCGCCTCCGAAGCGGTCTTTTCAAGCGAGAGCAAAGCGACCTACACTTTGGTCAATTCCGAGCATAAGCCCGAGAAGATCGAATCGCTCTACTACGTCGTCAGCTACGACGAGGAGACGGGCGACGTCCTCGTGAAACTCGTCAACGCGAGCAGTGAAGAGATGAAGATCAACATCGACCTTACGGGCATGGGTCTCACCTCGAAGGGCGAAGTCACCTATCTCGGCGGTACTTCCCTCAACGCTTACAACAAGCTCGGGGATACGCAGATCTCGCCCAAGACCGAGAACCTCTCGGGCGTCTCCGACCGTTTGGGTTACACCGCGCCCAAGTACAGCGTCTCCGTCCTCAGGCTTCACACCAAGTAAACGGCAAAAACCGCTTTGTATGAAAACGTCCTCCCGTTTGGGAGGACGTTTTGATTTTGGATCTTGTAAAGGAGCTCTCAGCGGACGATCCCCTCGAGACGGGCGGCGAGGAAGGCGGCGAAAAAGAGCTTGACCGCGTCGGGCGCGAGGTAGGGTACGACGCATACGCCGAGCGCATATCCCACGGGGACTTTGGCAAACAGCACGAACCATACCGTGCCGAAAAAGTAGCAGACGGCGAGCCCCAAGAGGTCTGCGGCATAGAACAGCGCGCCCCGCGCCCACACGTTCCGCACGGGAAGCAGTTTGAAGAGGGCGGGAAGCAGGGCGGCGAAGAAGAAGCCGAAGATGTAGCCGCCCGTCGGCCCGAAGAGCGCCGCGGCGCCCGCGCGGAAGCCCGAAAAGACGGGGATGCCGACGAGCCCCATCAGCACGTAGATCATGACTGCCGCCGTCCCCCGCTTCCAGCCGAGGAGGGCGCCCGTGAACGCAACGGCAAAGGACTGTAAGGTGAAGGGTATGGGCCCGATGGGAAGGGAGATCCACGCGGAGACGGTGATCAGCGCAACGGCGAGCGCGATATAGGCGATCTCGCGGGCGGCACGTCTCCCCTTTTTTTGCGTCTTCATTTCACTTCAAATACCGTTTTAAATCTTCGGCGCGGTCGCAACGTTCCCACGAGAACTCCTCCCTGCCGAAATGCCCGTACGCCGCGGTCGCCGCATAGATGGGACGGCGGAGCCCCAACGTTTCGATGATCGCCGCGGGACGGAGGTCGAATTCCTTCTTGACGATGTCCGCAATGACGTCGTCGGGCAGTTTGCCCGTGCCGAAGGTGTCGATGAAGACGGAGACGGGACGGGCGACGCCGATGGCGTAGGCGATCTCGAGCTCGGCTTCGTCGCAGACGCCGCTCGCCACGAGATTTTTACAGACGTAGCGGGCCATATACGCCGCGCTCCTGTCGACTTTGGTCGGATCCTTGCCCGAAAAGGCGCCGCCGCCGTGGGCGCACCTGCCGCCGTAGGTATCGACGACGATCTTCCTGCCCGTGAGCCCCGAATCGCCCTCGGGTCCGCCGATGGTAAACCTGCCCGTCGGATTGATGTAATACTTCGTGTGTTCGTCGAGAAAGTGTGCGGGAACGACCGCGGCGACGACGTACTTTTTGACGTCCGCGATGATCTGCTCCTGCGAAACGGTCTCCTTATGCTGGGTGGAGACGACGATGGAATCGACGCGGACAGGCGTCTTCCCCTCGTATTCCACGGTGACCTGCGTCTTGCCGTCCGGTCTGAGATAGGGAAGGACGCGGCTCTTGCGGAGCTCGGCGAGCTTGCGCGCAAGGCGGTGGGAGAGGACGATGGGAAGGGGCATGAGCTCCTCCGTCTCACGGCAGGCGTAGCCGAACATCATGCCTTGATCGCCCGCGCCGAGGGTATCGAGTTCGTCGCCCCCCGCCTTCTTTTCCACGGAGGAATCCACGCCGAGCGCGATGTCCGCCGACTGCCCATGGACGTAGGAGAGGACATTGCAGGCGTCGTACGCAAAACTGCCGTGATGATAGCCGATCTCGCGGATCACCCTGCGGGCGACCGCTTCGTAGTCAACGCTCGCGTTCCCGCTCACCTCACCCGTGATGAAGAGGGTGTTGTAGGCGGCGCAACACTCCACCGCCGCGCGCGCATAGGGATCTTGGCGCAGAAGTTCGTCGAGAATGGAATCGGAAATTTTGTCGCACACCTTATCGGGATGCCCTTCCGTCACGCTTTCGCTGGTAAAAAATCTTCTCATGGTTCTTCCTTTTCGGTAGGTTTATTTATTATAATAGACCTGCGGGGAAAAGTCAACCGAAAAGACGGCGTTTACAAAAAAGAGAAGGGACGGCGGCGAAATTTCCGTGCGAGAACAGGTCTTTGCCGCCCCCCCGCTCCGCCGCCCGATGAGGCGGAGCGGGGGGCGGCGACAAGCGTCTTCCGTGAAAAATCGCGCGCGCCCGCTCCTCTTGATTGACAAGCGGCGCAAAATCTGCTATCCTATCGGTATGCAATGCAGACTTTGCCCGCTCGCTTGCGGGGCAGACCGCGGGCTCCGTCCCGGCAAATGCGGCGTCATGGGAATGACGGTGGCGAAACACGGTCTCCATCTCTATGAGGAGCCCCCCATTTGCCATACCAACGGCGCGGGCGCGATCTTTTTCGGCGGCTGTTCGCTCCGCTGTGTGTTCTGCCAAAATTACGAGGTCTCCCGTGCCGAGCGCGGGAAAGCAATTTCACCGAAAGAATTGACTGTCCTCATTGAGGAATTGGAAGAGGCGGGCGCCGACTGCATTGACCTCGTCACCTGTGATCATGTCCTGCCCGAGGTGCTCGAATCGCTGGCGATCCATCGCCCCCGCGTGCCCGTCGTCCTCAATACGGGCAGCTACATAAAAACGCAACTTTTGAGAGAGGCGGATCCCTATATCGACGTCTATCTCCCCGATTTGAAGTTTGTCTCCGCGGAGCTCTCCGAGCGGTACACAGGGCGGAGGGACTACTTCGACGTCGCAAAAGAAGCCATCCGCTTCATGGCGGAAAAGCCCGTCCGCTTCGGAAAGAAGGGCGAGCTGATCTCGGGCATTCTCGCAAGGCACCTCGTCATGCCCGGTTGCACGTCCGATTCCCTCCTCGCGCTCGACTTCCTCAAAGAGACGTTGCCGCCCGAGGCGCCCGTCTCGGTCATGCGGCAGTACACGCCGATGGGCGCGATCGAAAATTTCCCCGAGCTCCAACGCAGAGTGACCGCGCGGGAATACCGCCGCGTGGCGGATTATGCGCTCTCCCTCGGCTTCGGCGCCCTCTATACGCAGGGCGGCGACAGCGCGACGAAGGACTACATCCCCGACTGGGATTAGAGAAGTTCTTCCTTTTTCTTGACCAATTTTTTGGCGAGCTTGCCCGCTTCGGCGGGGGAAGCCGATTTCAGGCGTTCCTCCAAGAGGCGCACCGCCTTTACCTTCCGATCCATACCAACAGTATCCCCCGCGGAGGTCCCCCTATGCTCCTCGAGCTCAAAAACGTCACATTCGGATACGACGGCGTCCCCACCGTGGAGCACGCCGATCTCTCCGTGCACGAAGGGGAGCGGATCGGCTTTGTGGGCGGCAACGGGGAAGGGAAGACGACCGTCCTCCGCCTTCTTCTCGGCGAGCTCGTCCCCGACAGCGGCGAGGTGTTCCGCAAGAACGGGATCCGCGTCGGTTACCTCGAACAGACGGGGGGATTCGAGTCCTCCTCGACGGTGTACGGCGCAATGCGGGAGGTCTTCCGCGAAGACGAGGAGCTGATCGAACGGCTGAAAGAGGCGCAGAGCGCGCTCGCCGCCGCCCCCCAAGAGATGAAGATCCTCTCCGCCCGCATCGAAAGTTTGGAAAAACGCATCGCCGCGCGGGACAGTTATCACTTCGACGTCCGCATCAAAACCGTGCTCGGCGGAATGGGGTTCGAAGGGGTCTTCGACCAAAAGGTGGATACCATGTCCGGGGGGGAGCGCACGAAATTGAAGTTGTGCCGCCTTCTTTTGGAGGAACCCGAACTGCTCGTTTTGGACGAGCCGACCAACCATCTCGACATCGATACCCTCTTCTGGCTGGAAGAGTACCTCGTCTCCTACCGCGGCGCGATCCTTGTCGTCTCGCACGACCGCTACTTCCTCGACCGCATTACGGCGCGGACCATCGAGCTCGAGCACGGGCGTCTCTCGTCGTATAAGGGGAACTATTCCAAGTACAAAATTCTGAAAGCGGAACGCTATCAAGAGGAAGTGCGCGCCTACGAGCGGCAACAGGAGGAGATCGCAAAGCTCAAGGACTATGTGGACCGCAACATCGTCCGCGCGTCGACCGCAAAGAGCGCGCTTTCCCGCGTGGGAAAGTTGGAGCGCATGGACGTGTTGGAAAAGCCCGTACCGCCGCCCCGCCCGCCCCGCTTTTTCTTCGGGCAGGAGGAGCGCTCCTATGAGCGGGTGCTCGAAACCAAGCCCTTCGACCTTTCCGCCGACAAAAAGCTCCTTCTGAGCGGCGTATCCCTCACCCTCATGCGGGGGGAACGGTATGCGCTCGTGGGCGACAACGGGACGGGGAAGAGTACCCTCCTCAAATTTTTGCTCTCGAAGGATCATAGGGTGACGATGGGCAAGTACGTCAAAACCGCCTATTACGACCAGGAGAACGCCGACCTCGATCCCGAAGAACGTACGCTCGACGCCTTTTGGGGGAGATACCCGCGGCTGACCCAGACGGAGGCGAGAAAACTCCTCGCCGAAGCGGGGCTGGGTGCGGACGACATCGATAAGAAGTGCCGCGAACTCTCGGGCGGGATGCGCGCAAAGCTCGCGCTCGCAGTGCTCGAAGCGAAAAAGGCGAATTTCCTCGTCCTCGACGAGCCGACCAACCATCTCGATCTCCCCGCCCGCGAAGCGCTCGAAGACGCCCTCCGCGCCTTCGAAGGGACGTTGCTCTTTGTCTCCCACGACCGTCGGTTCATCGAGGCGCTGGCGACCTCCGTCCTCGCCATAGAGGGCGGCAGACTGACCTACTTCGCAGGGGGATACGAAGCCTATCTTATGGCAAAGAAGAACGCTTCGAGGGCACCCATGTCTGAGGAGAAGGAGAAGAAACGCGAAAATTACCGCTCCAAAGAGGAGCGGGCGAGGGAGGCGAAAACGCGGGCGCGGATCCGCGAGATCGAGCAAAGATTGGAGGCGCTCGAAGCGGAAGAGGAAGGGCTGAATGCCGATCTTGCCGCCTTCGCCGCCGATTATCTGCGCGTCCGCGGGATCACCGGGCGGCTCGAAGCGCTCCGCCGCGAGAGCGACGCGCTCTATGCGGAATACGAAAAACTGATTTGAAAAGCGGCCGAGGGACCCCCCGACCGCTTTTTGGTTTTTGCTGAAACGATTTTTTATTCCTTCTTCGCCCGTTCGCGCGCCCGCATTTGGGAAAAGAAGTCGGTGAGGATCCGCGAACATTCCTCTTCGAGGATCCCGCCCGTGACCTCCGTTTTGTGGTTGAGAAGATTGGCGCCCGCGAGCTCCATGGTAAGACTGCGCCCCTTCTGTTCGTAGGCGCCGAAGTAGACCCGCTCGATGCGCGAATTCAGGATCGCGCCCATGCACATGGGGCAGGGTTCGAGGGTCACATAGATCTCGGCTCCCTCGAGCCGCCAGCTCTTGAGTTTGGCGCAGGCGCGGTCGATGGCGCGGACTTCTGCGTGCTGGGTCGCCCGTTGAAGACGCGTCCGCAGGTTGTACCCCCGCCCGATGATCTTTCCGTCTAAGACGACGACCGCGCCGATGGGGACTTCCCCCGCCGCGAACGCTTTTTGGGCGAGACGAAGCGCCTCGCGCATGAATTTTTCCTCCATAGTCACCTCGCTACCCCATTGCCGCGGAGAGGTCGAAGAGCGCCTCCGACGTTTCGCCGAGCAGTCCGCCGAGCGCGTCCCGCCCGATGGGATGGACGCCCGTCCGCGCCGCCTCCACCGTAAAGGCGGGGATCTTCAACGTTTCCACGCACCAATCCTTGTAGCCGCCCGCCGAATTTGGCGCCGACGAGAGCGGATATTTCGTACTTTTTGACAAGACTTCGGCGAGCTTGCGGTCCCGCCGCTTCCTTGCGCCGCGCTGATAAAATTCCCAATAGATCTCGCCGCCCTTGGTATGCCAGCTGACCGTCGCCTTGGGCGCGACTTCGAGGGTGAACGCGGCAAGGGCGCGGCTCTCGGGCTCGGAGAGCGGGCTCTCCCCCACATAGTTTTCGGGCGACGGCGAAAAGACGTTGGCGGCGCCCGTCCCCCACCGTGCGGGAAAGTTGACGTTGAGATCGACGGCGTTCCCGTTCGCCTTCCAGAGGGAAAAGTCCGTACCGCCGTTGACGGTTTTAAGAAAATTCTGCGCGTTCATGGGTGCGGAGCGGGGACCCGTCTCCGATAAAAGTGCGCCGTCGGGATTCATGAGCGGAATGACCCACGCGCCGCCGTGTGCAAGTCCTCTTCGGACATGGGTTAGGGCAATGAGCCCTGTGATCCATTCGCGGCCGTGGATCGCGGCCTGTGAAAGGAGCGGTGCACCGTCGTGCGAGCCGATAAAAAACGCGAAGAGATCCCGCCCGAACGCGCTCTCCCCGATGATCCGCTTTTCCCCGCGGAAGGCGCGGTAGAAGGCGGCGACTTGTTCGTAAACGTTCATCCCGCCATCGTATGCGGCGGGTCTTATTTATGATATTCGGCGCCTGCGCCGATCATAAAGGCGCGGTAGAGCTGTTCCAAAAAGAGCACGCGGAAGAGCTGATGCGGAAAGGTCATCCGCGAGAAGGAGACGAGGCGGTCGGCGCGCGCTTTGACGGCGGGATCCAGCCCGCACGAGGAACCGATCACGAAGGTAAATTCCTCTCCCCTATCGCAAAATCCCCCTACCATGTCCGCGAACTCCTCCGAGGAAAGCGGTTTTCCCTCGATTGCGAGGACGACCGACTTCCCGCGCACGCGGCTCAGGATCTCCCCGCCCTCTTCGGCGAGCGAGGGCCGCTCGGCGAGCTCTGCGATCTCGAGTTTGCAGAAGCGGGACAGCCGTTTTTCGTACTCCGCGCACGCCTCCCGAAGATAGCTCTCTTTCAGTTTTCCGACGCAAAGAAGACGGATCCTGATCATACGATCCCCTGCACGAGAGTGGCGATCCACTCCGCCGCGCACGCGAGAATTCCCACGCCTGCGGCGAAAAAGTACTTTTTGCCCTCCCGAAGTTTGCCCTTGCGGTTGCCGCTTTTATCGAAAAAAATGAGATAAACGAGTACGCCCAAAAGGAGCGCGCCCATCGCCGCATAGAAATAGGGACGGACGGCGGGCGGAAGGTCCTCATAGCCCGCGGAAGCCAGCGCGAGAATGACGGCGTTGTTCAAAAAATGGGCGCCCATTGTGGGCAAAATGCTTCCGCTCCGCACCGCGAGCAGGGCGTAGCAGACGCCGCACGCGAATTGGTAGATCGTCTGCTGAGGGTTGCCGTGGAAGAGTGCGAAGAGGGCGCCCGTAAGCAAGACGATAGGCGCCGTCCCCCATCCGCTCCGCCGCATACAACGAATTTGAATGCCGCGGAAAATTGTCTCTTCGAAGATCGCGGGAAGCAGGGCGATGACCAAGACGGCGGGGAGCAGGTACCATCCCCCGACGTTGGGAAGGGTGGAAGCGGGCTGACGATAGCCGAGCTTTTCGAGGAGGGAAATAAAGGCGCTGTTGACCCATGAGAGGGAGAAGAGCCCCGCCGCGAGCGCGACGGCGAGCAGAAAGTACTTCCAATGGCAGGGCGCATAGACCTCGCGGGGGCGCATTTCATTGCGGTTGCGGTAGAAGAAGAGGAGCGCCGCGCCCGCAAAACAGAGCTGGGGGACGAGATAGGCGCAGTACTTGTAGGCGTCGGTCTCCCCGTACCCCTTCCCCGCGATCATGGAAAAGATCATTCCGACAAGGAAGGACACGAGGAGCGGAAGGAGCGCAGAAATCGTATAATTGAGCCCCGCCTCATTCAAGAGATGGCGGACGGGCTTCCCGGAGGACTGTTCCATAGCCAACATTATACAGGAATCCGCCGAAAATTTCAATGGAAAACTTGCCTTTTTCGGAAAATCTTTCTATAATAGAGGAAAGGGGGAGGACATGAGGACCATCGATACCCGACAAATCGCCGATTGCGTGGCTTCGCTCGCCGCGAAAGCCTGCCTGAGGCTCACCGACGGCTGCCGCGCCGCGGTCGCGCGCGCCCGCGAAACCGAAGAGGGCGCCGCCCGCTTCGCGCTCGACGTCATTCTCGAAAACGACGAGACCGCCCAAGCCGAACAGATCCCCGTCTGCCAGGATACAGGCGTCGCCTGCGTCTTCATCGAGCTCGGACAAGAGGTATATCTTACGGGCATGGTACTCGCGGACGCGGTCAACGAGGGTGTTCGGAGGGCGTACCGCGACATCTTCCGCAAGAGCGTTTGCGACCCGATCACCCGCGTCAACACGGGAGACAATACGCCCGCGCATCTCCATGTCGAGATCGTCGCGGGAGACAGGGTGACCGTCTCCTTCCTGCCAAAAGGGTTCGGGAGCGAAAATATGAGCGCGCTCAAAATGCTCACGCCCGCCGAAGGGATGAGGGGGGCGCTCGATTTCATCGTGGAGACGGTGAAAAACGCGGGTTCCCGCCCCTGCCCGCCCGTCGTCGTCGGCGTCGGGATCGGGGGAACGTTCGACGGCTGTGCGCTCGCCGCAAAGAAGGCCCTGATGCGCCCCGTCGGATCCCAAAACCCGCGGGAAGAGGTTGCCCGTCTCGAACGGGAAGTCCTCGAACGGATCAACGGGCTCGGGATCGGCCCGCAGGGATTCGGCGGCAAAACGACGGCGCTCGCCGTGCAAGCGGAAGTGATCCCCACCCATATCGCGGGGCTCCCCGTCGCCGTCAATATGCAGTGTCACTGCGTGCGGTTTGAAAAGGAGGTCCTATGAAAAAGCTCCGTTTGCCCCTCTCCAAAGAGGACGCCGCCGCCCTCTGCGCGGGGGAGAGCGTTTTGCTCACGGGGACGGTCTTCACCGCGCGGGATTGCGCCCATAAACGCATTTTTGAACTGCTCGACGCGGACATGGTACCCCCGTTTCCCATCAAGGGCGCCTATATCTACTATGCGGGTCCCTGTCCCGCGCCCGAGGGTATGGCGACGGGAAGCTGCGGACCGACGACGTCTGCAAGGATGAACGCCTATGCGCCGCGGCTCCTTCGTCTCGGGCTCGGTGGGATGATCGGCAAGGGCGAAATGAGCGAGGAGGTGCGCCGTACGCTCGCCGAAACGGGTTCCGTCTACTTCGCCGCGATCGGCGGGGCGGGCGCGTTCTATGCGCACGCCGTGAAAAAGAGCGAGCTCGTCGCCTTCCCCGATCTGCTCAGCGAGGCCGTATACCGCTTCGAAGTGGAGGATTTTCCCGCCGTCGTCGCCATCGACAGCCGCGGCAAGAGCATTTATCAACGCGGTTGACGCCAAATAGAAGCGCCGCCCGCCGAAATTCTTTCGGCGGGCGGCGCTCTTTTTACGTTTTTCCTATTTTTTGGTCTCTTTGTCCGGCTTCTTGGCGCTGTGGAACGCCGTCGGCACATTTTTGTCTTCGGGAATGAGGAAGTCCACACCCTCGGAGGAGAACCCTCTGCCGCGCACCTCGGAGACGACCGAGACCGTCATGAACGCCTCGGGGTCGATCTTCTGCACCTCCGCTTTCAGTACGGGGAGCTGGCGGTGGGAGATCACGGTGAGTACCATGCGGCATTCCTCTTTGAGGTAGCCCGTCTCGCCGTAAAGTACGGTCGCGCCGCGGCTGACCTTGTTTAGGATCATATCGCGGATCTCCTCGTACTTCCGGCTGACGATCTTCACCTGCGTCTGCCGTACGCCGATGGGCGAGACATGGCCGATGACGATGTTGGAAATGAGGGAGATCAGCATCCCGTAGAGGATGAAGTTGATATTGACGCGGGCGATGAATTGCAACAGGATGATGAGGATGTCGGTGATCCAGAGGACGACGGAGACCGAAAATCCGAAAAATTTATGCAGGATGAGGGCGGGGATGTCGGTGCCGCCCGTCGAGGAGCCCACGCGGATCACGACGCCGATGCCGAAGCCGAACATGAGGGCGCCGAGCACCGCCGTCAGGATCAAGTTGCCGCCGAATATGGCGTCTGTACCGTTCCCCACCATGCCGATGGGCGCACCGTAGCGCTTGATGTAAGCTTCACTCGCGATGTTGTAGAGGGACATAAACCCGGGGTAGAGGAAGGTCCCCGCAAGGGTGGAGAGGGCGAACCGTTTTCCGAGCAGGAAGGCGCCGAGAATGAAGAGGGCGATGTTCGCGGCGTAGACCGTAATGTTGACGATCCACTCGCGCCATGCGAACGTCTCGGGCAGGAGGTTGCGCACGAAGATGCCGATCCCCGTCGTCCCGCCCATAACAAAGCCGTTGGGGACGATAAACAGCGCCGCGCCCCCCGCCGTGATCGCGTTGCCGATCACCACGAAAAATGCGTTGAGCGCAAATCTCGAAACTTGGCGCCCTGTGGGTTTTTTCAGTTTCCGTTTGAGTTTCATGACCTATTCCCCTCCGCAAGCGGGGGAGCTCCCGCACGATATTATATCACTCGTCGGGAGGGATTGCAAGGATTTTTTATCCTTCCCCGGTCACTTCATCCCACTTTTTTCGGCGCGCCCGTCTTCCCGTTTTTCCCCTTCTTCCCTCCTTCTTACGCCTCTTCGCTTTCTTCTAAGCCCGAAGGGACGTCTTCCGCGGAGCCGCCCTCCGAGGGGGTTTGCGCGCTGTCCGAGACGATCGTCCCGTCCGCGATCTCGATCACGCGGTCGCCGAACTTCTCGGCAAATTCGCGGTCGTGGGAGACCACGATGACGAGCTTCTCGGCGGAAAGGCTTTTGAGGAGCTGTAAGACGGATTCGCCCGTCGCGGCGTCGAGAGCGCCCGTGGGTTCGTCGGCGAAGATGATCTTGGGCTCCTTTACGAGGGCGCGCGCGATCGCGACCCGCTGGCGCTGTCCGCCCGAAAGTTCGCCCGGCTTGCGCCCGCTCACCCCTTGAAGTTCCACCCGCCCGAGGATCCGCTCCACCGTCTCCTTATCGGGTTTCTTCTTTTGAAGCTCCAACGCGATCGCGATGTTGTCCCGCACGGTGAACTCGGGGAGCAGGTTGTACTCTTGGAAGACAAATCCCACGTCGCGGTTGCGGTATTCGTCCCAATCATGGTCGCGGAAGTCCTTGCTCGATTTTCCGTCGAGCACGATCTCCCCTTCCGTGGGTTTATCGAGCCCGCCGAGCAGATGCAACAGCGTGCTCTTGCCGCTCCCGCTCTTTCCCAAGATGAACACCATGCCGCGTTCGGGGAACGTAATGCTGACGCCTTTGAGCGCAAGGACATCTTCCCCCTTCTTGACGGGATAGATCTTTTTCAAATTTTTTGCTTCAAACATTTTGTGCTCCTTAAATTTCATTGATACGGATCGCTTCGACGGGCGAACGGTTTGCCGTCTTTCGGATGGGCAGGAAGGAGGCGACAAACGAGACGGCGAGGCTGACTAAAAAGATCACGGGAGGCGCCCAAGCCGTAAAGCGCATAAAGACGATGGGCGCCGCGAGTTCTCTGACAAGCGTACGGTTTATGGAAGGGATGAGGATCCCCGTCAAAAGGATGCCGAGCGCGGCTTGGATCAGCCCGAGAAGAAGGCTCTCCGTCAAAAAGATCCGATAGATGTCCTTTCTGCCCGCGCCGAGCGCGCGGAGGACGCCGATCTCGCTCTTCTTTTTCTCGAGCGAAAAGGAGATGAACTGATAGATGAGCCCCGCGCAGAAGACCGAGAGCCCCACGCCGATCCAAAGGAAGGTGCGCTTCATTTTGAGCAGGATGGAGCCGCTGTTCTCGATCGCGGTGAGCGCGGCGGAGGAGAAGGTCAGCCCCTCGTCCAACACCGTACGATAAAACGTTTCGTCGGCGGCGACGTCCTTTCCCTTGGGGAAGAGGAGGCTGTCGATATGCCCCGAGATCAGGGCGGAGTACTCCTCCAAATAGGCGCGTGAGACGAATAAGTTATCGTAGACTTCGGGCATGGTATAGGCGGAAGCGGTGTGCTCGTGCGGGCAGACGCCGTAATCGACCACGCCGACGATCGTCGCCGCGAGCGGTTCGCCCTCCGTCCGGAGCAGAACGCGGAAGCTCCCGTTTGCGAGCGTTTGGGGATCGGGCACGGCGCGGACGCCGCGCGGGTCGAAGGTATAACCCTCCTCCAATGAGCCCTCGGGGGGATACGCGATCCTGTCGTAATACCCGCGCTCGCGGAATAAGGCGTACATACAAACGGGCAGTGCGACTTCATCCCGCTTTTCGGGAAGCCGCCCGATCACCCCGACGCCGAAGTCTTCCATGCCGTCTGCCGCCGCGAGCAAATAGGCGGGGGGCGCGATCTGCGCGGCGGGCGAGGGAAGGGCGCTCTCCGCGGTAAAGAACGCCCAATCCACCAGCGGCGTCTCGGTATACGAGATCTCCGCGGCCTTGGCGAGTATGCCGCTCCGCCCCGCCTTCTCCAAAAAGAGAGCGGGGTCGCCTTCGTAGCGGGACAGGGAAACGGCGTAATCGTGCCCGTCCGAATAGAGCCCCTCGCGCCTGGCGTAATCGTAATCGAACGCCGCCGCGTTGACCGAGGCGCCGAGGAGCCCGAACGCCGCCGCCGCGATCAAGAGGACCGCGAGCGTACGGACGGGATGGGAGATGAGGTCTTTCAACCCCATGCGGATAACGGTAAGGAATTTCAATGTTTTTTCCTCCGGAAGAGCGAGCGGGGGGCGCGGCTCAACGTTTGGGCGACGGGCTTTTGCGACTCCATCCATGTAAAAACCGCCGCCACTATACACACGATCAACAGCGGCACCGCAAAAATGAAGAGCAGGGTCTGCCAATTCAAGGTAAAGAAATAATAAAATTTTGCGTTCACGTCGAAAGGAACGATCAAGGATTTGAGCTTTGCGTTCGTGAAATGCAGGATCACGCACTCCGCGCCGAACGTAATGAGTGAGACGGCGAGGGCGAAGACAGCCAAGGGGAGCAAGACCGCAAGAAAGATCCGTTTGCGGGAAGCCCCCATCGAGCGCAAGATCCCCACGCTCCGCCGCTTGCCGTATACCGTGCTCGCCGCAAAATATCCAAGGATCGCCGCCGCAAATACTCCGAGATAGGGAACGGGCTTAAAGTAGACCGAGATCTCGTTGGTGAACAGAATGCGCATCGCCATATAGAGCCAATCTCCATCGCCCGATTCGAGGTCGTAGGTGAAGAGCCCCGGCTCTTCGCACCATGCCCAACGCGCCAAAAGAGCTTCGGTATCCAACCCCTTTTTCCACAAATTGAGCCAAGTATAGATCTCCTCGGCGTGTTCCCCATAGCGGGAGACTACCGCGCAAGTGACATACCCGTCGCCGCTACTCGTCGTCCTCTTGCAATTCTGCAAATATTCAAAACTGACGATGACGCCTACATTGGCGGGATAGGGATCCGACGTGTCCCCCAAAAACCACGGATCGTTTTCGATTTCCGAATGCATGACCCCCACGATCTCGGCTTCAAACGGCTGTGGACCGACGCCGGGCGCTTTCCAGAACTCGGAGGCAAGCATGATCGTTTTCCCGAGAATATCCTCTTCCGAGCGAATGGGAGTTTCCTCGCCCGTCTCCGGGTTCCGATAACCGTAGCAAAGAAAGCTGTTGTAGAGCCATTGCGGGATCGCGACTTCGTCGATCTTTTCGGGGAGTTTACCTACTAAGCGATAGCCAAATTCTTCGACCGTTTCCTCGCTACTGAAAACGGTCGCCGCCCGAAAAAATCCCGAAAGATTTGCGATGAGTGAACATATCCATTCCCGTACCCGTCCCAAAGCGGATCGACATAGGGAGCGATAAGCCGCTCGCCGTTGAGCTCTCCGAATCTGCTACCGAGATAGGTGAAGGTGGACGCATCCCACTCTCCGATGTCCCCGCCCAAGCCCAAATAGAAATTAAGAAAATAAGGGCCGAAGGCCATCCCCGGATAGGGTGACGCCCCTCGACCTTCATGACATAAAGCATATCCGCAACCGATCTCTTCGAGCTTCTCCATCAGCACTCCATAGTCTTGATAATCGATCGGCTGATTGCTCCCACGTCCTTCTTGCATTATAATAATATTTGTAAACGAATTTTCTGAGGAAAAATATCGATTCCTATCAAAATCTTCGAATTGATAGGTGTGTGTAAAGATGGAAAATCCCGCAGCCGCAAACGAAACCACCGCCACCAAAAACGCTATGATCGCGCGAAAAGGATTTCGGAACAGCGCTTTCCAGCCGAATTTTTGGCTCGTAGCTCCCATACTGTACCCCCTATCGTTCGTTTTCGCTTCTGTACGTTTGTACATGGTAGATTTTGCCCACTCCTTAATGTCATTCTATCACAGTGTAAAATGAATGTCAATCCTTCCTTCCAAAATTTTTCAATATTTTTTCCTCCGGAAGAGCGAGCGGGGGGCGCGGCTCAACGTTTGGGCGACCGACCGTTTCCGACATAGGAAGAGGACGATCCCCACCGAGACCAAACCCACGATGATGGGAAATACGAAGGAAAAGACATAACTCAGCGGAGATACCGCAAAGAGCGGCTCGCTCAAATAGTATTTGGTCCAAAATATTTCCCCGTCGATATTGATCGCACTGCGCGCATAGTTGATCGAATGGACGTACCATAGCGGGATCGCAATGGAACAGGCGCCCGCGATCAGCCCGAAGAGGATCAGCGGGACAGCAAAGCTCAAAAAGACTTGGCGGTTGGTGGCGCCGAGGGAGCGCAAGACGCCGATCGAGCGGGATTTTGCGTTGACCGACGCAAGGCAGAAATAGACGAAATACCCCACCGTGACGACAAGGAAGAGGGGCGAAAGGTTCAGAAGAACACGGTAAGGAGCAATGCGCCGACTGTACACCGAGCTCAAACCGTTTAACAGGGAACCGCTCCCGCCCGGATACCGATAGGAGATCTTCGTCTTCATGGAAGGGAACGCCTTGCCCGGATACTGCCACTTTCGCCAACTCGTTGCCAACCGAAACCATTCGTCGAAATAGGGCGTATCCCGCACCACGCTGACGCCGGTCATTTTGTATAATTCGCCGCATTTTTCAAAATATTCTTTGGAGACGGCGGTCGCAAAGACGGGGATCGTATAACCCGGGTCTTCCACGATCAAACAAAGCCCTTCGCTGTTTGCAACCGTCGAACTCGGGTCTTGTTGCGTGGTACCGAGATACTTCAAAAAGCGTTCCGACGTGAGATCGACCCCCATGATCCCCACGATCTTCGCGGGGACGACTTCATCGAGCGATTGATAATACCAATCCCAGCCCGCCCATAAATAGACCGTTTTTCCGATGAGGTCATCTTCGGAACGGATATCCGCCGTTTCTCCCGTGAAGGGATCATAGTAGCCGTACATACAAAAGGAGCGATAGATGTAGTCGGGCACTGCGACCTCGTTCAACCCGGCGGGGAGCCTTCCATAGAGCGGGATCCCCGCTTCCTGCAAAAACTCCTCGCCGGAAAAGACCGTTCCGCGCATTTGAAGGAAGCTTAACGCGATCATCGCTTCCCCGGTGGTGAATTCGTTCGATCCGGTCCATGGAGCATAGGGCGCGAAATTATCCTCTTCGTCGAATGTGCCCGCCTTTTTTTGGTCACGAAAAAATCGGCTGTAATCAATTACAGCCGATTTCTCCGTGCGATAGGCATATGGGCAACCGAACTCCGAGAGGCGCGCCCCCAACTCTTCGGCTTGCTTAACATTAAGACCGTAAGAGGGGAAGTGCGTACCCTCGCCTTCCAAAATACCGTCCCCAACGGTGAGGGTGATGAATTCTGCGTCCGGCGCCTTCAAGAGGAGCTCCCGTTCCATGGAAATTTGGTCAAATCCACGTAATGTTAGCATACAAGAGGTCACGCCGATCGAAAATACGGTCAGCAGGAGAGCGACGACCAAGCGCACGGGGTTCCGAAGCACAGCGAGAAACCCAAGTTTTGTGAGTTTCTTTGTCATGACTCTTACACCTCTCAATCGGATTTACGGCTTGCGGCGCCCCGATCGTCTCCCCTTCCGAAACGGGATCCTGCACACATTCCGTTAATGTCATTATAACATGACATTAACGGAATGTCAATACATTTTCCAAAATTTTTTCAAAAAATTTTTACATGTAAGTGTTAATATTTATTGCGAAGATGGAAGTCTGAAAAAGGACGGCGTCTCCGCATTATTTTTTGTTCTAAAAGTCCTTAGGCAGACTTCAAGGCAGTAAATGCCGGTTTTTGTAATTTTGGCCAAATCTTATAGAGCAATCTACCCTAGACTGCTTTATGGCTAAAGAGAGACTCGCGGGCGGCGACGGGAAAGTCACGTTTTCGCGGGAGGTGCAATTCCTCTGACCGGCAACGCAAAACCCTCGGATTCCGGCGCCGCAAGATTGTGACGCCGGATGAAAAGGATAAGAGGAAATACCCGTATGGCGGGAAGTTATAAAGTGAGGGTTTTGAAATGCAAGAATTATTGGAAGTTGTGCGGCGTGAGATGAAAAGCGCCACATGGTATTACGACGAACGAACGGGTGCCAATACGAAGATCGAAGCGGAAGCACAGCAGATGATGTATGACCGTGTGCGTAATTTACACGCACAGGTCCGTGCGGGACAGGATAGAATTAAATCGGATTTTTTTGTTATTGGTGCGTGTCTTGCGGAAATTGATCGGGATGAACTGTATCATGTGGTCCGTCAAACCGCGAGTGGTACGGTGAACGACGGTTATTCGAATTTTTATAAGTTTTGCAAAGACATTTTCGGGTTTAAGAAGAGGACCGTCGCCAATCTTATTATGGTTTACCGAAAGTTTTGCAACGAGCAGGGGCTTTTACGGATAGAGTATTTTAATTTCAGTTACACGCAACTCGTGGAACTTGCATCGATGGACGCCTACCGTGACCGTATTCCCGCAACGTGTTCTACTCGGGACATTAAGCGGTTGAAGAAGTTATATAAGGATTATAAGCCCAAGGAAGGTACGTCTTATTTGGACGATCTCGCGGAAGCGGATCGGAGGCATAAAACAGAGCTTGCCGAACAGAATGCAAAAAAGAATAGAATCCATTTTATTCCCGCTCGAAGCGAAGAGAAGATCACGGAGAAAGTGACTGTTCCCGCACCGAATATTGCAGGAGATGAAGATGAATACGAAGCGGTAACCCCCGAGAGGGATGAGAAGAA
>CANQXA010000025.1 GCA_947627765.1 uncultured Clostridia bacterium
AAATAGTATTCGTTTTCAAAGCGGTAGGCATCTTCCTCAACATTCCGATAGTAAAGTGGCTCGATGAGCGCGATGCCCTCTTCGTGCGTGCGGTGCGCCGCCGTATAGAGGTAGGGAACGAGGCGGTGGCGGAGGCGGAGATAGTTTGCGGCGATCTCCCCCTTGCCGCCCGAATAGGCGAAAGGCTCCTTGGTGACCGTCTCCGCGCAGGTGCTGTGCAGGCGGCAGATGGGGCTGAACACGCCGAACTGGATGAAACGGACATAGAGCTCGCCGTCCGTCTCCCCCTGCTGATGCCCGCCGATGTCGTGGCTCCACCATGTATAGCCGATATTGGAGGCCGTCGCGGTGAAGTAGGGAAGGTATCCGAGCGTCTTCCATGTGATGAAGGTATCCCCCGAGAAGCCGACGGGATAGCGGTGCGACCCGATCCCCGCATAGCGCGATAGGATGAGCGGGGCGGCATGCGCCCTCTTCGCCTCGAGATAGTGGTAATGGTTGAGCGCCCAGAGCGGGTCGAGCCCTTCCATCGCCGACTGCGTTCCCTGTTGCCAATCGATCCACCAGAATTCCACGCCCTCCTCTTCGAGAGGCCTGTGCAAAACGGCGAAATAGTTGTTGATGAAGGCGGGATCGGAGAAGTCGAATGCGACGGGAAGGAATTTTGAGGGATCGCGCCCCATCGCCCGCGACATCTCCTCGTACCGCTCCTCCCACCAGCGCACGCCGCCCGAGGGATGCAGGTTTAAGGTGACCTTGAGATCGCGCGCCGAGAGTTCCTTCAAAAAGGCGGCATGATCGGGGAAGAGATGCTTGTTCCAGGTATAGCCCGTCCACCCGACATTATCGGGCGTGACGCCATAGACGCGCGTATTGCGTCCCGTCGCTTTGAGGCCGCAGTCCTCTTCGACGGAATAGGAATAGTGCCAATCCATGTCGATCGTGGCGACAGAGAGCGGAACGCGGTGCGCCCGAAACCTCTCAAGAAGGGTGAGATATTCCCGATCGCTGTAGGCGTGATAGCGGCTCCACCAATTCCCGAGAGCATACCGCGGGATCATGGGCGTAGGACCCGTGAGCATATAGAGGGCGCGAACTGCGCCGCGGAAATCTTTCCCGAAGGCGAAGATATATTCGTCCGTCCCCTCCCCGCGTTCGGGGCGCACCTCGCCGTCCTCCCCGAGCGTCAATGAGGCCGCGTCGTCGAAGAGCGCGACGCCGCTCCGCGAGCATACGCCCGTTCCGAGCCTGACCCGCTCGGGCACTTTGCCGTAGGCGTAGGAATCGCCGTCGCACCCGTCGAGGGTGCGGTAGGTGCCGAAAAGATTTTCGCCGTTGTCGAGCCCGATCTTCTCCCCGTCAAGCTCCACCGCGCAGTCCTCCCGCTTCTCGCGGAGGATGAGTTTGCATGCCGCAGTTTGGACGGTGAACGACGTTTCGTCTTGGAATATGACGAAATCGGTGGGTACCATGTCGCGAAACCATACCACTTGTGTGGCGTCATCGCGAAATTTTGCAGAAGGGCTCTGTTCGAGGCGGAAGAGCCGCTCGCTGAGCACTGTGATGCGGTAATCCCGCCAAAAGACGATATTTTTCGGATGAGCCTTGGGGCGGGTCTCTACGACAAGATGATCAAAAAGACGCATTGTTCGCTCCTATTTTTGTTTCTTATAGACGGGCAGAAGCATGCGGGTATTCCGCTTGTATGCCTCAAATCCCCTTTTGCGCGATTGGTGCTTATCCGCAAGCGGAATGCTCGCAAAGAGAAAGAGGAGAGTATTTGCCAGAGCCCCTGCGATGAGATACCAGCGGTGCGGGATCAGGCAGACAAAGGCAAGCGCAACGCCCCACCACATCGCGATCTCGCCGAGGTAGTTGGGGTGGCGGGAATATTTCCAGAGCCCCTTCCTGATAAAACCGCCCGTGCCCTTCTTTCTGAAGGCGTGCATCTCACAGTCCGCCGTTCCCTGCAAGAGGACGGCAAGAATGGAGAGGGCGAAAAAGACGGCGCACCCCGCATTGAAGGCGGGGTTCTCTTCAAAGGTGAACACCACGGGGAGCACGCACCCGTAGACGACGAGGGTGGGCACCATGTGGATCCCGAAGAAGTTGACGAAGGGATAGAACTTGCCCGTCTTCTCTTTGAGCATTTGATACCGCCAATCTTCATAGCCGAGCCCGCGGAAGGTGTACGCCCAATTCGCCGTGAGGCGCACGCCCCATATGAGGACGGCGGTAAGCGGAAGAATGTGCACGGCGGTAAGGGGCTCTTCTCGAAGGGCAAAGGCGAGCACGATGACGATGGGCTGAACGCTCCAATACGGATCGTAAACGGAGGCGTTCTTAAAGATCAAACTGAAGATGAAGACGAAAACCGTGGCGCCCATGTCCGCGATGAGGAGCTTCAACCAGAAGGAAAGCGGGAGTGCGAGGTAGATTCCGACGCCCACCCCCGCCGCGAACACATAGATGAGAAATACGATGAAAAAACTCATCGCACGAGAGATGTTCTTCATGGCTTTCCCCCAAAATATCAAGAGAGCGGGCATGTTCGCCCGCTCCCGCTTTTTCTTACTTTGACATGCCTTCCTGCACGGCGACGGCAACGGCGACGGTCGCGCCGACCATCGGGTTGTTGCCCATGCCGATGAGGCCCATCATCTCGACGTGCGCGGGAACGGACGAGGAGCCCGCAAACTGCGCGTCGGAGTGCATTCTGCCCATGGTATCGGTCATCCCGTAGGAGGAAGGCCCGGCTGCCATGTTGTCGGGGTGCAAGGTCCTGCCCGTGCCGCCGCCTGATGCGACGGAGAAGTACTTCACGCCGTTCTCCACGCACCATTTCTTATAGGTCCCCGCGACGGGGTGCTGGAATCTGGTGGGGTTCGTCGAATTGCCCGTGATGGACACGCCGACGTGCTCGAGCTTCATGATCGCAACGCCCTCGGGTACGTTGTCCGCGCCGTAGCAGTTGACCTTCGCGCGGGGGCCGTCCGAATAGGGGACGCGCTTGGTGACCTTCACCGTTTCGGTGTAGGGGTCAAACTCCGTCTCGCAGTAGGTGAAGCCGTTGATACGGGAGATGATCATCGCCGCGTCCTTGCCGAGACCGTTCAGAATGACGCGGAGGGGATTCTTACGCACCTTGTTGGCGTTGAGCGCAATGGAGATCGCGCCCTCTGCGGCGGCAAACGACTCGTGCCCGGCGAGGAAGCAGAAGCACTCCGTCTCTTCGGAGAGGAGCATCATGCCGAGATTGCCGTGCCCGCGCCCGACCTGACGGTTCTCGGCAACGGAGCCGGGGATGCAGAAGGACTGCAAGCCGATCCCGATCGCTTCGGCGGCGTCCGCCGCGCGCGTGCAACCCTTCTTAATGGCGATCGCCGCACCGACGGTATACGCCCAAACCGCATTTTCAAAGCAAATGGGCTGGGTCCCGCGGACGAGTTTTTCGCAATCTACGCCCTTGGAAAGGCAGATCTCTTTGCATTCCTCGATGGAGGAGATGCCGTACTCCTTGAGCGTAGCCATGATCTTATCGATCCTTCTTTCATAACCTTCAAACAGAGCCATAACGCACCTCCTTATTCCTTGCGGGGGTCGATGTATTTCACCGCGCCCTGATTCTCGGCGAATCTGCCGTAGTGCCCGAGAGACTTCTCCCACGCCTCGTTGGGGGTAAGCCCCTTCTTCACGAAGTCGGTCATCTTGCCGAGGGAGACGAATTCGTAGCCGATCACCTGGTTGTCGCCGTCGAGCGCGAGGCGGGTGACGTAGCCCTCAGCCATTTCAAGATACCGAACTCCCTTCAGGGCGGTTCCGTACATGGTACCCACCTGCGACCTCAAACCCTTGCCGAGGTCTTCAAGCCCGGCGCCGATCGTGAGCCCGTCGTCGGAGAATGCGGACTGCGTTCTGCCATAGACGATTTGAAGGAAGAGCTCGCGCATCGCGGTGTTGATCGCGTCGCAGACAAGGTCGGTATTGAGCGCTTCGAGGATCGTCTTGTGGGGCAGGATCTCCGCGGCCATGGCGGCGGAATGGGTCATGCCCGAACAGCCGATGGTCTCGACGAGCGCTTCCTGGATCACGCCCTTTTTGACGTTCAGGGTGAGCTTGCAGGCGCCCTGCTGCGGTGCGCACCAGCCGATGCCGTGCGTGAAGCCGCTGATGTCGGTGATCTGCTTTGCGCATACCCACTTGCCCTCTTCGGGGATGGGGGCGGGATCGTGTTTGGGTCCCTTCGCAACGCAGCACATCTCTTCCACTTCGCGAGAATATTGCATATTGTTTCCCTCCGTTTTACTTTCTCGCAGGCGCGAGAATTCTTTCCTTGATATTCTACCATATTTTGGCGGGAAATACAAGCGCTTGCGGCAAAAAATTTTGCCCCGATGTGCGGCGCTCCCGCATTTTGTACGCCCGCGGACAGCTCTTTGCGGAAATTTTTCCAAGGAGGGTTTGCGGAGTTGCAATCTCGCCGAAAATATGGTATAATTTGGGAAAACTTTGCGCGGAGGAACCATGCAAAACGTTATAAAAGTCTCCAAAGATCTCTACTATCTCGGCGGAAACGACAGGCGTCTCGCCCTCTTCGAGAGCGCCTTCCCCGTGCCCCGCGGCGTCTCCTACAATTCCTATCTTTTGACCGACGAAAAGACGGTGCTCTTCGACACCGTGGACAGCGCCGTCTGCGACCTCTTCCTCGAAAACCTCGAAGCCGCGCTCGCGGGCAGACCGCTCGACTATTTCGTGATCCACCACATGGAGCCCGACCATTCCGCAAGCGTCATGCGGCTCATCGAAAAATATCCCGAGGCGACCGTCGTCACCAACCGCAAGGTGGAGGGAATGCTGAAAAATTACTTCCCGTTTCCAAGCGAGCGCATCCATCTCGTCGCGGAGGGGGATACCATGTCCGTGGGTAGACGTTCAGTCACCTTTGTTTTCGCGCCCATGGTGCATTGGCCCGAAGTCATGATGAGCTACATTCCCGAGGACGGGATCCTCTTTTCCGCCGACGCCTTCGGGACGTTCGGCGCGCTCTCGGGCGCCATCTTCGCCGACCAAGTGCAATTCGAGCGCGATTTTCTCGACGACGCCCGCAGGTACTACTTCAACATCGTCGGCAAATACGGCGTACAGGTGCAGAGTGTGCTCAAAAAGGCCGCGGGGCTCGATCTGAGGCTGGTCTGCCCGCTTCACGGACCCGTCTGGCGGGAGAATTTCTCCTTCCTGCTCAAAAAGTACGACCTTTGGAGCAAGTATCTGCCCGAGGAGAAGGGGGTCGCGGTATTTTACGCCTCCGTCTACGGGCATACGATGAACGCCGCCGAGATCCTCGCGGGCGCGATCGCAAAACAGGGCGTTTTCGTGAAGGTATACGACGTATCCCATACCCATGTCTCAGAGCTCCTCTCCGAAGCGTTCCGTTATTCCCATGCCGTGTTCTGCTCGACGACGTACAACAACGGCATCTTCATCACCATGGAAGATTTCCTGCGCGACCTCAAAGCGCACAACTATCAGAACAGAAAGTACGCGATCGTCGAAAACGGGAGCTGGTCGCCGCAGGCGGGCGCCTATATGCAGGCGGAGCTCGCCGCCATGAAGAACCTGACCCAAATCGGCGAAAAGGTGACCCTTCTTTCCGCGGTGAAGGAGGATTCCGCCGCCGCGCTGACCGCGCTCGCCGACGAGATCGCAAAGGACGTCAATTCGTAAAAATCAAATTCGTAAAAATCAAAAAGGAGGCAATCGATATGAAGTACATTTGCAACGTCTGCGGCTATGTCTATGACGAAGAGACGGGGGATCCCGACAACGGGATCGCGCCCGGCACCAAGTGGGAGGACATTCCCGACGACTTCTCTTGCCCGCTCTGCGGCGTCGGCAAGGAAGACTTCTCCGCCGAATAAACGGAGGGAAAAAGGGGCGGCGGACGCGGTTGCGTCCGCCGCCCCCTTTGCGCGGGAAGACGAAAAACAGGGGAGATGGGGGAGTTTTCTCCCGTCCGCGCTTTGCCGAAGGCGGCGAATGCGGGAAAAAGGGGACAGCGTCATTCTTTTTCGTCTTCCGCGCCCAAAAATTCCGCATTCACCCGTCAAAACAAGTTGCAAAAAGTTTCCGTCTATGGTATACTGATGAAGTCTGCGGGAAAAATTTCCCGCGGCAAATCCACATCTCCCTCTGCGCCGCTCGCCGTGCCCCGTAAATCTTTCATGCGGGGAAAGGAGCGGAAACTGTCGCACGGGAGAGAGGAGAAACGGAGGAATTATGGCAGTTATCACCATGAAACAGCTTCTCGAAGCGGGCGTCCATTTCGGGCACCAGACGAGAAAATGGAACCCCAAGATGAAGAAGTACATCTTCGCCGCCCGTCACGACATTCACATCATCGACCTTGAAACGACGGCGAAACTCATCGAAGTGGCGTATACGTTCGTCGTCGAATCGGTGAAGCAGGGCAAGAGCGTGCTCTTCGTCGGCACCAAAAAGCAGGCGCAGGACGCGATCAAGGAAGAGGCTGAGCGCTGCGGGCAGTTCTACGTCAATTCCCGCTGGCTGGGCGGCACCCTCACCAACTTCAAGACCATCCGCTCCCGTATCGACTATCTCGAAAAGCTCGAGAGAATGGAGCAGAGCGGCGAGTTTGACCTCCTTCCCAAGAAGGAAGTCCTCGGGCTCAAAAAGGAGATGGGCAAGCTCCGCGAGAACCTCGGCGGCATCAAAGAGATGCACGGGATGCCCGGCGTGATGTTCGTCGTCGATCCCCACAATGAGGACATCGCCGTCGCCGAAGCGCGCAAGATGCACGTGCCGATCGTCGCCATCACCGATACTAACTGCGATCCCGACCTCATCGATTACGTCATTCCCGGCAACGACGACGCCATCCGCGCCATCAAGCTGATCTCTTCCGTCATCGCCAACGCCGTCATCGAGGCGAACCAGGGCGAGACGCCCGTCTATGAGACCGAGACGGCGGAGACCGAAGAACAGCCCAAGGACATCGAAGAAGTCGTCGCAAACAGCGAAGAATAACCGAGCAAATCATCCAATGGAGGAACCTAAAATGGCAACAATTTCCGCAAAGGACGTTATGAAGCTCCGCGAACAGACCGACGCGGGCATGATGGATTGCAAGAAAGCGCTCGTAGAAGCCGACGGCGACTTTGAGCGTGCGGCGGAGATCCTCCGCGAGCGCGGCATCGCCAAAGCCCAGAAGAGGCAGGGCAAGGTCGCGGCGGAGGGCGTCGTATCCGCCTTCGTCGAAGGGAAGACGGGCGTGCTCGTCGAAGTCAACTGCGAGAGCGACTTCGTCGCCAACGGAGAGAAGTTCCGCGCCGTCGTGGAAAGCATCGCAAAGCAGATCGCAACGACCAAGCCCGCGGACGTTTCCGCGCTCCTCACCTCGGACATGGGTGGGGGGAAAACGGTCGAGACCTATATTTCCGAGCAGACGGGCGTCATCGGGGAGAAGATCTCCGTGCGCCGCTTCGCCCTCTATGAGACGGAGGGATTCATCGAGACCTATATCCACATGGGCGGCACGATGGGCGTCATGCTCGACTTCGCCGCTCCCGAGACGGCGGAAGTGAAGGCGCTGGCGCACGACATCGCCCTCCACACCGCGTTCACCAAGCCCGCCTACATCCGCGCGGACGAGGTGCCCGCCGAAGTCCTCGAAAAGGAGAAGGCGATCATGTTGCAGGAAGTCCTCAACGAGGGCAAGCCCGCCGCCATCGCCGAGAAGATCGTCCTCGGGAAGATGAAGAAGTTCTATGAAGAGAACTGCCTGCTCGAGCAGAAGTTCGTCAAGGACGACAAGGTGACCGTAAAAGAGCTCCTTGCGCAGACCGCCAAGACCGCGGGCGCGGAGATTTCGGTGAACCGCCTCGTGTTCTTCGTCCGCGGCGAGGGCATCGAGAAGAAGGCGGAGGACCTCTCCGAAGAAGTCGCAAAGCAAGTCGAAGCGATGAAGAAATAAGCCTTTGTAAACAGGGATAGAAAGCGGAAGGGCGGCGGAGAGGATCCGCCGCCCCGATTTTTGTAAAAAAATCCTCAAAAAGGCTTCAAAATCGGTTGACAACCCCGCAGGGTTTGTGATACACTCAAATCACGCACCTGAGGGGTGTAATTTTTTTGTATGGAGTTTTCACGCAATGGCTGTTAAATCTACGCGGCTGAAAGTGACCTTCGAGTGCACCGAGTGCCATAACCGCAATTACGACAGTTTCAAGAACAAGAGAAACGATCCCGACCGTCTCGAGCTCAAGAAATACTGCCCCACCTGCAAAAAGCACACCGTGCATAAGGAATCCAAGTAAGCGCAAACGCGCATCGGAGAAACATTATGGCGAAATCCAACGAGAAAGACCTCGAAAAGAAGGAGCCCAAAGCCGCCCCCAAAAAGGACAAGAAGAAGGACAAAAAGCCCAACATTTTCGTCCGTATGGGCAGGAAGCTCAAGGAGACCTTTTCCGAGCTGAAACGCGTCACTTGGCCGACCCTTCCGAAGGCGCTCAAAGCTACGGGCGTCGTCATTGTCATCGTCTGCATTTTCCTCGTCATCATCACCGCCGTCAACATCGGCTTTACGGAGCTGCTCAAGCTGCTCACCGACATTAAAAGCAGTACGGGGGCATAAGGCATGGTACCGAGCACCGATACCGAGCCCAAGTGGTATATCCTCCACACATACTCGGGATACGAGGCGATGGTGAAGGAGAGCCTCTTCAGGCTGATCGAAAACAACAACTTAAACGATCAGATCTTCGACGTCAAGATCCCCACGGAGCAGACCATCGAGGAGAAGGCGAACGGGAAGAAGAAGGTTGTCGAGCGCAAACTTCTGCCTTGCTACGTCTTCATCAAGATGATCTACTCCAACCAACTTTGGTATCTCGTCACCAATACGAGAGGGGTCACGGGGTTTGTCGGTCCGCAGGGGCGTCCCATTCCCATGAAGGAGGACGAGATCCGCAAGATGCGTCTTGAAGATTTCGTCGTGGACGCCGATTTCAAGGCGGGCGACCGCGTCTCCATCGACAACGGTCCTTTGGAAGGATTCCTCGGCACCATCCGCGAAGTCAACGACGAAACGCAGCGCGCCAAGGTGACCATCGTCATGTTCGGAAGGGAACAGGACGTGGAAGTGGAGTACATCCAGATGACCAAGATCTCTCCCGACGCGGTGGAAATTCCCAAAGAGGAAGATTAAATCAAGGCGATCATCGCCGCAACGTTCCCCTTTACGGGGCTCGATAAAATTCGGAATCCTCGCCGCGACGGGCGCAAAAGCGTAGTCCACGGCGAAGAGAAGTGGGAGGCGGTAAATCCAACCTGCCGCCAATAAAACCACAGATAGGAGTATTTTTATGGCAAAGAAAGTAACCGCAGTCGTCAAACTGCAACTTCCTGCCGGAAAAGCGACCCCCGGTCCCCCCGTGGGTTCCACGCTCGGTCCTCACGGCGTGAACATTCCCGGCTTCACCAAGGAGTTCAACGCGAGAACGGCTTCGCAGGAGGGGCTCATCATCCCCGTCGTCATGACGATCTATGCGGACCGTTCGTTCACGTTCGTCCTCAAAACGCCGCCCGCACCCGTCCTCATCAAGAAGGCGCTCGGGCTCGAGACTGCCTCGGCGACCCCCAACAAGGTCAAGGTCGGCAAGCTCACCAAGGCGCAGGTCGAGGAGATCGCAAAGACCAAACTGCCCGATCTCAACTGCTCCACGCTCGAGAGCGCGATGAGCATGATCAAGGGCACCGCCCGCAGTATGGGCATCACGGTCGAGGAGTAAGGAGGAAGAGATATGAAAACGTCTAAGAAATATGCGGCAAGTCTCCAATCCTACGATAAGACCAAGACTTACGACGCGGGCGAGGCGATGAACGTCGTCCTCGGGAACGCGAAAGCCAATTTCGACGAGACCATCGAGTTGCACATCCGCCTCGGCATCGACCCGAGACAGGCAGACCAGCAGGTCCGCGGCGTCTTGGTCCTTCCCAACGGCACCGGTAAGACGAAGAAGGTCCTCGTCGTCGCAAAGGGCGAGAGAGCGGACGCGGCGCAGGCCGCAGGCGCGGATTTCGTCGGCGCGGAGGAAATGATCCAGAAGATCCAGACCGAGAATTGGTTCGGATTCGACGTCATGATCACGACCCCCGATATGATGGGCGTCGTCGGCCGTATCGGCCGTATCCTCGGCCCCAAAGGGCTCATGCCCAACCCCAAGTCGGGCACCGTGACGATGGACGTCGCCAAGGCGGTCGCCGAAGTCAAGGCAGGTAAGGTCGAGTACCGTCTCGATAAGACGGCGATCATCCACTGCCCCATCGGGAAGAAGAGCTTCGGTCCCGAAAAGCTCATCGAGAACTTCAACGCGCTCATGGAAGCCATCGTCAAGGCGAAGCCCGCCGCGGCGAAAGGGCAGTACATCAAGAGTGTGACGTTGGCTTCGACGATGGGGCCCGGCGTGAAGGTCAACTACACGAGGAGCTAAGCGAACGTCTAAACGAACTGCGTATAGACGTCGCATAACTTTGTCGCGCTTACATTTCCCTTGGTCACGTACGATGAAGTACGCTCCCTGCGGGAAGCCGCGCGCTCCTCGTTCTGCTCGTCTCTCCGCAGTTGACGTAATCCATAACGCTTGTTCGAGTAGGGTCGGCGCCCGAGCGTACGGGCCGCTTCCTACCCCCTCCATCGGAGGGGGACTAAGGGGGTGGGCGTACGGGCGTGATCCGTTATCGCTGAAAGCGACCGATTTCTTCCCCGAAATCGCTTGACAAGCGGGGCGGAAAGTTGTATCATGAACAGGTAAAGACCGCAGACAACGGGTGCGTCTCTTTGGGAGCGCTCAATATCCCGTCGAGGTCGGACTTCTTAATGTAAGTTAAGAACCGCTCCGTACCGTCTGCGTACGGAGCTTTTATTCGGCGTTTTGAACGCTTAGGGAGGTAACTATGTCGGCAAATTTTGAGGCAAAGAAGGTTGTCGTCGAAGAGATCAAGGAGAAGATCAACGCCGCGAAGTCCGTCGTGCTCACGCATTACGACAGGCTCACGGTGAAGGAAGTCACCGATCTGAGAAACCGTTTCCGCGAAGCCAAGTGCGAGTACAAAGTGTATAAGAACACGCTCGTGAGAAAGGCTTTCGACGAACTCGGGATCACCGATTTCGACAACGACCTCAACGGCGCAACGGCGTTTGTCTTCTGCCCCGATGAGACGAGCGGCTGCTCGATCATCGCCAAGGCTGTGAAGGACACGCCCGCGCTGGCGGATAAGGTCGTCCCGAAGAGCGCCTATGTCGGCGGCGCTTATGTGGACGCGGAAGGTGTGAAGAAACTCGCGGCGATCCCTTCGAGAGAAGTGCTCCTCGCAAAGATGCTTGGCTGCTTGCAGGCGCCCATCGCGAACCTTGCGTATGCTTTGAAGGCTATCGCAGACCAAAAATCATAAAAATCATCGGAGGTAATCAAAATGGATATCCAGAAATTTATCGAAGAAGTCAAGGCGATGACCGTTGTCGAGCTCAATGACTTTGTAAAGGCTCTCGAAGCCGAATTCGGCGTCTCCGCGGCGGCGGCCGTTGCGGTCGGCGGCGGTGCGGGCGCTACGCAGGAAGCGGCTCCCCAGGAAGAAGAGAAGACGGAGTTCGATATCGTCCTCAAAGATTTCGGCGCCAACAAGATCGCCGTCATCAAGGCGGTCCGCGAATTCACCGGTCTCGGCCTTGCCGACGCAAAGAAGGCGGTCGAAGGTCTCGGCGTCATCAAGGAACAGGTCCCGAAGGCGGACGCCGAAGCCGCTCTTGCCAAGCTCAAGGAAGCGGGCGCTACCGCGGAACTCAAGTAAGCGGAGCCCGCAACCGCGCGGCAAATTTACAACAAAAAAGAAGGGAGCAACGGAAGACCGTTGCTCCTTTTTCGATGCCGTTTGGAAGCCCCGCCCCCGCGCCCCGACCGCAAAGAGGGCTTTTTTGGGTATGAGGGGTCACTTATCGTTGAAGGTCGCTTCGCTGATCTGGTAGACGAAGGTGCCGAGGGAGCTCAGCGCATAGGTTTCGAGGCGGAGCAGGATGTTGCGGTAGGTATTTTGGGACGCGCTCGTCCGCTTCGCATAGATGCAGTTCTGCGCCCTGCCCGAATTGGTGCCGCCGTAGCGGATGGCGAAGTTGAAGGAATCGACGGTGCGCTCCTCCGAGACGCCGTTGAGGGAGAAGGTAAGCGTGACGGATTCGGCGGTGGGCTTGGAGACGGTGGAGATCTTGGCGCGCGAACGGGTGATGGGATTGATCGTGCGGAAGGTGAAGGCGGCGGAGAGGTCCAGCCCGCGGAGCGCGAAGAGGATCTCCTCGTTGTCGAAATAGGAGCCGCCGCTGCCGAGCTTGATGACGTACTCTGCGTTGTTGTTCTCTTCGAGGAAGTCCTTATAGGTCACCGTCGCCGACTGCGTCTCTTTATAATCGGTGGTGTAGGAGTAGTGATAGACGTTCTCGGCGTCCTTCGCCTCCTTTGCGGCGGTCACGGGGACGGCGCACTGTACCTCCTTATAGGAGCGGACGGGGCGGAGATTTTCCGAGACCGCGGGAAGGAACCACACGTCGGAGCGGGTGAAGTCGGTAAATTCGTCTCCCGCGACGTTTTTGACGTAATACCGCCCCTTGATCTCATACTCGGTGTGCAGATGGTAGCCGTGTTGGGGGGAAGTCCCGCCGCCGAAGGAGATCGTCTCATCGGTGAGGGTCATGGTCAGCTTCCCGGGATCGTACTCGGCGCGGAAGTCCGCCTTGTCGTCTTCGGGAACAAAGTTGACGGTATACAGCAGCTCCTCCTTCGTGCCCGTGATGTTGTCGCCCACGTTGGTATTGGAATACCAGTTGGTGTTGACGGTGAGCTGGGGAGTGGAACCGCACGCCGCGAGTAGCATAATGGGCGCGAGGGCGGCGGCGCAAGCTATCTTTTTGATCTTCATGGGGGAGCTCCTTCTGCGTTGATACTCTTTCGTCTGTCTATCATTATAACACATTTTTTCGTCTTTGTAAAAAAAAATCGGAGAGGAAACGGAATTATTTTAGATTTACATTGAAAATGCGCGGCGGTATGATATAATAAAAAGAAAAAAACGGGATGACATATGATAGGATCGGTTCGTGCGCATACGTTGGACGACGCGCTCGCCTCTCTCGGGCAGATCGCGGCGGAGAATGAGGAAAGGGGGCGGAAGACGCTCGTCTTTTGCGAGGACAGGCTCACCCTCCTCGCGGAAAAAGCCGTGCTCGCCGCGTGCGGGGGGACGTTTTTCACCGAGGTGACGACCTTCCGCCGCTTTTTAAGCAGGGACGGGCGGCGGAGCACGCTCTCCAAACAGGGCTCCGTCCTCGAGATCGCCGCCCTTCTTTCGGAATATGCGGGCGAGCTCTCCTGTTTTTCGGCGCCCGCGGCACAGGCGATCTATGAGACGATCGCCCAGCTCTCCGCCTCCTGCGTCGATGAGAACCTTCTCAAAAACTGCGCGGAGGAGACGGGGGGGATGCTCGGCAAAAAGCTCGCCGATCTCGCCTTCCTCTTGGAAAAATACCACGGATTCCTCACGGAGCGGGGACTTCTCGACGAAAACGGCTATCTCGCGCTCCTTCCCGGGCTGATCCGCCGCGAGCGGGAGACGGACATCGTCTTTTTCGCCTTCCCCGCCTTCACGCGGCAGGCGCGCCTCTGCCTTGCGGCGGCGATGGAGGGTCCGCGGAACGTCACGGGGATCTTCCTCGACGGAAAAGAGAACTATTTTACGGGCGAAGCCGCTCGCATTTTCGCCGAGACTGCGGAGCGCTTCGGCACATTTTCCCAAAAAGAGGCGCCCTCTTCTCTCGGCGGGGACGCGAAGATCCTCGCCCATACGATCTTCTCGACGGAAGCCATTCGCAAGATCGAGGGGCACCATGTCCGAACCTTCACCCCTTCGGACGAGACGGAGGAGATGAATACCGTCGCCGCGCTCATCCGTAAAAAAGTCGCCGAAGGCAAACGCTATCGCGATATTGCCGTGCTCGTCGGCGGGGAGGATTACTTCCTGCCCGCGATGAAGGCGTTCCGCGAATACAAGATCCCGTACTATGCCGACGTCAAACGTCCCTTCTCACAGCACCCCTTCGCGCAGTTTGCGCTCACGGCGCTCCGCGCGGTCTCGGGCGGCGGTCAGCCCGACGACGTAGACGCCCTCGCCGCTTCCCCCTATTTCGGGGAGGGGGGGCTTTACCGCAACTACCTGCTCCGCTACGGCGCTTATCGCGGCGCCTACCGCCGCGCGGTCAAGGAACCGGGTCAGATCGGAGAATTCGCGGGCGCGCGGGATGAGCTCGTCGCCGCGCGGGAGAAGATGGTCGCCGTGTTCGACCTCTTCAAGGGCAAGACGGAGGCGAAGGGGAGCTTCTATACCGACGCGATCAGAAAGCTCTATGCGCTTACGGAGGGGGACAAGGTCACCTCGTCGCTTTCCGCTTCCCTCGAAAAGGAGAGCGTTCTGCTCGACGTCACCCCCCTCGAAGGGATCCTGCGGGAGGCAGAAGAGGTGGCGGGAGACCGCGTCTTCCGCGCCCGCGAGTTTGCGGCTCTTCTCGAGAGCGGGATGAAGGCGCTCACCGTCTCCATTCTGCCCCGCTGTGCCGACGCCGTGTTCGTGGGCGACATCACCGAGAGCAAGATCTGCCGCGCCGACGTCCTCTTTGCGGCGGGACTTTCGGACGACGTGCCCCGCGTCTCGCAGGATACCGCCGTCATCACCGACAGCGAGATCGAGGGGCTGAGCCGCCTGGAAGTGGAGATCGAGCCCGCCATCGCCGTGGTCAACGCGCGCGCGAGAGAGGCGCTCGCCCTCAACCTCACTTCCTTTCGCGAGGAGCTCTATGTGAGCTGCCCGCGCCGCAGAAAGGGCTCGGAGGCGGTGCGGAGCGAAGCGCTCTATTTTATCAACAAGACCTTTCAGCCCACTACCATGTCCGAAGTCTTCCCCTTCGATTGCTGTGAACCCGTCCCCGCGGTGATGACCTATCTCGCCGAACGGGAAAAGATCGAGGCGGGAGGCGCCCGCTTCGGGACCATCGAACGTTTTTCCTCGCTCGGGGAAGTTCTGCGGAGCGAGAAGATCGAAGTCGCCCGCCGGGAGGAGAAGGACACGGTTGCGGAGGCCGCCGCGCTCTATGCGGGGCGCGGATTTTCGCCCACCCTTTTCGAAGACTATTTCGATTGCCCGTACAGCAGTTTCATGCGGCACGCGCTTGCCCTTCACGTCCGCGAGGAGCGGTCGGTCGAGGCGGCGGACGCGGGCAACTTCGTCCACACCGTCTTGGAGCGCGTCGCGCGGCAGTTCAACACCCTTCAAGAGGAAGCAGAGTGCGTAGCCTTGGCGAGAGCGGAGGGGGAAGCACTGCTAGGCGAACCCGCATGGCGGTCCCTTTCGGATACCGCGGCGGGCAGTTATACGGGCAAGCGGCTCGTGGAGGAGGGCGTCGCCGTCTCGCTCGCTTCCTTCCGCCAGATCAAAAATTCCCTCTACCGCGTGAAGGATACCGAAGTCGCGCTCACCCTCAAAGAGATCATGTCGGGCAAGGCAGACCGTGTAGACGAATCCGCGGGCGGCGTAAGGATCATCGACTACAAGACGGGCACGATCGACGATTCCCCCCTCGCCTATTACACGGGGCGGAGATTACAGCTCGAGCTCTACCTCTTGGCGGCGTCGGAGGGTACCATGCCCGCGGGCGCCTTCTATTTTCCCGCCGACAACGACTATATCTCCGAGAAGGACGACCGTTTCCGGATGCGCGGATTTTATTGTAACGACCCGCAGATCGTCGAGGCGATGGATCCCTCGCGGAAGGGGAAGGGCAGGAGCGAGAACTTCGTAGACGGGTCGCGCGCGGAAAAGGGGCTCGGGAAAGAGGCGTTCGGGCAATTTCTGCACTATGCCGTCCTCGTCTCACAGCGGGCGAAAAAGGAGATGGCGGAGGGGAACATCGCGCCCTCGCCCTACGACGACGCCTGCGACGTCTGCCGGTTCCACGGGCTGTGCGGATTTGCGGGCGAACCGCGGAAGGAAAAGAGCATCAAGTGCGGCGAGATCGCCCGCATTGCGAAGGAGGCGGAAGAATGAGCGGCACATATTCTATGACCCCGCAACAGCAGGCCGCCATCGACGCCCGCGGCAAGATCATCGTCTCCGCTTCCGCGGGGAGCGGGAAGACGCAGATCATGGTCTCCCGCTATGTCGCCCTGCTCTTGGAGGGGGCGGACGTCGGGCAGATGCTCGCCGTCACGTTTACCAATAAGGCGGCGGCGCAGATGAGGGACCGCCTGCGCGGGGCGATTTTGGACCGTCTCGCGGCGGAGCCCGAGGGCAGTCTGCGCGCCCACCTGACCCGCCAGCTCTCCCGCCTCTCCCTTGCGGACGTCTGCACCATCCACTCCTTCTGCGGGCGGCTGATCCGTACCTATTTCTATCTCGTCGGCGTGGATCCGCGGTTTACCGTCGCGGGGGGCGAGGACGCCGCGCTCTTGACCCTCTCCGCCCGCGCCGCCGATCTCACCTTCGAGACGGCGTACGCCGACGGCAGTGCGGAACGTCTGCTCGGCGTCTATTTCCGTAAGAAAAAAGACAAGAAACTGCGCGAGACGGTCGTCTCCCTCTATGAAAAGGCGCGCGGGAATGCCGACGCGGATCTGATCTTGCAGGAGGTCGCCGAAGGCTCGCGCGACGATTTCGACGCCGCCGCCAAGGCCCTTCTTCTCGATTTCAAGCGCCGTGCCCGCCGCACGGTGGATGTGTTGGAGGAGGTCCGCCGAGACGTCTCGTCCGACAGCGGTTTGGATAAGAGCAAGAAGCTCTTGGACGCCGCGGAGACCTTTGTCCGTACCGTTCTCGGGGCGGAGGACCTCTTCGCGCTCACGCCGCTCGGCGCGTTCGACTTCCCGAGGAGCCAACAGCGGACGGCAAAACTGACCGCATGGCAGACGGGGGTCATCGACCGTCTCCGCGCCGTTGCCGCTTCCCTCAAAGAGATCGCGGAGGAGCTCAAACCCATCGGCGACCGCGGCAGGGAGTACGACCGTTTCCTCTCCGCACGGGAACAGGGGGCGGATCTTGCCCGTCTCGCCATTTCGTACGGGGAGAATTTCGCCCGTCTCAAACGGGAGGCGAACGTCCTCGATTACGCCGATCTCGAGCATCTCGCACTGCGCATTTTGCAGAGCGAAGAGGCGCGGGAAGCCATCCGCGGCAAGTATTCCTATGTCTTCGTGGACGAATATCAGGACGTCAACCCCCTTCAGGAACGGCTCATCTCCGAGCTCGGGGCGGACGACGTCTTTTTGGTGGGAGACAAGAAGCAGGCGATCTACGGGTTCCGCGGGAGCCGCTCGGTCTACTTCGAACAAAAACAGCAGGAATTCGGGGATAAGAGCCTGCTCCTCAGCAGCAATTTCCGCTCCGCAGAAGCGATCTTGGAAACGGTCAACACCGTTTTCGGGCATACCATGCCCGCATACGACCCTATGGTAAGCGGCGGCCTCTACGCAAATTACCGCGGCGAAGTGCAATTTCATCCGCTCGCCGAAGACGAGGCGCTTGGCGGCGAGAGGGGCGTTTACAGCGTCAAGGAAGCCAACGCCCGCTCGGGGCGGGATCCCACCGCGGAGAAGGTTTTGGAGATCGTCGAACGGGAAGCCGGCAGGCAGGAGGGAATGGGGCGGAGCTGGTACGACATCTCCTCCCGCGATGATCCCGAAGACAGCCGCGAAAGGCCTGTCATGTACGGCGACATCGCCGTCTTGGTGCGGAAAAATACCAAGGCGGCGGGGCCCATTGTGCGGGCGCTCTCCGAACGCGGGATCCCCGTGACCGCCTCGGCGGAAGTCAATATCTGCGATTTCTTCGAGGTGCGGCTGATCATCGATTGGCTCTCCTTCCTCGATAATCCCGAGCAGGACATCCCCATGGCGGCCGCCATGCTGTCCGCGATCGGAAAATTTACGGAGGGGGAGCTCGCCGCGATCCGCCTCGCGCATCCCAAGGGCTCTTTCCGGGAAGCGTGCGGCGCGTACGGCGCGGAGGATACGATCGCCGAAAAACTGCGCGCCTTCCGCAAGACGGCGGAACGCAACCGCGCGCTCATGTTTGTACGCACGCCGGCGGAGATGATCACCACCCTCCTTGCCGAAGGGCTCGAAGCGCAGATCGCCGCGCGCAGGGACGGGAAGAGCTGTCTCTCCCGCGTGAGAAGGCTGATCGCCGAGAGCGCCGCCGCCGTCACGGTCAACGAATTTCTGTCCCGCCTCAAAAGCGCGGACTACGAGGTGGAATTCAACGAAGCGGGCGGGGAGGACGCCGTGCACGTCATGACCATGCACGCGTCGAAGGGCTTGGAATTCCCCGTTGTGATCCTCACCGAGCTCGATGAAAAATTCCGCAAGCCCGATCACGACGAACTGATGTGGACGGACCGCTATTTGGTCGCGCCGCGCTATTTCGACCCCGCAAGACGGGTCTACTGCGATACGATCCTCCGCCGCGCCGCCGCGCTCGACGAATGGCAGCGTTCGCTCGAAGGGGAGCGGAATCTCCTCTATGTCGGCATGACGCGCGCCTGCTGCCGTCTGCACATGATCTTTTCGGAGGGGTACCCCGTGGAAGACGACGAGTGCGCGGCTCTTTCCGATCCCCAAAAACTCTCCGACTTTTTGCCCCGCGGCAGTCTTCTCGCCCTTATCGCGCCCCCCGCGGACCAAGACGCCCAAACCCCGCCCTCTTCCGAAGCCTATTTCTATCTCCCGAACGCCGCGATCGTGGAGGAGATCCGCCGCGCCGCCCGCCCCTATGCCTTTGAAGCGGGCAGTCTCGTCCCCGTCAAGAGTTCGGCGACCGATCTTTTGAGGAGAAACGACGTACCCATGTACGAGACGGATGGGAGCGAAATCGACGATACCATGTCCGAACTGATCAGGGAGGTTGCGGACATGGGTGTGGGATTCAATGTCGATACGGGGCTCGCCTATCATGCCTTTTTGGAGCACGTCCGCTTCGGGTCGGACGTTCGCGAAGAGCTCGCAAGGATGGAGCGCGAACAGTTTCTCACCCCGGAACAGCTCGCCCTTTTGAACGCCGAACATCTCGGGCGGATCCTTTCGCTCGGCGCGCTCCGAAGGGCGGAGGGCAAGCGCCTCTACCGCGAACAGCGGTTTTTGGTCTCCCTGCCCGCCCGCGAGGTGCCTTCGCTCGGGATCGATTCGGACGACGAGATCGTCTTTCAGGGCGCGATCGACCTTTTGGTGGAAGAGGGGGACGGCAAGTATACCGTCGTAGACTACAAATTTTCCTCGCACGACGACGAGACGATCAGGCGGCATTATCTTCCCCAGCTTCATCTCTACCGCAAGACGGTCGCCAAGATCTTGCACGCCCGCGAGGAGGACGTCGGGCTCCTCATCCTCAACATCGCCCTCTGCCGCGAGATCGCTCTCTCATAATTCGTCGGTTTTCGCCAAAAAAAGTTGCGCGGGATCGGCACGGTTTGGTCTATCCTTAAACGGGAGGACTGCCATGCAAATGTTCGCGCAATTTTTATCGTTACTTTCAGAAGTCCCCGAGTGGGTCCCGCTCTTTCTCTTGCCCGCCTTGCTCACCCTTGCGGCAATTCTGCATACGGCGTTCGGCGCCCGCCCCTTCTATGCGGTCTCCGCCCTGTCCGCAGTCGGAATGGGAACCGCCGTCGTCGCCGCAAAGGGGGGAGGGGCCGTCGCTTATCTCGGGCTGACAAGCTCCTTCGCCGCACTCTTGGGACTGCTCTTTTTCGTGCCGAAGCGCAAACGGAGCGCGCGGATGCGGAAGGCGGAAAAGCTCGCGGCAGGGCTCTGCGCCGTATCGGGACAGCGCCCGCCCAAAGTCTGCCGCTTTGAGGAGGAGCGGTTCGTGACCGCCGAGGAGAGCGGAATGCAGCTTTCGTACGCCGAAGAACTGCTCTCGAAACTGCGGCGGACGTCGCTCGCCGCCGCCGACCGCGTGGAGGCGGAAGCCCTTTCGCGGACCTTGCAGGGGTGCCGTGCGGGACGTCTCACCGAAGAGGAGATCGGCCGCCTAAACGACTGCCTCGCCTCCGTTCTCAAACTCACCGCGAAGTACAAATTGTAAGAATTTGTTTTTCGAAATTTATCAAAATAAGCGTTTTTTTGGCGGTTTTTCCGCCAAAAAGCGCATTTTTTTATTTATTTCGATATTTTTCGAAATAATTTACGGCGACGTGATCGTATTTGCGGCGAGGTGCAAAAGACGGTTACAGCGCCGCGCGAGGGAGAGGGTACGGGGCGTGATCCGCTCGCCCGCCACGGCGATGGGGGAGCCGAATGCGTCATAGACGTCCCGCCGCACCGTCTTGCCGAGCAGGTTGGTGCGGAGGAGCTGGACGGACCCCGTGTTCTGCTCGTTTGCCGTTCTGCACTGTTCCGCCGTCGGGCTCTCCTCTTCGCGTGAAAGCCCGTTCTGTTCCGTCGTCGGGCTCTCCTCTTCGCGGGAAAGCTCCTCCGCCGCTATGGGCTCTGCCTCTTCGCGTCCCGCTTGTTCCTCTTTCGCGCTTCCGCCGTACGGGGCGGGCTCCTTGTCTTTGTTTTCGTCCTCGTCTCTGTCTCTATCTCTATCCCTGTCCGCGTCGTCCGTCCGCTCTCTTGCGGGGACTGCCTTGCGCCGCACGGTGCGTTTTTGGGAAACGGGCTTAGAGTGGGCACGGGCGGTCCTGCGCCTTGCCGCGGCACAGCTTTCGGCGTCGCGGTAGACGACGACCCGCTCGCCCACCACGGCGCAACCGACGGGGACGGTTGTCATCACGGCTCCGCGGTACAGCAACAGGTGCGCGCCGTCTTCGAAGATAAGCAGGTCGCTCACGACGCCCGCGTATGTCCCGTCCGACGTATACGCCGTCCGCCCGATGGGGGAGGGGATCCCGGTGGGGGAGGCCAGCCGCGCCTTGCCCGCGATGACCGCGTCCTCCACGGAACGGATCGCGCGCACGGGGAGATAGTATTCCTCCTCGTCGCCGTCACTGCAAACGAGGCAGACGATCTTGCCGTAGTTACGGGAGAGCCTTGCGCCGACGACATAGCCGTCGTCCTCGCCCTCGGGGGAGACAATGGGTTTTCCGATGATGGTTGAAAGTTGCATAAAATACCTCTTGCAGTATGGTATGACGGAGAGAACGGGAAAACGCGGGACAATTATGGAGAAGCGGCGGAAAATTTGTCAAAACGTCATAAAGGTATGGGAAGACGAGCGACGGCGGGTTGTAAAACGTCGTAAAGGTACGGGGGGATAAGCGGCGGGAAAAATTTTCGAAAACGTGGATAAAAACGCTTGATAATTTCCCCGGAATGCATTATAATATCAATGTATTCAGAAATTGGGGTGTCGCCAAGCGGTAAGGCAACGGACTCTGACTCCGTCATTCGTAGGTTCGAATCCTGCTACCCCAGCCATTTTTGAGAGTTTATTGCAGTTTTTGCGATAAACTCTCATTTTTTATGGCTTTTTTGTGTTTCGATCTTTCATTCAACCTCGGGAAAACCGCGATTGGGGGATAAGATTGGGGGACATTGGGGGATAGAACCCTTTCTTTTGGCAAGATTTTTTAAGTTTTTCTGCCTGTTTTCGGCAGTTTCATCAGACCTCGTAGTTTACCTTTTCCGCTTCCGAGAGAAGATATTCTTCCGAATAGTCGGTGTAGCCTCTGTCCACGCGGGAGCTCATCACGCCTTTCTCCTGCTCGTGTCCATCCCAGAGCATCACCACTTCGGGATTCACGCCGCATTCCTTACACCGTGTGATGTAGGTATAGCGGAGTTCGTGTGGATGGTGGTTGGGGAACAGCCGTTTCACTTGGGAGGCAATGGCTCTCGGATTGGTATCCCGTGCTTTCTCAAAGTCCACATAGGGCAGTACCCTTTTGAACACAGGCGTGAACGGGATCTTGCGCAGGACGACGTTCTTTCCGAGAAGCTCCTTGCTCGTCTCGCATTCAAGGTATTTCCC
>CANQXA010000026.1 GCA_947627765.1 uncultured Clostridia bacterium
TGAAGTTGTGGTACAAAGCGACGAACGAACAGCTTGCAAACGGCACGGGTGCACAAGAGCTTACCGTCATCTATTCGGATAAGAAGCTCTATGTGGATTTAGGCGGTTCGCTGAAAGTGACGGGATCCGTGGAAGAGATCGCAGATCTCGTGAAGAAGTATGCAAAGCTCGGAGACGAGCAAGCGGATATCGTCACGAAGCTTCTCTCCGCCGATTTCGGTTCTCTTCTCAAACTGACCGAAGCGGACGATACCCTTTCTCTTGCGATCGAGGGCGGGAATCTATTTACCCTTCTCGGATTTACCAAGACGGTCAAGGGCGAAGACGGACAGCCGCAGGAAGTTCCCGCACTCGGGATCGGCACCTTCCTCGTCACGCTCACCAAGGACGGAACGATCACGGTCAAGCTCGCAACTTCCAAAGAAGAAGAGACCCTTCTTGCCGCGACTTTGATCCTCCGCCAAGGCGAGGAGTTTGACGTCTCGACGGCGGGCTATCTCGCAATAGCAAAGTATGCGGACGCGCTCGCGGCGATCTTCACGAGCAAGTCGATCGAGATCGCGTTGAATTATCAAACGACGATCAAGGAAAGCGGTCAAACGACGGCAGGGGAAGGCGCCCAAACGGCGCTCACGGTCGGCGCCGAGATCGGTTTCGATCTCAAGAAAATGGCCGCCTCTGCGGAAATCACCGTAACATATGGCAGTGCGGTCAAGAAGATCCAAGTATATTTCCTCAACTCTACGATCTATCTTCGTTTGGATTCGAACGAGGAGGGCTTCTCACCGCTTTTGATCTCCGCGAAAGTCGGCGAGGCGTTCAAGCTCGTCAAGCGGTTCATCGATCTCGACGACATCACGCTCGATCAGATCTTGACGGCGATTTTCGAAACCGGATTCAACGAATTGATCCACGACGTCTCCGAAATTATCGAAGCGAACCACGACGTCTCCGAAATGGGAGGAACGACCGAGGGCGTGCTCGAAATGCACATCGCTCTCGAAAAATTCCTCATGGGGCTCGGGCTGTATAAGCTCGATGAAAGCGGGGAAAAGGTATCCCTCCTCTCGCTCGGGGAAATCGTTCTCAAGGTTCGCGAGTCGTCCGTCGTTACGGCGTCCATGCTCGGGGAAGCGCTCACCGCGACGATTACAGGCAGCGATACGGAGGTCGAAGCGCTTTCGGAAGACGAGACGGCAAAATATATCGACGTCATTCCTTATGCAAACCAAATCGCCGATCTCATTGAAGGGAATTATCTCTCGGTGGATGTGAAGTACGGCTCCGAAGACAATCTTCTCGTCACGGGGAAGGTCGTAATCTCCATCGATCCTCTCGCCGTCTCTGCAAAGGTTACGATCCAATACAAATCTATTGACCGCGAGATCGGCATCGTCTATTCGACGGAGACCGAACAAAAGGACGGTGAGGCGGTCCAAGTTCCTTATCTCTACCTCACCATCGATAATTGGCACGCAAAGGCGAACCTTCAAGAGGCGTTAACACTCATTCTTTCCCTCCTTCCCAAGGAAGCGGAAGGGGACAGCGAGGCGGTGAGTACCCTCGAAAAGGTGCTCGGTCTCGACTTCGCCCGCCTTCTTAAACTCGAAGAAGTGAAGGGTAGCGGCGATGGGAAAGACGCGCTCACCCTCACCCTTTTCGGGAACGAGCTTCTGACGGCGCTCGGAATGACCGAGAAGTCGGTCGACGCAGAGGGGAACGAAATCGAAGTTCCGTCGTTCGCACTCGGCAAAGTGACGCTTACGGTCTCGAATCATGTGATCACGGCCGAAGCGCTCGGGATCACCCTTACGATCACGCAAAGCAAAGTTGCGCCGGATGGAACAGGAAGCTACAAATACGTCGATCTTACGCCCATCATCCAAAAACTGCCCGATTTGTTGAAGGCCTCGGCGATCTCGCTCCACGGCGATATCGGGATCATCGTCGGCGGCGTGAACCTCGCTCTCAGCTTGAAAGAAGGTAGCTATCTCAGCTGGAAATCTCAAGAAGCAGAGAGCGGCGAGGAAGCGGAGATCGGTCTCGAGGTGTATCTCGACGCTGAACTCACGATCAACAACCGCACCACGCTTCCCGTGAAGCTCCTTCTCACACTGCCCGACTTGAATAACATTATGGAGAGCGGGGTCCTCACGCTTGTCTACGGCGGGCTCGGCATTCAGCTGAAATTCGGCGAGCTCAATAATCTTCGTGATAGCTTCGACGCCGTCTACAAACGCGTCCTCGGCTTCATCAACGACCTTCTCGACAAGGAGCCTCTCGGTCCCGAAGAAGAAGGGAAGGATGACGTAATCGCACCCCTTGTGGAGAAACTTTTGGGCTTCGATCTCATCGGCTTCCTGCGGGGTGGCGATGCCCTTTCCGGGGCGCTCTCTTCCTTCGATTGGACGGAGCTCGTAAAGGCGCTCCAATTCTCCAATAATCTCAAGGATTACGAAGGCAAGGGCGACGGGATCCTCTCCGTGACCTATGGCTCGCTCCAACTCAATCTCATGGCTTCCAACGAGTGGGAGACCAAGAAGGAGCTTCTGGGGCTCGAGATCAGCTATTCGAGCGGAGATGGCTCTTCCGAAGAGACGGCAAGCAAGCCGAATCTTTCGATCGGCGGCACCGGGATCGCGATTGGCGTCTACGAAGGCGGTAGCGCTACCATGCCCGAAGTGGAGAACTATCTCACCGTCCCGGATTTTGCCGATCTTCTCGACTACATCGGCGCGGCGCTCTCCATCTTCGAGCAAAAAGACCTCACGCTCACTTTCGGCGGGCTTGTCGAGGCGGAGAAATATGAGGATGAATTGGGCAACGAGCGCGACTATCCTCTTAACTATACTGACGCTAACGGCGAAGAACAGACCAATGATCGGGGTGTGCGCTATTCCTTCGACGGGGCACTCTCTTTCAACGCAGGAGATTCCGACGATATCCCGTATCATCTTAATACGACAGACAAGAACTTCTATATTGATTCAAGCATCTTCTTCAAACTCACATTCAATCTCCGTGCTACCACGACGTTGGATACAAGTATTTATCTCGAGATCGATGCGCTCGATATGGATCTTAATGGCAAATCCGACGATTATCTCGACTTCTACATTACTGCATCCACGGTTGGAGCCGGGAATACAGGTTACGATCCGCTCCGCATTTATGTGGCTGGCGATGAGATCCTCACCGTACTCGCGGGCGTGTTCGAGGTTCTCGGCGTGGATACGTCGCTCGGCGAACAGCTTGGCGGCTTGCTCACGGACTACTTCATCGAGCCGTGGATGGGTACCTTTGCAGATGCGATGGGGGAAAATGTTGACGTGCAGGAGATCCTCGCCCGCCTTAAAACGCTCGGCGAAAGCCTGCTCTATTCGCTCGGGATTACGGGCGGAAAAGAGACTTCGGAAGGAGCGGAAGGCGGAACGAGTGCGCCTTTGCCCGAACCTTTGCCCGAACAGACGGCCGTTACGCGCAACTATGTCAATAGCGTCACTTATAGAGAGGGTTACTTCGAACTCGTTCTGAACGGCGAAGATCTCTTCGGGAGCGGCGCGCAGGATCTCAAAGTTGTGATCGAAAAGGACGGCGAGGCTGGCAGTTCCTTGCTCACGGGTCTTGCGCTCTCGGGCATTTCCGCAGGCACGACCACGGTCGATTTCTCCCTGAATATCGATAATAAGCAGAAAGTCACCAAGCCTTGGGAATCGCCGCCCAAGCGGTATTCCACAGAGAATCAGGACGGTTATTTTGCCGTCGAGGGCGTGAAAGACATTCTCGTCGCTCTCGGTATGACGGCAACGCACGAAGCGACGGCGGATGAGATCGCGGCGAGCGAAGGCGCGTTGAAAGATGGCGACTTCGTTCGCAACGATATGTTCTTCGTCGATGGGAATCTCAAACTTGATCTCTCGATCGGTCTCCTCAATATCGAAACTATCAATATTAAGATCGATGGTCTCACGGTCAACTTCGACGGAAACGGCGATATCAGCATGAACGCCAAGCTCTCGTATGACGGCGTCTATAACATTGCAGCGTTGGTCTTAGGTTCGGGCGTCATCATCAATGGCAACACCGAAGTCGATCTCTCGATCAAAGATGGAATGCTCTATATCAAGAGAGCACAGAAGACAGAACGGGGCACCTTCGGTTGGAGCACCCTTGGGTCACCGATCGTTCTCTATCGTGCAATGCCTCTTTCGGCGCTTGGCTCCGGGGATATGGATCAGATCATGGATCTCGTCTGCTTTATCTTCAATTTGAATCAATCGGTCATCGATCGCATTATGGGTATGGTCGGTTCGGGCGGCGGAACGTCTACAGCTCCTCCCACCGACCTCGGCGGCTATCTCAAAAAATATGTGAAAGAAGCCGTCTATGAGCCGGGCGGCTCTGCGGGCATCCTCGATTATAAACTCGTTCTCAATGGGGCGGGTCTTGTTGGGAGCGATTCTTTCAATGATATCAATGTGACGCTCGGCATTGCCCAATATCTGCTCAATTCCATTAAAATCGATACGAGCATTGCAAATATTGTCAATGTGAATGCGGAACTCTATTATCAGAATCCGAATATGGTCTGGAAGGACGGAAAGGAAGATCTTACGACGGATATGGCTGCCTATATCGGCGATCCTGTTCACGGTATGGGCGGTATGATCAAGAAACTTAATGAGGATGGTTGGGGGAACGTATCGTTCCTCGAGGCAGAGGAATCCACGCTTGCTTATGTTTATCGCTCGCTCGTTGGAAATCAGGAGCCGCTGAGAACCGATAAGATCATGGTCTCCACGGGGAACGATGGTTACAAGCAACGTACCTATTACGGTCTACTCGATTTCCCCGATATTTCGAAATATGATGACGGGATCGAATATTATGCAGAATGGCAGACAAGTTATCGTACAAGCGTACAGCTTCCCGATAACGCAACCGTCATTGCGCAACAGACGAAATATACTTATGTTGTAACCTTTGTCAGTGAGAGCGAAATCGAGCATGGATGGATAAATGGCGAAGGGAACTGGCAATATGAGTATGAAATTGAATACGGCGGGATCATCACCGTACAAAATGGAGAACAGGCTCAAGAATATAAAATCACAAACGAGGAAAATCGCTTAATCGAGCTCCCGAAGGTTACAAACGTGGATAAGGAATACAGCACCTACGCTTGGGAAACAAAGGGGCTCAGTGTGAGCGGCGGCGTTGTCAAGGCGTCCTATCTCGGTGTTCTGCAAAACGTTACGTTCCATACCGAGCATGACCTTGGGTTAGGATACGAATCCGAATGGGATCAAGACGGGAACTATACTACACAAATGCGTTATGGCACGGAGTTGATATTTATCGATGAAAACGATAACGAACTTGGACGGTATACAGTCGGGCTTGAAAACAACAGATTCGAAATTCCGTTCGTAGAGGGGTATACCGAGGGTTACACAACGCATTTTGAAGTGCTCAATATAGATTCGCCGATTCGGATTCGGATCACCTATGCGGCGAATTTGTATTCGGTAAAATTCTATAACAGTACGAACCTTGGAAAGGGTTGGAAACGGTCGGGAGAGAGGTATGTCTATTCAATAGAGATGTATTACGGCTCGATCATACAGTTCCCCTACTTTGACCGTTCTGGGAATTTCCGCTCGTATACGGTTGGCATCGGCGAAAACGTGATAGACCTTGATGAGATCGCGATACCGACGCTTGAGAATGGAAGAAACGGCAAGTGGGCAATGAATCCCGAAATTGGCGAAAATGGCGCTATCTTCCGCTTAGACTACGGTTCCGATACGGTCATCTATTACAGTGTGATCGCATACACGGTCAGTACAGATGAAGGGACTGCGTCGTATCAAGCGAACGAAAGAGTGGAAACTTCTTTCTCCGTGCTCAACTATACGCTGGTCACGCCCACAGCGGTGACAGCGGAGGACGGCACGACGTATACCTTTATCGGTTGGTATCAAAAGACCACGGGCGGCATATGGGAAAAGGTCGAAACGCTGTCTCTTGCTGCGGTGCAAACGGAAATCACCGTCGAAGCATTGTGGATGAGCGATTTGAAGGTAACAATTACTGCCCAGCGGAACAGGAGTGGGCTGAATTATCTATATACTATTACAGGTGAGATTTCTGGCGGTGTACTCGTTGGTGCATTTAGCGAAGAGGCGTTTGTGAAGAGTACGCAATATAAATTCTTTGTTAATAACAGTGAGGAAGGTGACGTATCGGCTAATGCACAGACCACAACATTCGACTACTCCTACGTCGCCACCTGCACGAATAATGAGATAAAAAACTCGATATTTACAACAGCTCCTTATGCTCATGTAGTTGCATCAGTGACCTATGCCTATGGCGACATTACGATTACGACGGCTAATGCTCATGCGGTAAAAAACTGTCGATAACAAAAACTTTTCGAGCGAAAAAGGAAGACGGTAGTAATCACAACAATCAGCGCGGGGCGAAAGCCCCGCGCTGTTGCGTAAGTCGGAAATTTATCGTTTGGAAATTGTCTGCCCGCCGCTCAGTTCGTATTCGCCGATTCGAGCAGTTCACAGTCGAAAAGGGTCGGATTAAATGCGTTGTCGCTCGGGTAGACGAACTTATCGCTGAGCACATAGTTCCCGGGAAGATTGGAGGGAGAAAAACCCGTCATCGCCTTAAAAATGCGGTTGAAATTGCGGATCGTACCGAACCCGCACGCCCCGGCGATCTCGGTCATGGTGTGTTGATCCTTTTCCGTGAGCATGGAGATGGCGTTTTCCGTGCGTACATAGTTGAGATATTGGGAGAAGGTGGTGCCGGTCGCCCTCTTGAAGTAGCGGGAAAAATACGCCTCGCTCATGCCCATGAAGGCGACGGCGTCCTCAAAGGTATAGAATTCGAATTTATTTCCGATGTCCTCGAGGAGTTCCATAAAGCGCTTGGCGGTACCGTCGGCCGCGGCGCGGGGCGCGAGCGGCTCGTTGCGGAAGATGGAAGACATCAGCGAGATGATCTTCCCCGCCGCTTCCCCGCCGTAAAAAGGTTCCTTTTTGAGCAAGATATCGCGGAGTTCGCGGTAGATCGCGGGGATCGGGTACTTGCCCGTGACGCGCGGCGAGGCGAGTTTCACATCGCCGATGTAGGGTTTCAGAATGTCGAAATCGAAGATGATGACGATCAGCACGGTTTCGGGATCGCGCGCCTGCATATAGTGGACTTTTCCGCTGTCCACATAGAGGAGATCGTCGTTCATGAGGGTGTGCGTCCTCTTTTCGCAGAAGACGTCGATACAGCCGCGTTCCACATAGAGCAGTTCGCAGTCGTAATGCCAATGCAGAAGGTTGTGGGAGTTTTTATATTTTCCCACCCATACTTTTACGGCTTGCGGATAGTTCCATACTTCCCGTTTTGCGATCATCTTGTCACCTCCCGACCATTTTATCATGCCTTTCGGCTCCCTGTCAAGAAAGAAAATCAATAAATGTCCATAATCGAGCAAGAAAATACTTGCGGCTCCCGCCATATTATGATATACTGCTACCGTACAGAGAAAATTTATCCACTACGCCTATTCATTCCCCCCTTACAGAATCGAACGGCGAGGCGGCGTATGCGGTCTCGAAGTTCGGTTCTTTTTTTCAGGAGGTCCCATGAAAATTTATTCTGCGATCGACCGTTTGATCGGCTATGCCGTCGCCAACCTCTCTCTCCCCCCGCGGGACGCCGTTTTTACCCGCAACGGACTTTTGTACCTCCTCGGGCTCCCGGGCTATGAGCCGAGCGGCGAGGAATACGGCGGGGAGACGGTCTCCGAACTCCTTTCCGCGCTCACCCGTGCGGCGGTGGAGGAAGGCGTCTACGGCGAAGAGGACGCAGAACGCATGGAGGACGCCGTGATGGGCGCGCTGATGCTTCCGCCCTCCGCGGTCGAAGAACGGTTTTCCCGCCTCTTTGAGGTCTCGCCCGCCCGCGCGACGGAGTGGCTCTACGCCTATTCGGTGGCGGGAGATTATGTCAAAAAGGAAAAGCTCGACCGTAACCCCCGCTTTACGGCGAAGAACGGGCTCATCGTGACCATCAACCTTGCCAAGCCCGAGTTCCGCGATCCCAAGAAGGCGATGAGCGGAAACAGCGTGAAGGGGGGATACCCCAAGTGCTCCATTTGCCGCGAGAACGAAGGCTTTGCGGGGCGCGCCAAGCGGACCCTCCGCACCGTGACCCTCACTTTGGGCGACGGAAAATGGTTTTGGCAGTTCTCGCCCTATGGGTACTTCTACCAGCATGGGATCGCGGTCAACACCCACCACACGCCCATGCACGTGGACGGGGAGACGTTTTTCGAACTCATGGACTTTGTAGACGCCTTCCCGCACTATTTCATCGGCTGTAACGCGCCCCTGCCCCGTATCGGCGGAAGCGTACTCGCGCACGATCATTATCAGGGCGGCGGAGAGATCCTTCCGCTCTTCCGCGCAGGGCTCGCCTATAAGCTCTCCCATAAAAATATCCCGGGCGTCGAAGTCGGCGTGTTGGATTGGTACGGCACGGCGATCAGGCTTACGGGGAAGGACCGCGTTCTGCTGGCGCGCGCCGCCGATCTCATCCGCCGCGGGTGGGAGAGCTATCGGGACGAAGCGCGGGGCTTGATCCCTGCGGACGAGGAGGGGATCCACCACGCCGTCAGTCCCACCGTTGTAAAGCGGGGCGATACCTATGACCTGCACCTCATTCTGCGCAGTAACATCACGTCGCCTACCTATCCCGACGGCGTATTCCACGCCCATCCCGAATTCCATATTATCAAGAAGGAATCGATCGGGCTAATCGAAGCGCAGGGGCTCTTTATCCTACCGGGGCGGTTGGTGGAAGCGCTCGAATGCGTGAAAGACGCGATCATGGCGGGCTCGCTTCCCGCAGAGTACGAGGATTACCGTCTGCTCTACGAGGAGATCCGCGCGCAGGGGATCCCGCAGACCCGCGAGGAGGCGGACGAAGCCATGCGCGACGAGCTCGGCAGTATTTGCGAAAGGATTTTACACAATACGGCTGTCTTCGAGACCCATCGGGACACCGCGGAATTTTTGAAGGGGCTTGGATTCCATGACTGACACATTCGATCCGAAACAATACGCCTATCGCGTCTCCGCCGCGGGGAGAGTCAATCTCATCGGCGAGCACATCGATTACTGCGGGGGCAAAGTCCTGCCTTGCGCGCTTTCCCTGAAAAATACGGTCTACGTCCGCCCGAACGGTACCGATCGGATCAACATCTCTTGGACCGATTTAGACGAAACCGTGACGTTGGAAATCGGCCGTCTCGATTCCTACCGCGATCTCAAACACGCGAAATACCATGCGGGTAGCGCCTATCTTTGGCAGCAGGCGGGGCATAAGCTGGTCGGGTGCGATATGGTGCACGATTGCACCGTTCCCTTCGGAAGCGGGCTCTCGTCCTCCGCGGCGATCGAGGTTTCCACGATCGCGGCGCTTGCCGCCGTTGCAGGCGAAGAGTTCGACCGCGTAGAGGTCGCCTTAATCGCCCAGAAAGCGGAACACGAGTATGCGGGCGTGAATTGCGGCATCATGGATCAATACGCCTCCGCTTGCGGAAAGGCGCGCCACGCGATGCTCCTCGATTGCAAGACCCTCGCGTGCGAGTATATCCCCGTCGATCTGCTCGGCTGTACGCTCGTGATCGCAAATTGCAATAAGCCGCACAATCTCGTGGAAAGTAAGTATAATGAAAGGAGGGCGGAGACCGAGACGGCGCTCCGTCTGCTCGGAAAGAAACTTGCGGTAGACTGTCTCGCCGAGATCAAGCCCTATCAGCTTGAAGAGTACCGTGCGATCCTGCCCCCCGTGATCTACAGGCGCGCCAAGCACGTCGTAGAGGAATGCGAACGGGTGCGGCTCGCGTCGATCGCCATGCGGCGGGGAAATATGGAGATGTTCGGCGAACTTTTGAACGCGTCCCATGCGTCATTGGAAAAGTTCTATGAAGTCACAGGGAAAGAGCTCGATTCCCTTGCGCACGCGGCACAGTCCCACGTCGCCTGCCTCGGCTCCCGTATGACGGGCGCCGGCTTCGGCGGGTGTACCGTCTCTCTTGTGCGGAAAGACGGGGTGGAGAGCTTCAAAGCGTATGTCGCGGAAGTCTATGAGCGCGAAACGGGATACCGCCCGACGTTCTATCAGGCGGATATCGCAGACGGCATTGTCGTCGAACAATTATAAGATCCGCAGAGCGGATCCGAGGAGGGAAATAGATATGGAAACCGTATTGGTCACGGGGGGCGCGGGATATATCGGCTCGCACACCGTAGTCGAACTTTTGGAGCAGGGGTATCAAGTCGTCGTCATCGATAATCTTGCGAATTCCAGCCGCAAGGCGTTGGAGCGCGTCAAGCAGATCACGGGACGGGACGTCATTTTCTATGAAAACGATGTGCGCGACCGTGCGGCGCTCGAGCTCATCTTCACCGCGCATCAAATCGATTGGGTCATTCACTTCGCGGGGCTCAAATGCGTTCCCGAAAGCGTGAAAAAGCCCGTCGAATACTACGATAACAACCTGACGTCTACGCTCGTTCTTTTGGACGTCATGCAGAAGTTCGGCGTCAAGAAGATCGTCTTCTCCTCCTCCGCGACCGTCTACGGCGATCCCTACGAGCTTCCCTTGAAAGAGACGACCCATCTCAATCCGACAACCAATCCTTACGGCACCACCAAAGTCATGCAGGAGCAGATCCTTCGCGACGTCTACATCTCCGACCACGAGTGGAATGTGGTCCTCCTGCGCTACTTCAATCCCATCGGCGCACACGAGAGCGGGCTCATCGGCGAAGATCCGAAGGGGATCCCCAACAATTTGATGCCCTACGTCGCACAGGTGGCGAGCGGAAAACTCGAGCGCGTCAACGTGTTCGGCAACGATTATCCCACGCCGGACGGGACGGGCGTCCGCGACTATATTCACGTCGTGGATCTCGCCAAAGGGCACGTCGCCGCGATCGGAAAGCTGAAAGAGGGCGGAGTGCACGTCTACAATCTCGGCACGGGCGTGGGTTACAGCGTGCTCGAGATGGTGCACGCCTTCGAGAAAGCGTGCGGGAAGACGTTGCCCTATGTCATCAAACCGCGCAGGGACGGCGACATCGCGACCTGCTATTGCAGTGCGGAGCGCGCAGAGCGGGAACTCGGCTGGAAGGCGGAGCGCGACCTCGAGGCGATGTGCCGCGACCAGTGGAATTGGCAGAAAAATAATCCCTTCGGATACGGAGAATAAAGGCTTTTCCTCCTCCTTCCGCGGAGGAGGAAAATTTCTTTGGATAAAATTCGGAAATCAGCCCATTATCGCTTGACGAATTTTTTCGATTTTGGTATCCTATAATGGTGTTGCGGGCAAGTATTTTCATGCCGCACAGCCATTCCAACGCGGTGCTGGTGTAGCTCAGCAGGTAGAGCGCATCCTTGGTAAGGATGAGGTCGGCGGTCCGAGTCCGCTCATCAGCTCCAATACAAAAAAGAGGCGAGAGCCTCTTTTTTGTTTTGGAAAAAAGTCTGTCCGCCTTGAAAGGACGGAAACCGATTTCAAAGTTGTTCGCGGAGCAGATCGTGCATATCGTATAGACCCGCAGGCTTCGAGATCAGCCACGACGCGGCGCGCAGTGCGCCGTTTGCAAAGACGCCGCGGCTCCGCGCAGAGTGGGAGAGGGTAACGATCTCGTCCTCCCCCGCAAACATCACTTCGTGCTCGCCTACGATCGTTCCGCCGCGGACGGCATGAATCCCGATTTCTTTCTTTTGACGTTCTCCGACCATACCATGTCTGGAATACACGTTCTCTTTTTCGTCCGCTGACGCCCGCCGCACGCTCTCCGCAAGCATGAGAGCCGTCCCGGAAGGGGCGTCCTTTTTGCGGCTATGATGCCGCTCGACGATCTCCACATCGAAATCTTTGAGTGCGCTCGCGGCACGGGCAACGAGGATCTCCAATAAATTGATCCCGACCGAGAGATTGCCTGTCTTGAAAATAGGGATCGTGCGGGAATCGACGGCGATTTGTTCCTCGTCCGCCGCGGTGAATCCCGTCTGGGCGAGGACGACGGGCAGGCGGCGCCGCTTGGCGAAGCCGAGCCGTTCGGCAACGCCGTCTGCGGAGGAAAAGTCGATCAGAACGTCCGCTTCCTCGGCGGCGTCTCCGATCTTCGTATATACAGGGAATTCCGCGGACATCGGTTGAAGTTCAATGCCGCAGACGACGGTCTCTCCGCGCTCGGCGGCAAGAGAGGCGACCATTTTTCCCATTCTGCCGCCTGCGCCGCACAAAATGATCCTCATGCGTGCACCTCCCTGCCGAGCTTTTCCAATTCGGCCCTAAGGAGCGCGAGATGTTGCGGTTCGAGCTCGGTGAGCGGGGGACGGGGGACGCCCGCGTCGAAACCGAGCAAATTCATCCCCGCCTTAACGGGAATGGGGTTGACTTCACAGAAACAGGCAGATGCAAGGGGAAGAAGGGCGTCGGAAAGGGCGATCGCGCGGTCCAAATCGCGGGCGAACGCCGTCGCTGTCAATTCTTTGACCATTTTGGGCACCAAATTGGAGACGACCGAGATCACTGCCGTGCCGCCCGAAAGAAGGATGGGCAGATTCAGTGCGTCCTCTCCCGAATAGACGTCGCACTTTCCGCGCACGCGGCGCATGGTCTCCATGACTTGCGCCATATTGCCGCTCGCCTCTTTGATCCCCGCGAGATTGGGGATCTCCGCAAGACGTTCCGCCGTCTCGGGAAGGATGTTGACCCCGGTGCGGCCCGGTACATTGTATGCGATCAGGGGAAGCCCGACCTCCGCGAGCGCACGGTAATATCCGACGATGCCGTTTTGCGTACATTTATTATAATAGGGGGTGACGGCGAGCACGCCGTCTGCGCCCAAAACTTTCGCTTTTTCCGTCATACGATAGGCGGATTCCGTGTTGTTGCTCCCTGTCCCGACGATGATCTTGATCTTCCCGTCCGCGCATTTTAAGGCGAATTCGATCGTTTCGTTGCGCTCCTTTTCGGACATGGTAGAGGGTTCCCCCGTCGTCCCGAGAATGACAAGCGCATCCGTACCGCCTTCCGCTTGATAGGCGATCATTCTTTTAAGACTTTCAAAATTTACGCCATTTTTGCCAAACGGCGTGATCATCGCCGTTGCGCTTCCTCTCAAAAAACCCGTCATATGCTCCTCCCTTTCATTCTATGCCAAATGTCCCTTTGCGGCGAGAAACTCGCCGAGCAGTACGGCGCCGCCCGCCGCGCCGCGAAGCGTGTTGTGCGAACAACCGATAAATTTCCAATCGAATACGTTGTCTTCCCGCAGTCTGCCCGCGCTGACCGCCATTCCGTTTTCCGTCATACGGTCGAGACGGGGTTGCGGACGGTCGTCTTCGCCGAGGTAGCGCAAGAACTGCGTAGGGGCGGAGGGGAGACGAAGCTCCTGCGGCTCCCCGCGGAAATTGCTCCAAGCCGCAAGGATCTCTTCGCGCGTCGGCTTCTCACGGAAGGAGACAAAAACCGCCGCGGTATGGCCGTCCGATACGGGAACGCGCACGCATTGCGCCGTGATCTTCGGCATAGACGCGGGAACAATGACGCCGTTTTCGAGCGTTCCCCACACTTTCAAGGGCTCTCTTTCGCTCTTTTCCTCCTCTCCCGCGATGTAAGGGATCACGTTGTCGAGGATCTCGGGCATACGGTCGAAGGTTTTCCCTGCGCCCGAGATCGCCTGATAGGTACACACGGCGATCCGCTCGATCCCGTATTTTTTGAGGGGATGAAGAAGGGGAACGTAGGATTGCAAAGAGCAGTTGCTCTTTACGGCGATGAACCCGCGTTTCGTTCCGAGCCGTTTGCGTTGGGCGGGAATGACATCCAAATGCTCCGGGTTGATCTCGGGGATGACCATGGGGACGTCCGGAGTAAAGCGGTGGGCGGAATTGTTGGAGACGACGGGGATCTCCGCGCGGGCGAAGCGTTCTTCGAGTTCGGCGGTCTCCGCCTTCGGCAGCCCGACGGCGCAAAAGACGAGATCAAGCTTTTCTTGTAGCGCTTGGGCGACGCTCTCCACGCGCATCGTTTGGGCATAGGCGGGAATGGGGGACGGCAACGACCATCTGCCCGCAACGGCGTCCCTGTACGTCTTCCCTGCGCTGTGCTCTCCCGCGGCGAAGACGACGGGCTCGAACATGGGATGATGTTCGAGCAGAGAGACAAATCTTTGCCCGACCATGCCCGTGGCGCCTATGATGCCCACCTTAAAACGATCCATAGATCCTCCGAAATGTCCGTATCGAAATGTGTTCCGCATAATTTTATCATAGGTGCGTAAGAAAAATCAAGGAATCGCCCTTATTTTCTTGATATATTTTTTTGTTTGTGGTACAATAACACGTGCGCGGAGCGATCCGCCGCAATCGCAGTTTACGGAGTGAAGACATGGCAGAAAGAGAAAGAAAAGGCTTGGTTGCCCGCTGGCTTGAGGGCAAGGAGCGGGATGAAAACTATGCCCGCAGTACGCTTCCCACAAGCCGTTGGGGGCTGTTTTGGGATATTTTGAAGGGAAGATTCGGCAGGCTCATGCTTACCAACCTTCTGATGCTCATCACTTTCCTGCCGATGATCCTTCTCATCTTTTTCCGCGTTACCCAAGTTTGGGCGCAGGGAGAGATGGGGCCTTTCGGCGCCGGGCTTACCGTCGGCGTACAGGCGATCCCCAATATTCAGGGCACTGCGGAATATATGATGTTGCAAACCGATCTGCTCTTCTTTGCAGGGTTTATCCTTGCGGGGATCATCGCGTCGATCGGGATCTCGGGGGGCGCGTATATCATCCGTAACCTCATTTGGACGGAGGGGATCTTCGTCGCAAACGACTTCCTCCGCGGCATCAAAAGGAACTTTCTCAACGTTTTCGAAGCAGTTCTTATTTTCACGGTCGTGCTGTTCTTGGCGCGGTTCATGGGCAATCTCGCCGATTTCTATGTCGCCACAGGCTCAAGTCTTGCGGGTTGGATGGTCGCGTCAAAGGTAGTCGGATATATCTTCGTCGCCTTTTTCCTCCTCGTCTGCCTGTGGATGATCTCCCTCGGGATCAACTACAAACAGGGCCCTTGGGCGCTCTTCCGCAACGCGGTGGTGATGACGGTCGGTACCTTCCCCCAGACGGTGTTCTTCGCCGTTCTTGCGCTCTGGCCCTTCCTGCTCGCACTTCTTACGACGGGCTTTTTCATGACCATCAGCATCGTGCTCATCGTCTTGCTCGCATTTTCGTACGCCTTTCTCGTATGGATGGATTACAGCCAGTGGGCGTTTGATAAATTTGTCAACCCCAACATCGGCGTTGCGGTCGGGAGAGGTCTCTACAACAAGGACAAGCCCGCTACTTCCTCCGCGCAGACGACTCCCGAAGCGGACAGCGCCGCCGAGAAGGAATATCGCCGCCTGATCGTGGCGCAGGGCCGTTCCATGCTGGTCTCCCGTCCCATCAAGCCCATCGACGACGACATCGAGATCTATCAGCTCCCCGAATCGTTTTCCCGTGAGGACCTTCAAAAACTGCGCGAAAGCAAGGAGATGATGGAGGAAGACGTCAAAGCGTATGCCGAGGAGCACAAGAACGACGAGCGCTATATCGAGTACAACCGTCAGTTCGATGAACGCGAACGCGCCCTTCAAGAGGAGGAGAGCGGCAAAAAGAAAAAGAAGAAACAGCAGCCCAAACCTCCCAAGATGCTCAACAAGCGCAGCTGAAAGGGGCGGAGATGAAAGCCTACGATTCGCTTGCCGATTGGTTCGAATCCCTCAACGACGACTGCGACTATCCAAAATGGTCGCAGTATTTTATTGACGGGCTTGCGGCGCTCGGCGCAGGGCGGGACGGATTGGAAATGGGGTGCGGAAGCGGCGCATTTTGCCGCGCTCTTACGAGATCGGGCTATACCATGACCGGGGTCGATAGCTCCGAAGCCATGCTGAGCCGCGCGGCATTCCTTGCGGGAAAAGAGGGACTTTCGATCCCTTTTTACCGCGGCGACGCCAGAACGTTCCGCGCCCGCCATGCCTATGATTTTATCCTTTCGCCCAACGATTGCATGAACTATCTTGCGCCCGAAGATCTTCCGCGCGCCTTTGCCGCGGCATACCGGAATCTCAAAAAGGGCGGGATCTTTTGGTTCGACATCAGCTCTCCGTGCAAGCTCCGCGGAAAAGTTGCGAATACTATCTCTGCGGACGACCGCGACGACGTCACCTATCTTGCGTTTTGTACGGATGAAGGGGACAGGGTGCGGCTGGAAGTCACCCTCTTTGTACGGGAAGGGGACGTCTACCGCCGTTACGACGAGACGCACATCGAATATATTCACGAGGAGAATGCCGTTTGCTCGGCGCTTGCGGAGGCGGGATTCGGGATCCTGCGCGTCGAGGGACATCTCGGCGAGCCCAAAGAGGGGAGCGACCGGCTGAATTTTCTATGCAGAAAAGTGTGATCTATAAGACGTTGATCATAGACGGTGCGGTTTCGCTTGCCGTGCTCGATACGACCGCTCTCGTCGGCGAGCTCGTGGAAAGACACGGGCTCTCGCCTGTGGCAGCGGCGGCGTTGGGGCGTACCATGACCGCGACCGCATACCTTTGCAGTTGGTTGAAGGATGAAAAAGCGACGCTCTCTGTTACGGTCAACGGGGGCGGCGTCGGCGGGAAAATTTGTACGGCGGGCGACGGGAGTTTGCGCCTTCGCGGATTTGCGGGCGACCCGTGCGCCGACCTTCCGCCCAAGCCCAACGGCAAACTCGATGTGGGCGGCTATGTCGGGCATACGGGCACGCTGACCGTCGCAATCGACCGCGGGGAGGGGATCCCCTATGTGGGATCGAGCGAGCTCGTCTCCGGGGAGATCGCCGAGGATTTTTCTGCTTATTTCCTTACGAGCGAACAGCGTCCTACGGCGATCGCGCTGGGCGTCAAGATCGCTCCCGACGGCACTTGTGCGGGGGCGGGCGGCGTATTCTTACAGCCCCTGCCCGGAGCGGACGACGGTCTCTTGAAGGAGATCGAAAACCTGATCGGAAATTATTCCGAAATTTCGTCGCGGATCGAGGCGGACGGGGCGCTTGCCGTCTTGGAGGAACTTGCCCCGGGGCTTCCCTATGAGGAGCGGGAGATCTCCTTCCGTTGCACCTGTTCCCGCGAGAAAGCCGAGGGGCTGATCGTATCCCTCGGCAAAGAGGAAGCCGCCGCGATCCTCGCCGAGCAGGGCGAGATCAGCGTGCTTTGTCACTACTGCAATACGGCATATCGATTCGGAAAGGAAGAGACGATGCGTCTCTTCGGAGAGGACCAATGAGCAAATTGACGTTGGAGTTCGGCGATGATTTTCTTCTCGACAGCGCGCAGCAACGCTTTGACGAGGGGGATTATTTCGGCGCGCTCACCATTCTCAATAAGCGGGAGGCGAAGAACCGTCCTCTCGCCGACGCCTACGTCATTTATGCGGACATCTATGAGGCGTTGGAGCTGTGGCAACTCGCCGCCGACGCGTGGTTCCGTTTTCTCGATACCTGCAACGAAGCGGATTTTCAGGAAGGATACGAGGGACTTTCCATCGCATTCATGAATCTCGGGAACGAACTTCAATCGGGATACTACTACCATAGGGCTTTTTCGTCGGACGAGGTCAACATCTCCCTCGAAGATCTCGATCCCTATCTCAACGCGCCGCAACTTCGGCTCGTTCATGCGGAGGGAATGGAGGAGAGCAATCCCGAAGAACTTGCGCGCGGTCTTTCCCTGCTGAAATCGGGCGATTTGGAGGGCGCAAAGACGGTCTTCGAGGAGATCCCCGAGGAGAGCGTGGATTTTGCCGCGGGCGCGGGACTTTCCGCCATGTGTACGCTGATGTCCGGGAACGAAGACGAAGCGGAAAAAGCGTGCGAGCAACTCATCCAAAGGTATCCCGACAACGTACAAATTCTGACGACGTATTGCGCGGTCTTGGGCGCAAGGGATAAGACGGAGGAGGCAAAGGAGATCGCGGGCAGGCTCTTCGCGCTCCCCGTTACTTCGACGGACGATCTCTACCGCGTTGCGACCGCTCTCTGCGAGACGGGAAGGGACGAGGAGGCTTACATCAGGCTCTCCGAGCTCAAAACCCGTCTGCCCTATGAAGACAACATTCTCTGGTTCCATGCGGTAGCCGCCAAAAAGACGGGCAACCTCGACGAAGCGATCGATTCGCTGGAAACGATCACGACCTTAAATCCCCGCAAAGCGGTCGCCCAATGGTATCTCGAGCGGTTGCGTACACAGCGGGACGGGGGAGAAGAGGTCCCCATGAGCTATTATTACCGTCTTCCCGAGAAGGAATATTGCCGCGTCGCCGCCCACTTGCTCGCCGTCAACAGCGCCGCCGACGAACGGGAATTTGAGGCGATCGCAGGTTCGGAAGACTTCATCGAGAGCTTCCGCCTTGCCTTCGACGAGATGGAGGGAAGAGACGAAAAACTGCAAATGCTTGCCGCCAAAGCCGCGGTGAAATGCCGTGCCGACGATCTTCTCCGCGCGGTCCTACTCGACTGCGAAGGAGATGAGATCGTCAAGATCTCCATCCTCCACGATCTCGTATGCCGTCTTCTGC
>CANQXA010000027.1 GCA_947627765.1 uncultured Clostridia bacterium
TCATTTCCTTGCTCTTAGCCGCGCAACGGTTTCTGTTCCATCCGACAACAAGCGCACCGCGCAAATTGGGGGAAAAAACAAAAAGCGTGGTTTTTGTTTTTTCAGTGATTCGGAAGCTCTTCACGAATTTCTTCCTTATAGAAGCTCCCTACGGGGTAATAATGCGGGCAAAGAAATTCCGTGAGCGGACGGCTCTTTCATTTCCTTGCTCTTAGCCGCGCAACGGTTTCTGTTCCATCCGACAACAAGCGCACCGCGCAAATTGGGGGAAAAACAAAAAGCGTGGTTTTTGTTTTTTCAGTGATCCGGAAGCTCTTCACGAATTTCTTTCTTATAGAAGCTCCCTACGGGGTATGAATGCGGGCAAAGAAATTCCGTGAGCGGACAGCTTACGATTTTTCCTTGCGCGTGATTTTCCCTTGTTCTTTCTCGCCGTCTTTTTTTATGTTCGGCCGCTTGTCTATCCTCAAACGTTGCCGTTCAATGATGGAAGAGGCGCATTCCCGTAAACGCCATCACCATATTGTGGCGGTCCGCCGCCTCGATCACGAGGTCGTCGCGGACCGATCCGCCCGGCTCGGCGACGTAGCTCACGCCGCTTTTCGCCGCCCGCTCGATGTTGTCCGCAAAGGGGAAAAAGGCGTCACTGCCGAGGGAAACGCCCGTCACCGTGCTCAGATACGCCGCCTTTTCTTCCCGCGTGAAGGGTTCGGGGCGCACGGCAAAGTTCTGCCGCCAAACGCCGTCGCCGAGCACCTCCTCGCAGTCGTCCGAGAGATAGAGGTCGATGATGTTGTTCTTTTCGGGTCTGCCGACGCCCTCCGCAAATTGCAGGGAGAGCACTTTTTCGTGCTGGCGGAGATGCCAAAGGTCGGCCTTTTGCGCCGCAAGACGGGTGCAGTGGATGCGCGACTGCTGCCCCGCGCCCACGCCGATCGCCTGTCCGTCTACGGCAAAACACACCGAGTTGGACTGCGTATATTTGAGCGTAATGAGCGCGATGATGAGGTCGGTCGCCTTCTCCTCGGGAAGCTGACGGTTGGCGGTGACAAGATTCCCAAGCAGTGCGCGGTCGATCTTAAAATTGTTCCTGCCCTGCTCGAAAGTCACCCCGAACACCTGCTTGCGCTCGATCTCGGCGGGAACGTAGTCTTTGTCAATTTTTACGATATTATAGGCGCCCTTCCGTTTGCCCTTCAAAATTTCGAGAGCCTTGGAAGAATAGGCGGGCGCGATGACGCCGTCGGAGACTTCGCGGGCGATGATCCTTGCCGTCACCTCGTCGCATTCGTCGGAAAGGGCGATAAAATCGCCGAAGGAAGACATACGGTCCGTCCCCCTCGCGCGGGCATAGGCGCAGGCGAGCGGGGAATCGTCGAGGCCATCCATGTCCTCAACGAAACACGACTTTTTGAGAGCGGGCGACAATTTTTTCCCGATCGCGGCGGACGTCGGAGAGACGTGTTTGAAGCTCGCCGCCGCGACATAGCCCGTGCTCTCTTGGATCTCTTTGACGAGCTGCCACGAGTTGAACGCGTCCAAAAAGTTGATGTACCCGGGGCGTCCGTTCAGGATCTCGACGGGCAGATCGCGCCCGTCTTCCATGTAGATCCGTGCGGGTTTTTGATTGGGATTACATCCATATTTTAAGGAAAATTCGTTCATGGTCTCCCTCACGCGCCGTATTTGTTGATGAGAACGCTCTCCGTCTTGCCCGCCTTGAATTCGACCGTACGGCAATAGAGCGAGATCTTGTTGTCCGCGTCGAGCCCTTCCCAAATTTCGTTCGCGATCTCGTGCGCGTCATTTGCGAGCTTCACGCAGACGGGCTCGCCCGTAAACGAAGGCGGCGGGTTGCCGTTTTTGCGATAGGTGTGGATGAAGTGCCCCGTGCCGTTGATCCCTTCATAGGTGAAGAAGAAGCGGTCGCACTTCTTGCCCTTGCCGTCGCCGCACTTCAAGATGGAGAGCTCGTAGCGGTAATCCGCCGCCCTCTTTCCGAGGTGCAGGATGGCGCTGATGCGGGGGGTGTAGAGGGGCGCGTCGGGCTCGAAAGTCCGTTGCATGAGGGCATGGCGGAAGCAATGCCCCGCCTGTAACGACGCCTCGATGGTATCCGTCTGGTCGCCGTTCGTCACAATGATGTGATTTCCCACGGTCTTGACGGGAGAATAGATGATAAGGGAGGGATCTTCGACCTTGCTCCCGTCGAAAGGCTCCGTTTTGAGCTCGCCGCCGTATTCGCGGAAGACGCGGTTGCGGCTGTTTTCGCTTCTGCCCATGATGAAGTAGGCGAAGACGGCTTTCTTTCCGTCCTTCGTCTTGCCGGCGATGATGCCCCTCCCGGGGTAGTCGCTCGCCCCCACCGCCTGTTTCAAACTCTTCTTTCTCATAAGATCCTCCTCATTTTTGTAATGTTTTGCAGTACGCTTCGATCGCCCGATAGTAAATTTTCCACTCCGCCTCGCGCATCACCCGCTGTTGGAGAGAGCGGGGGGTATCGTCTTTTCTTACCCGCACCGCCCGCTGTGCAAGAATGGGACCGTTGTCGCACTCCTCGGTGACGATGTGTACGGTCGCGCCCGTCACTTTCACCCCGCGGGAGAGGACCGCCTCGTGGACATGGAGCCCGTACATCCCCTCGCCGCCGAAACTCGGCAAGAGCGCGGGATGGATGTTGAGAATGCGGTTTTTGTATGCCTCCACGAAGGAGGGAGAAAGGACGGTGAGAAATCCCGCGAGTACGACGAGCTCCGCCCTATGCGCCTTCAAGCAAGCGAGCATCTCTCTTTCCCGCTCGGCGCGGGAGAATTCCCGCTTGTCGAACACGGCAGTCTCCACGCCGAACGTCTTCGCCCGCTCGAGGGAATACGCCTCCTTGCTGTCCGCAATGACGAGTACGACTTCCCCGTGCGGGATCTTCCCCGCCGCCTGAGCCTCCAAAATTGCCTGTAAATTTGTCCCGCCGCCCGAACAAAGGACGGCGATCCTGATCTTCGACATCATTCCCTCTCGCAAAATCTTCCAAACGGGCCCCAAAATCCGCCCCGTCAGACGATCTCCACGCCCGCGCCGCAGACCGTCTCGCCGACGGGATAGGCGTCGACGCCGTGCTCCTTCAAGACCGCCAAAGCGCGCCCCTCATCCGTTTTTCGCACGATCGCGATCATCCCCACGCCCATATTGAACGTGTTGAACATATCGTGCACGGAGATCCCGCCGCGCTCCTGCAAGAGACGGAAGATCGCGGGCGTACGCACTTTGTCTTTGAAGATGCGGATCCCCAGCCCCTGCGGAAGACAGCGTGGCATATTTTCGTAGAAGCCGCCGCCCGTAATGTGGGCGACGCCGAATACCTCCGCTTCTTCGAAGAGCGCGAGCATGGGCTTTACATAGATCTCGGTGGGCGTGAGCAGGGTCTCCCCCAAAGACGCACCGCCGAGCTCGGACATGGGTGCCCCCAAATCGGCGTGTTCCACGTCGAAGACCTTTCTCACGAGCGAAAATCCGTTGGAGTGGAGCCCCGAGGAGGGAAGGGCGATCACCGCGTCCCCCGCCTGCATCCGCGTGCGGTCGATCATCTTGTCCCGCGAGACGGCGCCGACCGTAAATCCCGCGAGATCGTAATCATCCTCGGGCATCAAGCCGGGATGTTCCGCCGTTTCGCCCCCGATGAGGGCGCAACCCGCCCGCACGCACCCCTCCGCGACGCCGCCGACGATCTCGGCGATCCGCTCGGGGATATTCTTCCCGCACGCGATGTAGTCGAGAAAGAAGAGGGGCTTCGCGCCGCAGCAGAGGACGTCGTTGACGCACATCGCGACGCAGTCGATCCCGATGGTATCGTGGCGGTCCATAAGTTTTGCAATTCTGAGTTTGGTCCCGACGCCGTCCGTCCCCGAAACGAGAACGGGATCCCGAAGGTCGGAAGGGAGCGCAAACAGCCCGCCGAAATCGCCGATGTCGGCTTTCCCCTCGGGCATGGTACGGGCAATGTGCTTCTTCATGAGCTCCACCGAACGGTAGCCGGCGGTGATGTCTACCCCCGCCGCCTTGTAGCTCTCCGAAAAACTCTTCTCCATGGTCAGTTCCTAAAATCGAATAATTTTGATTGAATTTTGAAAGCCGTCATCGGGGCGGAGGAGCCGTCACCGCTTGCGGAACTTGGGATTCTCGCTGATGGGGCGTTCCCAGCGTTCGAAGCGGCTCTTGGCAGTTTCCGAAGGGATCCCGGTGGGATAATGTCCGTCGAAACAGGCGGTGCAGAACCCCGTGCCGTCCCCTCCCGTGAGATAGGCGACCTTGCCGAGGTCGAGATAGCCGACCGAATCGGCGCCGATGATCTCGGCGATCTCGGGCACGGTATGATGGCAGGCGATGAGGTTTTCGCGGGAATCGATGTCCGTCCCGTAATAACAGGGATTGAGGAAGGCGGGCGCGGATGAGAGCATATGCACTTCCTTCGCCCCCGCGTTGCGGAGCATCCGCACGATGCGCTCGCACGTCGTACCGCGGACGATGGAATCGTCTACGAGGACGACCCGCTTCCCCTCGATGGCGCTCTTTAAGACGTTGAGCTTGATGCGTACCCTGTCCTCCCGCGCCGCCTGCCCGGGCGCGATGAAGGTCCGCCCGATGTATTTATTCTTGATGAACCCGATGCCGTACGGGATCCCCGAAGCCTCGGCATAGCCGTACGCGGCGTCCAGCCCCGAATCGGGAACGCCGACCACGATGTCCGCGTCGATGGGATACTGTTCGGCGAGGAATCTTCCCGCCTGCTTTCTCGCCTCGTGCACCGATTTTCCCTCGATGACCGAGTCGGGACGGGCGATGTAGAGATATTCGAAGACACAAAGATGTTTTTCCCTGCCGCAATGGGTACGGTCGGAGATCATTCCGTCCTTGGTAAAGACGATCATCTCGCCGGGATCGACCTCGCGGACCAATTTGGCGCCGATGGAATCGAGCGCGCAGGATTCGGAAGCGACGATGTACGCCCCGTCCTCCCGTATCCCGTAGCAAAGGGGATGGAACCCGAGGGGATCGCGCGCCGCGATGAGCTTGGTGGGCGACATCACGAGGAAGGAATAGGCGCCGTCGAGCCTGTCCATCGCGGAGATCACCGCCTCCTCGATGGAGCGGGATCTCACGCGTTCCTTCGTGATGATGTAGGAGATGACCTCGCTGTCCGAAGTGGTATGGAAGATGCTCCCGTCCCCTTCGAGCTCGCTCCGGAGTTCGAATGCGTTGACGAGATTCCCGTTGTGGGCGAGCGCCATATTGCCCTTCAAATGGTTGACAACGATCGGCTGGGCGTTCTCTCTCCCGCCCGCGCCCGTCGTGGAATAGCGGACGTGCCCGATCGCCATCGTCCCCTCTCCGAGGCGGCGCAGGTTTTCCTTTGTGAATACGTCGTTGACAAGCCCCACGTCTTTATAGGAATGAAAGACGCCGTCGTCGTTGACGACGATGCCTGCCGATTCCTGCCCCCTGTGCTGAAGGGCGAAGAGGGCGTAGTACGCGGTGGAAGCGACGTCCTGTTTTGCGGGGGCAAAGATCCCGAATACCCCGCATTCCTCATGAATTTCCGGCATGGTAACTCCTGCTCTGCGTTTTTACGGGCCCGCGGCAAAGCCTTCGGCGCTCCCGCGGGCGGTTTTTTTTCACCACGGCTTTGGCGCGCCTCAGGTTTGGCTTCCGCCCGTGACGCGCTTGAAGATCTCCTTGTAGGCGTCTTCCACCCCACCCATGTCGCGGCGGAAGCGGTCCTTATCCAACTTTTCGTTGGTCTTCGCGTCCCAAAAGCGGCAGGTATCGGGGGAGATCTCGTCGGCGAGGACGATCGTCCCGTCCGCCGTCTTGCCGAATTCGAGTTTGAAGTCGATGAGCTTGACGCCGAGGCTCAAAAAGTATTCCTTCAAGACGTCGTTGACCGTGAAGGCGTACCGCTCGATGAGGGCGATCTCCTCTTTGGTCGCGAGTTTCAGGGCGAGCGCATGGTAGGTATTGAGGAGCGGATCGCCGAGCTCGTCGTTTTTATAGGAGAATTCGAGCGTGGGGCTTTCGAAGACGATCCCCTCTTCCACGCCGTAGCGCTTGGAGAAGGACCCTGCGGAGACGTTGCGGACGATCACCTCGAGCGGGACGATCTTCACCTTCTTCACGAGCGTATCGCGCTCGGAGAGTTCCTCCACAAAATGGGTGGGAACGCCCTTGGTCTCCAAGAGGCGCATCATGAGATTGGTCATATGGTTGTTGACGACTCCCTTCCCGACGATGGTCCCCTTTTTGAGCCCGTTGAACGCCGTCGCGTCGTCCTTATAGGAGACGATGCAGAGCGCGGGATCGTCGGTCGCGTACACTTTCTTTGCCTTGCCCTCATAGAGCTGCTCTCTCTTTTCCATAACTTGTATCTCCTTAAAAATGATTTCCCTTGTGCAAAGCCTCATTCCCCTTTCGTGCGGGCGGAAACCGCGCGGTCCTTTTCGAGGACGAGGCGGGCCGCTTCGCTGCGGGAGGCGGTAAGCCGTGCGGCGAGTTCGTCGTCGGAGACCGCGAGGATCTCGGCGGCGAGATATGCGGCGTTCTTCGCGCCGTCGATGGCGACGGTCGCCACGGGGATCCCGGGCGGCATCATCACGGTGGAGAGGAGGGCGTCCATCCCTCCCAGACCGCCGCTCTTTACGGGGATCCCGATCACGGGCAGAACGGTATTCGCGGCGATCGCGCCTGCCAAATGCGCCGCCATGCCCGCGGCGGCGATGAGGACGCCGAACCCGTTCTCTTTTGCCTTCTCCGAGAACTCTTTCGCCTCGGCGGGCGTACGGTGGGCGGAATAGACGTGGACCTCGTACGGGATCCCGAATTCCGCGAATACCGCAAATGCCTTCTCAACGACGGGGAGATCGGAATCGCTCCCCATGATCACACCGACTTTTTTCATACAGCGCTCCAAAAATAGAATGAGGCAGGTCTTTTCTACGCGAAAAAATCTGCCCTTTCAGCGAACGAAACCATGCGTTTACCTCTCTGCCTTCCGCGGCGATCGCCCGTTCTCTTCATATCCCTATTATATCCCGAAACCCCGCTTTCGTCAAGCGTATGGAGGGGGGTAAGACGAGGAATTCTCCCGCCGTTTTGTATGAACCGAAAAGTGAGAGATCCGTTCAAAATTCCGTATTTTTAAGACGCGTTTTTCTCGGGGGGATTGACTTCCCGCGGCGGATGGGCTATAATGGTCGTATCCGAACGGGAGGTAGACCATGAACGACGGAAGAAAAGCGCTCTATGCGGCGCTCGGGATCGTTGCCGCCGCAGTGATGGCAATGCTGCTCGCATTCACCCTGACCAAACTCAAAGGGCTCCTCTATGCCGCCCTCGCCCTCTTCGCCGTCCTCTGCGCCCTCTTTACGGGTACGGCGGTCCTCGCAAAGAAGACGGGCTGGAAGGGGGAACGCACGCTCCGCGCCCGCGTCCTCTCCGACGAGCGCTTTCTTCTCGACCTCTACGCCCCCGAAAAGGGCAGAAAAGACGTCGTGCGCGCCGACGTCTATCCCCCCTCCGATCCCGACCGTACGATCGCCCTTCTCGGGCGGCTCTCCCGCGATCCGAACGCCTCGGACGCGGACATGGGTACCCTCGGCGAGCTGTGCGTCGGCTCGGTCGAGCTCACGGAGGCGGAACTTGTCTCCCTCAAAAACAAGCTGTACACAGCCGAAGAGGGGACGTATGAGCTTCTGCTCGCGCGCCCCGCGCTCGGGAAATTACACAGCCATTTGAAACGGTATTGATATGATCGAAGAAAACGTACATTCGCTCTTGAACCAGCTCCGCGGCGGGAATCGCTACGGCGAACCCGTCACCCTCGTCGCGGCGACCAAAACGCGCACCCCGGAAGAGATCCAACGCGCGGTGGACGCGGGGATCGGCGCCGTCGGCGAAAACAAAGTGCAGGAGTTCACCGGAAAATACGCTCTGTTCCGCGGCGCCGAGCGGCACTTTATCGGACGCCTTCAAACGAACAAGGTGAAATACCTCGTCGGGAAGTGCGATCTCATCCACTCGGTGGACCGCGACAATCTCGCCGAAGCCCTCTCCCGCCGTGCGGAAGAACTCGGCGTCGTACAATCCGTCCTCATCGAGATCAACATCGGGCGGGAGGAGACCAAGAGCGGCTATCCGCCCGAGGAAGCGCTCGCGGCATTCGAACGCGTCCGCCGCGCGGCGGGGCTCAAAGTCCGCGGTTTCATGGCGATGCTCCCCCCTTCGGAGGACGAAAATCTCCTGTCTTCGCTCGCGGATTCCATGCGCCGTATCTATGAAGAGGCGAAAAAACGGGACGGCGCGGTGGACTGCCTCTCCATGGGCATGAGCGGGGATTGGAAGCTCTGTATCGGACATGGTGCCAACGTGATCCGTCTCGGCACGGCAATTTTCGGGGAACGCAATTACGCGGGATAACGAATTCCCGAAGTTTTTCAACGAAAATACCGTAAGATTTGAAACAAACGCAACGCAAGGAAAAGGGACCGAAAGGATGATCCAAGTCAAGGAACTCACGAAGATCTACAAGAGCAGACGGGGCGGCAAGTGCGTCGCCCTCGACCATATCAGCTTCACTCTCCCCGACAAGGGGTTTGTCTTTGTCATCGGAAAGAGCGGAAGCGGGAAGACGACCCTTCTCTCCCTTCTCGGCGGGCTGGATACGATCACCTCGGGCGAGATCATCGAAAACGGCAGGCAGATAGACAAATTCAGCCTCAAAGAGCAGGTCTATTACCGCAATTCGACGATCGGCTTTGTCTTTCAGGACTTCCACCTGATCGACGACCTCACCATCTATGAGAACATCAAGTTCGCATTGGAACTTCAAGGCGAGGCGGGCGGAGAAAAAGTCAAAAAGGCGCTCAAAGACACCGATCTTTCGGACTACGAGAACCGTTATCCCAAGGAACTCTCGGGCGGACAGAAGCAGAGGGTCGCGATCGCGCGCGCCCTCGTAAAGCGGCCCTCCATCATTCTTGCGGACGAGCCGACGGGCAACCTCGACAGCAAGACGACGGCGCAGATCCTCACCCTGCTCAAAGAACTTTCCAAGGAAAAGCTCGTCGTCATCGTGTCGCACAATTTGAGCGACGCGGAGCGGTATGCGGACGAGATCATAGAACTTTCCGACGGCAAGATCCTGCAACATTTGAAGCGGAACGAGGCGTTTGACAACCGTCTTCGGGTGGAGGACGAAACGCTTGTCATCCCGTACGGCGAGGAGTTTTCCGAGGAGAATCTCGAAGAGGTCGCAAGGGAGCTGAAAAGGGGCGTTCAGGACGTCCGCCAAGAGGGAGACCGATTCTTGCCCTACGAAGGGTACGAAGGAAACGAGGGTACCATGTCCGAGACACAGCCCCTCGTAAAGCCGCATCTGAAGCCGCGGAGCAGGGCAAAACTCTCCGCGCGGTTTGCACGGCGGGGGCTCCTCCGCACCGTCGTGTATTCGATTATTTTCGCGGCGGTTTTAGTCGTCTTGGGGCTCTCTCAGCTCATCATGAACTTCAACGGCGGCGAAGTCGTCGCAAAAGAGATGGAAAAGCGCAACCTCTCCTGCAACTCCTTTATCAAGGATACAAATAGCGCCTACGACAGCGTCGATACCACCCGTATCGTAGACGTGGAAGCGGGCGATCTTCAAAAGTTTTACGACGCGGGCTACGAGGGCAAGGCGTATCCGATTGTAAACTATGCGCTTCATCTTACGAGCGACAGTATCTCGGTCAATCAAATGAGATTCAAATTGCAATCCAATCCTTATTCGATCGGGGAAACTTTCGGCGTACTTGTCACGGAAGAAAGTTTTCTCGAAAAGCAATTCGGCAAACTCGAATACGTTGCGATCACCAAAAACCAAAAGGATTACGGCGTATATATCACAGATTTTATCGCCGACGCTTGTATGGCAAACTATCCGACCGTCATCAAGACGTACGATGACCTCTTGGGAAAATTTTCTCTATTCACAAACTATACTTACGGATACGTCAACGGCGTAATAAAAACGGGATACAGGGAACGTTATCAAGACATCTTCGGGCGTCTGCTCGATCCCAATGCGTCCAAAGAGGAGCTCAAAGAGATCGCGCAAAGCAAGCGGGGGATCGCGCTCTACGACGAGATCTCTCAATTTTTGGGGATCGCGTATTCATTTGATCCGAATTTTGCAATGAACAAAGACGACCCGAGGAATTTTGTCGGCTCGGGCTTGGGCGTCTTTGAATTCCAAGGAAAGACGTTTGAGTTTACGGGCGACGCCTATTACGCGAAAGCGAATATGGGAAACAAAAAGCCGTTACAAGACAACGAGATGGTCATAAGGTACGATACATATAATAAGATCTTCGGAACGTCTTACACGTTACAAAATCTCGATCAATTCAAGCCGCACGAAGTAAAGTTTACCTATTATCAACTGTGCGACCAAAATTGTTCGAGCAAAAAGTACGAGACCACGCTGAAAATTATCGGTCTGAACGGTAGCAACTGCGCAATGATCAATCTCGCCGATAATGTGTACAGCGAATTATTGCCCATTGACAAAATCACCTTCGGCTACTACTTCGAGAATGCCGAACAGGAAGAGCTTCTCGTCAACACAGCGAATGAGAACGGGTTCATCCCCAACTCGTCGATCGCAGGCTCCATCACAGCCATGACCAAGGCGGTAAAGGTATTCAGCCGATTCTTTAACCTCATCTTTATCGTACTGTGCGCCGCCCTCCTGCTCCTTATGGTACAGTTCGAGCTGAAAAACATCCGCGACAAGATGAAGGACATCGGCATCATGAAGGCGTTGGGAGCAAGGGACATCGACCTCATTGTCATCTTCGGGTTTCAGGTGCTCCTCGCGGGGCTTGCAATGGTGGCGCTTTACATCATAGGCTCGTTCGTGTTCATCGGGCTCGCCAACAAAGTTCTCGTGCTCTCCCTCTCCGAGCTCGCCAAGAATACAATGGTGATGAACGTCTCCTTCCTCGCCGTCAAGTGGAAGTACATTTTACAAAACTGCGTGCTGGCGGTCGTGATCATCATCGTCTCCTTCGTCGCGCCCATGTTGCGCCTGAGAAGGATCAAGCCGACCAACGTCATCAAAGCCAAAGAGTGACAAAATCGGCGCTTCGGCAAATCTTAAAACGAAAAGAAGCGGATGGCGGTTCCGCTTCTCTTTCTTTGACCCGAACGGGTCCTACGGCGATAATTTTTCCCCTTTTCCGTAAAATCCGCCCGCAAGGGGAACGATTTTCGGCAAAACGGGGTATAATAGTGGGAAAGGAGGGCGTATGCCGGCAAGTATTACCCATGAACTGATCGCCCGCGAAGCGCTCGGGGAGCTCCCTCCCCGCATACGGGACGCCGCAACCGACGCCCCCGATTACTTCTATCTCGGGGCGCAGGGTCCCGATCTTTTCTTCTTTTACCGCCCCCTGTCGCATAAATCGGGCAATTTCGGGCGGTTCCTCCACCGCAACCGCGTCTACGATTGGTTCGCGGCGATGCTCGACGTCCTTCCGGGGTTTGCGGGCGACGACTTCAAGAAATGTCTCGCCTACGCCCTCGGGTTTTGCAGTCATCTCGCCGCGGACGTCGTCTTTCATCCCTTCGTCTACAACTATCTCGGGGCTACCGATTCCCCCCGCTCCCTGCACCAGAAGATCGAGAACGATTGGGACGTCTATTTCCTGCGCGAACTGCAAGGGCAGAGCGTCTTCCGCCACAGTTACCCCTTCGACCTCAAAGAGATCGCGGACGGCGGCGTGCTCTTCCGCTTCGTCTCGGAGACGGCGGGACGGATCGGACGGGAAATCAACGGGCGAGCCTTCCGCAGAATGCTCGCCCTGTTCCGCCGCTATCTCACGCACTTCCACACCCGCGTGAAGCTCCTCGCTCCCCTCGGGCTGGGACGGTTCTATCCCGACGCCGTCCCCGATCCCGCCCATCTCGGCGGGGAAAAATTCGCCTCCTACGCGAAGGGCAACGCCTCTGCCGACGAGCTCTTTCTCCGCGCGGTGCAGGAGAGCGTCGAGCGCATCACGTCCTTTATGGAAGCCTTCAACGCGGACATGGTACTGCCCGAATCGCTCTTCTCCCGCCATATGCTGACTGGCGAACGGTTATAGATCCCTTCTCGAAAACTTACAGCCGCAGTAATTCTGGCGGTAGAGCCCGTACTCCTTCGCAAGCCGAACGGAGCGGAGATAGCCGTCCCGTTTTTTGAAATCGGAGGGAAGATACTGCACTTCGAGCTCCTCTTGGAGGGCAAACCCGATGCGGTTGATCGTCTCCGCGTTTTTTAAGGGAGAGACGGTGAGCGTGGTCGCAAAAAAGTCGTACCCGCCCCGCTTCGCTTCCTCGGCGGTACGCCTCAGCCGCAACGCAAAACAGCGTTCGCAACGCGCGCCGCCCTCCTTTTCCCCCTCGAATCCCGCCACGGCGCGCTCGTATTCCCCGGGGGAATAGTCGCAGTCGAGAAGGTCGGCAAGACCCGTCGTTTCGAGAAAACGCACCTGCTCCGCCTTGCGCCGCTCGTACTCCTCGCGGCTGTCGAGATTGGGGTTGTAGTAGAGGACGGTCACGGACATGGTATGGGCGATTTCTTCGAGACAATAGGAAGAGCAGGGCGCGCAACAACTATGGAGGAGCACCCGCTTCCCCGCGTTCTTTGAGAGGATCTCCCGCATTTCCCGATCGTAATTCCGTTGGTTCATGACGCCGAAAGGACGCCGCGCAAGACCTTTGCGCGGCGTTCGTTACTCCTCTTCGTCGGGCTCGAGGCTCGCCGCCTCGTCCGCGTCCTCAAAGTCCTCGTACTGCGCGCAGAACTCGGCAAAGACTTCGTCCAAGAGGGCTTCGTCGTCAATGGTTTCGAGATGTTCGTCGTTCTCCTCGCCTGCGACGCGGTAGATGGCGACCTCTTCGCCCTCTTCGCCCGCTTCCTCTTCCGCCTCGGCGGCTTGTTCGGGCGTCAGCGCGACGTACCACTCGCCCTTGTATTCAAACGTCATAAGGTGCTCGTAGCGGTAATGCACCCCCTCCTCGTCCACGATCTCGATGACGTCCTCGTCGTAATCGTTGCCGACCTCTTTCAGTTCACTCATAAATTCACCTCCATGGGATTTCAAATAGCTCTCGAGAATGTACGCCGCGGCGAGCGAATCGACGTGCTTGGTCCGCTTGTCCTTGCGGGCGCTGACGCCGCTCCGGACGAGATCGTCGCGTGCGGCGCGGGTCGTATAGCGCTCGTCTTCGAAGACGACGGGAAGCGGGGTGACCTCTTTCAGCCGTTCGGCGAAGGCGCGCGTCTTTTGGGACTGCACGCTCTCCGTGCCGTCGCGGTTGAGGGGAAGCCCGCACACGATCCTCGTCGCCCCCTTCGAAGCGGCAATACGGGCGAGCGCGAGCGCGTCTTCCTCCGTCTTCCCCGTGCGGAAATAGGTATCGCTCGGGGTGGCGTAGGATAGGAAGGGATCGGAGACGGCGACCCCCACCCGTTTGAGCCCGATATCGAATGCGACGATGATCTCCATACCGCGAGTATACCATAACGGCTGAAAAAAGGCAAGCGTTTTCCATGGAAAGGGCGCGGGGCATTTGCCCCGCGCCCGCGTTTTCGAAGCGCTTATTTTTCCTTTTTGGCGCTCTTCTTTTCGGACGTCTCTTCGCCGCAGCCGCACGCTTTCAGGCGTTCGTCCATCATCTCGTCTACCTTCTGCAAGACTTCCGCCTGACTCTTCTTGACGAGCGAACGCGCCTTGTAGCTGTTTGCGACGATGAGCGCTCCGCCGATCATGCCGAGCGCGACGCCGAGACAAAATAGTTTTTCCATACCGTCCTCCATGACCGCAGTTTGTGAAGGAATTTTTCTTCTATGCAAACGGCGGGCTGACAGATGTTGGAAGGAATTTTTGAACGCCTGTTCGCGGACATGGGTACCCCGTTTTAGGTCTTCTGCTTCAAACGGTCGAGCTCGGCGCGGAGGAGAGCGTTCTCCCGTTTCAAGTCCTCGGCGATGCGGGCGTAGAGGGCGTCGATCTCCCGTTCGAGGCGTTTTTGCAGGAACATCTGCCCCGAAACTCCCGCCTTCTTTGCCGCCTCTTCCACCCTTTCGGGTTGTTTTTTGAGGAGATTGCGGTACTTATTCTGCATTCTCAGCATCAGTTTTTCGTCTCCGCCCGAAGCCTCGAGGATACTGCGGCGCACGGAGTACCCCTTCTTTCTGCCCTCCAAAATTTTGCCGAGCAGTTCGTCGGTCTCCTCCTCGGTGAAGGGACGGATGGCGCCCGCGGCGAGCCCCTTTCCTTCGAGAATGCGCCTCACGCGCTGGTCGTCCTGCTTTTTGAGGAAGGCGTAATAGTAATTGCGCACGCTTCCCTTGGCGCGGCTGTGCTCCCTGCCGTACGTTTCGAAGAGATAGGAGAGCGTTTTGCCCGCGTTTTTTCCCGTGTAGATGTACTCGATGAGCCCGGTTGCTTCCTCTTCCGTGTAGCCGTTGATTTTGTTCATGATGACCACCTCGGGCAGAATATTGACATAATTCTGCGCGAATATACATTGTATAAAGTGATGCGAGTGATTTTTTTGGCGGAGAGACCGTGCGTCCTCTCCGTAAACGGGCTCTATCTCGGCAGTGTAGACGGATTCGAGCGTTCCGCGGAACTCGATCCCAAGGACGGCGTGTTCCTCGACTTCCGCGCACCCGCTTGTCTGCCCGTCTGTTTCCGTTTCGACGAGAAATTCCTTCTTCATCCCCCCGAAGGGGTGACCCTCTACTACGTCGGGGAGGGCGTCGCCCTCTCGGTGGGAGATTTTCTGCGCGCGGACGCCTCCATGCGCGTGATTTGGCAGGAGCGGCTGGGCGGGAGCCTCGCCACCCTCTATGTGCAGGGACGGGTCCAGCTCACCCTCCAAAACGAGGCGGGCTTCTTCCTCTTCCGCCTTTCCGACGCCTTCGAGCGCGCCGCCCTTTCCATGCAGGGGGCAAACTACCTCCTCGAGGGCGAGGGGATGTTTTTGCTCTTTACGAGGGAGGGGCGGGAACTCGTGCGGTCGGAGGGAACGATCTTATCGCGGGAGAATGGGATCACCGCGGAGATCCCCTTTCACGACAGCATGGGGCATACCGCGGTCTGCCGCTACGAAAACGGCGTCCTCGCCGAGGCGAAGATCCGCAGCCGTCTTTCCCCCACGCCCGCAACCTATGCGCTCGCCCTCTTCGAATCGGCGCTGATCGGCGCCGACTGCACCCCCTTCCTCGGCGACGCGCTCAAAGAAAAGGCGGGCGCGCTCAAAGAGTACTTGGGCGCATATACCGCGGCAGTCCCGCTCGGCGACGCGGTCGGGCTCGTCTATCCCGTACGTGAGCGCGTATTCGAGGTGAGGCCGTACGCCGTCACCCTCGGCGAAGACGGCAAGATCGAAAATCTCCGTCCTGTAACATAAAAAAAGCAGCGGACCTCTCCGCTGCCTTGGTTTTTGGATCGTCCGCGCACGAAGCGCGCCTTTTTGATCGCTCAATACTTCTTCACGCGCACCGACTTGATGATGATCGGCTCGGTGAGAGGAAGGGAATAGGTCGCGGTGTTGCTGTCCGCGGTGATGCCGCTGAAATACTTCTCATAGCGGTTGAGCCGCCATTCCTGCTGCGTCGTGAAGGAATAGCCGCCCTCGTCTTCGGGGTCTTCGTCGTCCGAATGGTCGCTGATATAGTCGCGGATCGCTTTGAGGAGCCCGTTTTCGAGCTGATCGGTGTAATTCTTCGCCTTACCGAATACGCAGTAGTCCGAGCGGGTATAGCTCGTATCGGGGGAAGTGTAGGTGTAGAAGAGGGACGTCGCGCTGTCGTAGAGATACTCTTCGTCCTGCAACTTCTCGCCGTCGTTGCCCTTGCCGCCGTCCATCCGTTCGACGACGACGTTGTAGCCCATCGAGACGTCTTTTTCCGTATAATACATGACGAGGGCGCCCTGCGAATGGCGGTACTCTCTCGAACCGTCGCCGTGGTTGACCTTCGACTGCATCTCGCCGTACACGGTATAGAGCTCCTGCCCCTTCTGCGGGTTGGCGGCGGTGCCTGCGTTCTTCCAAACGGTCTGCGTAAACGTCTTCCCGTGCTCCGCCTCATAGTTTTCAGCCCACGTAAAGTAATCGACCTCCTCGAGTTCGTACGACTTGCCCGAATCGGCGACCCAGCCGTTCCCCTCTTCGTCTACGAGACGGTAGCCGCCCGTATAGAGATAGCTCGACGTATAGTCGTGGATGCACAGCCCGTCGTAAAACTTCGCGTCCGCCAGCTCGATAAAGTGCTGGACGGTGCGGGGCGCGTCGTTACGGGAGAGGATATAGTCCACCTCGTAATCGGTCCCGTCGAAGGAATAGACAATGGTCACCTCGGGATGGCGGGTCGTACAGCCCGCAAACATCGCAAGAGTTCCCGCAGAGAGGATCGCCGCCGCCGCTACGATCCCGACGCGGCGCAAAAGATGCTTTTTCACGTATAGCCTCCTTGATACTACTCTATTTTACCCGCAATTTTCCATTCCGTCAAGCGCTTTCTGTGTTTTCGGCGTGAAAATTCTTCCGCGGACGCTCATTTCTCGTACACCGACCGCTTCAAGATCCCGATATAGGGGAGATTCCGGTACTGCTCGTCGTAGTCCAGCCCGTATCCGACGACAAACTCGTTCGCGATGTCGAAGCAGTTGTAATCGGGGGCGATGTCGTACTCCCGCCGCTCCGCCTTGTTGAGAAGGGTCACGATGAGCACCGACCGCGCGCCGCGCTCCGTAAGAAGAGCTTTGAGATTGGCGAGCGTAAAACCGCTGTCGATGATGTCCTCCACGACGATCACGTCCCGCCCCTTGATGTCGCGGTCGAGATCCTTTTTGATCTTGAGCTTGCCCGAAGAGACCGTCCCGCTCCCGTAGGAAGAGACGGCGATGAAGTCGAGCTCGGTCGGACATTCGAGGTGGCGGATGAAATCGGCATAGAAGATGATGCTCCCCTTCAAAATGCCGACGACGAGGGGCCGCTTATCGCGGTAGCGTTCGCTGACCTCGAGCGCGATCTCCTTCACGCGCGCCGTGATCTGTTCTTCCGTGAGGAGGATCCTTTCACAATCCTGGTGCATATCACATATTCTCCTTGGTATTCTCGGGCGCCGCGAGGCGCTTTTTTCATTGGATGACCGCTCTGCGGCGGGTTTTTTCGGTGACTTTGACGCTGTCTGCGATCTCCACGCCGGCGACGGCAAAGACCTCGTTCCCCTTCGCGACGACGGGAAGTTTCTTGGAGAGCCGCGACGGGATCTTGCGGTTCGTCAAGAACTTTTTGAGCGTCTTCTTCGGGGCATGGTATGGGGTAATGACGTCTCCCTCCCTTCTCGCGCGCACGACGCAGCCCTCGGGGAAGGCGTCTAAATCGACGAGGAGCTTCTTCGTTTGAAAGGGGGCTTTGATGTCCTCCGCTTCGCCTGTTTCGAGTTCCCGCACGCCGAGGATCCCCGCGGAGCAGGCGTATTGCCCCGTCTTGGGCTCGAACGGGCATTCGGCGAGCCGCGGCGGACCGTCCTTTTCCTCGCGGTCGAAGACGATCTCCCTCCCCTCGCGGAAGGCGTAGACGGAAATAGCGTCTTTCAGCTCCTCCGAAAGGGGCACGGCAACCCTCTTTCCGCTCTGCAACTTCTTGAGTTTTGCGATCTCCTCGAGATTGGCGCGCGTATAGCCGCCGCGCGCATATTGCCGCAAACAGATGAGACAGGCGCGGGCAAAGAGGACGTCGGGAAGGTCCGCGGGCACCCGCATCTCCCCCCCGATGCTTACGATCTTGCTCCTTGAAAGCGTCTCCAAAAAGTCGTCTTCTTCGGCGGCGAGGGCGGCGAACTCGACGAGGTGCTTTGCGGCGTTTTTATGGATCTTTTCGAAGGCGGGAAGGACGGTTCGGCGGATGTAATTTCGGGTGTAATTTTCGTTTTTGTTCGTCGTATCCTCGACATGGGGTAGCCCTTTTTGCTCTGCATACGCTTCGAGCTCGGCGCGGGTGACCGAAAGGAGCGGGCGCACGATCCCGCCGTACTGCGAGATCGCCCTCATGCCGTACGGCCCCGTCCCGCGGGCAAGGCGGAATAGAATGGTCTCGGCGACGTCGTCCGCATGGTGGGCGGTCGCGACGAGATCGGCTTCCCCCCGTCCGAGGATCTCCCGAAAGACGTTGTAGCGCACCGCACGCGCCCGCTCTTCCAGTCCTC
>CANQXA010000028.1 GCA_947627765.1 uncultured Clostridia bacterium
CGCGGGAAGCTCCTTCTTGCGGAGTTCGAGCTTTTCGATCTCCCACTTCTCGAATTTCTCCAAAGATTCCTGCTTCTGATATTTGTAATGGATGGGCGTAAGGTTCTGATGTCCCCACTCCACGGTGACCTTCCCTGCACCCGCGCGGTACAGTTCTTCGACGACCATCTCTACGAATTCGGGTTGGTCGAGCTGTGCCTGCACGACGACCCACTGCCCCTTTCTGACGTTTACGCCCATCTTGGCAAGCAACTTTGCGTATCTGCGTAATTGAAGTTTGTTCATGGTTTCCTCCTATGGACTTGCTTTTTCTCTTTATTATAACACAAATGCGGAAAATTTTCCCGCATTTTTAGCAAAGATTTCCGTATATTTTGCATTTCAGGGAAGATAAAGGACGACTTTCCCATCCGCAAGGCTCTTTTGGACGTCGATCACGCGCTGGTTGGAGGACCCGCGGAATTTGAGACGGATGTCTTTGAGCGGTTCCACGAAAGGTCCGTCTACCAAGACGTCGATCAAGGAGATCATCTTCCGCGTCGCCTCGCAGTTCGCATGGGGCTCGGCGAGAGCGCCGTCCGCAAATGTGTAACCCGTATAGCACCACAGCGTTTTTTGGGGGAAACGGGCTCGGTACCGTTCGAGAAAGGGCAAAAGAGCCCTCTGGTTGGAGGGCTCGAAGGGATCCCCGCCGAGAAGGGTCAGTCCCGCGATATAATCGGGCTCCAACGCCGCGAAGATCATGTCCTCGGCTTCTTCCGTGAACGGTTTGCCGTAGCCGAAATCCCACGCGACCGAATTAAAACAGCCCTTGCAATGTCTCGTACAACCCGAAACGAAGAGGGAAACACGAACTCCCTCTCCGTCGGCAATGTCGTAAAATTTGATTTCTGCGTAATTCATGATCCCGCCTGCGGGCTTTCCCCGCGGTCTTCCTGCTTCGAAGCGCTCCTGCGTTTTGGAGCGGGACCGCTCCCCTCTCCCGCTCAGAGATGAAGCACGCGGTCCTTGATCTCCTGCGTTCTGCCTTGGTTCCAATACTGCGTTCCGATGTAGCCGCAGGTACGGCGGGCGACGTTCATCTTGGATTGATCGCGGTTGTGGCAATGCGGGCATTCCCACAGCAACTTTCCGTCCTCTTCCACGATCCCGATCTCTCCGTCGTAGCCGCAGACCTGACAATAATCGCTCTTGGTATTGAGTTCGGCATACATGATATTCTCATAGATATACTGCATGACGGCGAGCACGGCGGGGATATTATCCTGCATATTGGGGACTTCCACATAGGAGATCGCGCCGCCCGGGGAGAGCTGTTGGAACTCGCTTTCGAATTTCAGCTTGGTAAACGCGTCGATCTGTTCGGTGACGTGGACGTGATAGCTGTTGGTGATATAGTTCTTGTCGGTCACGCCGGGGATGATCCCGAAACGCTGTTGGAGGCACTTTGCGAACTTGTAGGTGGTGCTTTCCAGAGGGGTCCCGTAGAGGGAGAAGTCGATATTGTGCGCCTGCTTCCACTCCTTGCACTTGTCGTTCATGTGTTGCATGACGGTGAGCGCAAAGGGTTTCGCCTCGGGATCGGTATGGGATTTGCCCGTCATATACTTGACGCACTCATAGAGCCCCGCATACCCGAGGGAAATGGTGGAATAGCCGCCGTAGAGAAGTTTGTCGATCTTCTCTCCCTTTTTGAGACGGGCGAGCGCGCCGTACTGCCAAAGGATGGGCGCCGCGTCCGAATAGGTTCCTTTGAGGCGGTTATGGCGGATCATGAGCGCCTTATGGCAGAGTTCGAGACGTTCGTCGAAGATTTTCCAAAAGAGCGCGCGGTCCCCGCCCGAGGAGAGCGCAACGTCCACGAGATTGATCGTGACGACGCCCTGGTTGAATCTCCCGTAGTATTTGGGCTTGCCGTTTTCGTCGAGATAGGGCGTGAGGAAACTGCGGCACCCCATACAGGTGTAGCAATGCCCCTCTCCGTTCTTATCGACCTTGAATTCGAGCATCTTTTTCTCGGAGATATAGTCCGGGACCATGCGCTTTGCGGTGCATTTGGCGGCGAGCACGGTCAGATCCCAATACTTCGAGCCCTCGCGCACATTGTCCTCTTCGAGAACATAGATGAGCTTGGGGAACGCGGGGGTGACCCACACTCCCGATTCGTTCTTGACGCCCTGGATGCGCTGGCGGAGCGTCTCTTCGATGATCATCGCGAGATCGTCGCGCTCCCGCTCGTTCCGCGCTTCGCCGAGGTACATAAACACCGTGACGAAGGGCGCCTGTCCGTTGGTCGTAAGGAGGGTGACGACCTGATATTGGATGGTCTGGATCCCCTTCTTGATCTCCTCGCGCAGACGTTTTTCCGCAATGCGGTTGACGGTATCCTCCATGACGGCGACTTCGGCAAACTCTTCGGCGACTTCGGCGCGGATCTTTTGGCGGCTGATGTCTACAAAGGGCGCAAGGTGGGTCAGGGAGATGGACTGCCCGCCGTATTGGTTGGAGGCGACCTGCGCAATGATCTGCGTGGCGATGTTGCACGCCGTGGAAAACGAATGGGGCTTTTCGATGAAGGTCCCCGAGATCACGGTGCCGTTTTGCAGCATATCCTCGAGATTGACGAGATCGCAGTTGTGCATATGCTGGGCAAAATAGTCGGCGTCGTGGAAATGGATGAGCCCTTGCTCGTGCGCTTCGACGATGTCCTGCGTGAGCAGGATCCGCTTGGTGAGGTCCTTCGAGACCTCGCCCGCCATATAATCGCGCTGGACGGAGTTCACCATCGGGTTTTTGTTGGAATTTTCCTGTTTGACTTCCTCATTGTTGCACTCGATGAGGGAAAGGATGCGCTCGTCCGTCGTGTTCGCTTTGCGCACGAGTGCGCGCGAATAGCGGTAAGTGATGTACTTGCGCGCTACGGCAAACGCCTTTTGGTCCATGATCTCGTTCTCGACGAAGTCTTGGATCTCCTCGACGCTGACGGCGCGGTTGAGATCGCCCGCAAGCGCGGAGACTTTTCCCGAAATGGTTGCGATCTGCTCTTCGGAGAGGCGTGCGCTCTCGCTCACCTCTTTGTTGGCCTTGCGGATCGCGGCTTCGATCTTGGCAATGTCGAAAGGAACTTCCGTTCCGTTTCTCTTGATGATTTTCATATTTACTCCGGATCGTATGTACTTTCAGCTACTTTTCCCCTAAGGAGCGGAAAAGAAGCGTCCCCGAAAAGGGAACGCTTCCAATTATACACGATACGTTTCGTTCTGTCAAGAGTTTGGCACAAGATTTTGGTGAAATATTTTTCGGGCACCACTATATCTTGTGGTTTGTTGAAATTCAGCCAAATAACGCCGTGAAACTTTCTGCGCCCTTGGTTACACGCGCCGGAAGGCCGCGGAATGCGCCTTAAAACTCCGTTACGCTGAGGTTTCCGAAGATCTCTTCGTACTTGTTTTTCGTAAAAGACACCGTGCCGAACGTGGTGACGGTCGCCGTCCCTGCGGCGACGCCCGCGCGGAGAATGTCTTCGAGGGAAGCGCCCTGTTGCATCATCACGGCTGCGGCCGCGACCATCCCGTCGCCTGCGCCCACCGTGGAATTGATCGCCACATTGATGCTCTTGCAGTAGAAATTCTTGGTCCCGTCCGTGATGATCGCGCCGTCCTTCCCGAGGGAGAGGAGCACCGTTTTGGCGCCGCGGTCCAAGAGTTCGCGGCAACCGTCGAGCATTTCGTCGCGGGTGCGGAATTCCCGCCCGAGCGTCTCTTCGAGCTCTTCGAGATTGGGCTTCACGAGATCGATCCCCGCCTCGAGCGCGGCAAACAGCTTTGCGCCCTCGGTATCGGCGATGCGGAGGGAATTTTTATCCACGGCACGGAAGATCTCGCGGTAATAGCTCGCGTCCACCCCGCGGGGAAGACCGCCCGAGATGACCGTAACGTCCGAATGGGAGGAGAAGTTGCGGATCATTTGCATGAGCTCGACCAGCTTATCTGCCCCGACCTGCCCGCCGACGTCGTTGATCTCCGTGAGCATGGACTTCTTATCGATGCACTTGTAATTTTCGCGGACTCTTCCGCTGTTCCAGACGAAGGAGAACGGGACGCCTTCGATATCGAGCGCGCGTTCGAACATCGCGCCGTTCTCGTTGTACATAAATCCCGTCGCCTGCGCCTCCGCGCCCAACCTCGCCACGCCGATGGCGACGTTGATCGCCTTTCCCGTGAACGAAAGCGTTTTGCTCTTGACGACGTTGACCTTCCCGACGTTGAGAGAATCAAGCTCGATCGTGACGTCCACGCTCGGGCTCATGCAGACCGTTAATATCATTCCTTTCCCCCTCCGCGCCCAAGTTCCGCGCGGCGACGCACTTTGCGTCACTTTGTTTACAACTCTATTATATTATAGGATAGCGAAAAATTCAATGGTTTCGGAAAAACTTTTCACATGGAAATCATCTGGAGCGTCTCATAGAGTTCGTAGTTGAACTTCTTCTTCATGGAGACCGCTTCGATGATGTCCATATCGATGATCTGGTTGTTGTGGATGCCGACGACGCGGTTGCCGATGCCGTCTTTGAGCAGACGGACCGCCTTGTTGCCGAACTGCGCCGCGAGCATTCTGTCTGCCATCGAGGGCGAACCGCCGCGCTGGACGTGCCCGATCGTCGTGGGACGGACGGAATAGGTCGTGACTTCCTGCAACTGCTTCGCAAACGCTTCGGCGCTGGTCGCACCTTCGGCTACGACAATGATGTTGGAATGTTTCCCGTTGGCGCGGGAACGGTTGATCCGCATGACGATGTCGTCCAAGTCATAGGAGATCTCGGGTACGACGATGATCTCGGCGCCCGAGGTGATGCCCGCGTACAGCGCGATGTCGCCGCAGTGACGCCCCATGACCTCCACGACGGAGATGCGCTCGTGGGAGTTCATCGTGTCGCGCAGTTTGTTGATGATCTCGAGGCAGGTATTGACCGCCGTATCGAACCCGAGCGTATAGTCGGTGTATTGCAGATCGTTATCGATGGTGCCGGGGATACCGATCGTGGGGATCCCGTAATTTTCGGTCAGACATTTTGCTCCGCGGAAACTTCCGTCCCCGCCGATCACGACCAACCCTTCGATCCCCCGCCTTTCGAGCGTTGCGACCGCCTGTTTCTGCCCGTCCACCGTCAGCATTTCAAGACAGCGCGCCGTCCTGAGTTTCGTGCCGCCCCTTTGGACGATATCCGAAACGCTACGCATTTCCATGGGCATCATCGTATCGTCGATGAGCCCCGCGTAGCCGCGCTCGATTCCGTACACCTCCATCCCGTAGTAGATGGCTGTGCGGACGACCGCACGGATGGCAGCATTCATGCCGGGTGCGTCGCCCCCGCTCGTAAGTAGACCGATTCTCTTCATAGGAACCTCCGTAAATTCCCGTTTGTCTCTTCTCATTATAACAGACTTCGGTCCGCTTGAAAAGAGGGTTTGGGAAAATTTTTTCGATTTGTGATTTTTTTCTATACGATCTTCACGGCTTCGGGCGGAAGGAAGGTCCTTAGTTCCGCCACAAGCGCACGGTTCAAGTTGACCGAAAACTCATACCGCTTCCCGCCGTACAGCATTTTCGCCTTCACGGGACCCGCATATTCGGAGAGCGTTTCGAGAAGTTCTTCGAAGTCCTCCCCGCCGAGCGCGCGGGCGTCCAGCCAGAGCACTTGTTCATGCTGTTCGCGCGGGGCCTGCGGTTCGTCCGCCTCCTGCTCCCGCTCCTCTTTTTCCGGCGGGACGTGCTCCGCGAGCGAATCGAGAATGATGACGGGCGCTTTTTCGGGCGCGATGTCGATCTTTCCCGTAAGGGCGACCACGGCGTCCTGTTTGAGATAGGGCTTTGCGCGCTCGTAGATCTTGGGGAAGGCGACACATTCCACGCTCCCATAGAGATCTTCGACGGTGATGAACGCCATGGGCGCGCCCGACTTCGTGTTGAGCTTCTTTACGCCAGCGACGATGCCGCCCATCTTCACTTCGTCCCCGCTCTTGATCCTCGCATAGATGCGGTCGCCCGTCTCTTCGTCTTCCTCGTAGTCGGTCAGCATCCCGCAGTGGAAGTTGCAATCGGTAAAGGCGGAGGCGTACATCTTAAAGGGATGCCCGCTGACGTATACGCCGAGGACGGACTTCTCTTTGGAGAGCAGGTCCGCCGTTTCCCATTCGGGGATCTTCGGGAATTCCGCCTTGGGCGCTTCCTCTTCGATGATGTCGCCGAACAGGGACATTTGGGCGCCGTTTTTATGTTTATCCATTCCCGCGATACGGCGCATCAGCTCCTCGTAGACCGCGGCGTACTGCGAGCGGTGTTTGCCGAAGCCGTCGAACGCGCCGCCGAAGATCAGCGCTTCCACCATGCGCTTGTTGACGAACTTGGTGCAACGCATGAGGAAATCGGAGAAATCTTTGAATTTCCCGTTGGTCTCCCGCTCTTCGATGACCGCCTCCATCGCGCCGATACCCACGCCGCGGAGCGCGCACAGACCGAAGCGGATCCCGTTGTTCTGCACGGAGAAGTACGCCTTGGAGGAATTCACGTCGGGCGGGAACACCGCGATGTTTTTCTCCTTCATGTAAACGACGTACTTTGCGATCTCATCGATCTTGGCGATACGGTTGTTCAGGACGCCCGCTAAGAATTCTTTGGGATAATACCGTTTGAGAAACGCCGTTTGGTAGGTCACGACGGCATAGGCGGCCGCGTGCGACTTGTTGAAAGCGTAGGAAGCGAAGCTCTCCATCTGGGAAAAGAGCTCCGCGGCGACTTCGGGCGGCACACCGTGCGCCTGACAGCCCGTGATGTTCCCTCCTTTCTCGATGTCGCCGTAGATGAATTTGTCCTTTTGCGCCATGAGTTCGTTGAGATGTTTTTTCGCCATGGCGCGGCGGACGAGGTCTGCCTGTCCCAAGGAGTAGCCCGCGAGATTTTGGAAGATCTGCATGACCTGCTCCTGATAGATGATGACGCCGTACGTCTTTTCGAGGATGGGGCGCAAGAGGGGCGTTAAGTATTTGATGTGCACGGGATCGGCGCGGTTTTTGAGATATGTGGGAATGAAGTCCATGGGACCGGGGCGGTAGAGAGAAATGCCAGCGATCAGATCTTCGAGGCAGTTGGGCTGGAGCTGTTTCATGAACCGCTTCATGCCGCCCTGCTCGAGCTGGAACACGGCGTCGGTATCCCCTTCCGCGATGAGCGCATAGGCGCCGGGATCGTCGCAATTTTGGTCGAACTCGACCGTCTTCCCCGTATCCTCGAGAATGTAGTCGAGGGTCTTTTTAATGTCGGTAAGGGTCGTGAGGGCGAGGAAATCCATCTTCAGCATTCCGATGGACTCCACTTCCTTCATGTCGAATTGGGTCGTGATGTCTTCCCCGTTGCGGGAGAGCGGGACGTTGTCGGCGATCTTCTTACTGCAAATGACCACGCCGGCGGCGTGCATCGAGGTGTTGCGGGGCATTCCTTCGAGTTTGAGCCCCATATCGATGACCCGCTTGAGCTGTTCGTCCGATTCGTAGATCTCCACGAATTCGGAATTCCGCTTGCTCTCCTGTTCGGCGAGCTTCTTTTTCGCTTCGTCCAACTTGCCCTCGGCGTCGGCGAGCTTCATCTTCCCCTCTTCCGACCCGTCGCCGAGCGCGCGCAGACGCTCCGCTTCCGCCTGTGCCGCGCCAACCTTGCTTCTGCACCCTTCGATGTTGAAGCCGAGCAGTTCGCGGATGGTGGACCTGCCGTCCATCAGCTTGGTGACGCGGTCGGTCTCCGCATAAGGGACCCGCATGACGCGCCCGACGTCCTTGATGACGGCGCGGGAGGCGAGCGTACCGAACGTGACGATCTGCGCGACGTTTTCGGGATGGTAGCGCTTTCTGACGTATTCGATCGTCTCCGCCCTTCTCACCGTACAAAAATCCACGTCGAAATCGGGCATGGAGACGCGGTCGGGATTGAGGAACCGCTCAAAGAGCAAGTCGTAGCGGAGCGGATCGACGTTGGTGATCCCGATCGCATAGGCTACGATCGAACCGACGCCCGATCCCCTCCCGGGACCCACGGGAATATCGTGCAGGCGCGACCAGTTGATATAGTCCCAGACGATGAGGAAGTAATCGGCGAACCCCATCTTGATGATGATGTCGAGCTCGTACTCCGCCCTTTTCAGAATATCGTCGGTGAGGTCGGGATAGCGCTTGGGAAGCCCGTCCATCGTAAGGCGACGCAAAAATTCGGGGGAAGGCGTCCCGTCGTCCGCCGTATAGAGCGGGATCAGCGATTTGTCGTAGACGGGATCCCCGTTGGGTTTGAGGTTGAAGGGCGTATCCGTCTCGGAAACTTTATCCGCGATGACCCGCGTATTGGAGATCGCCTCGGGATAGGCGCAGAACAGTTCCGCCATCTCGTCGCCCGATTTCATATAGAATTCGTGCGTCTGCATCTTCATCCGCGAAGGGTCGTCCAAGGTGCGTTTCGTCTGGATGCACATCAAGACGTCCTGCATCTCCCAATCCTCTTTTTTGAGATAGTGGACGTCGTTGGTCGCGACGAGCGGGATCCCCGTCTCGCGGGAGATACGGACGATCATCGGAAGTACTTTTTTCTGCTCGGGGATGCCGTGGTCTTGGATCTCGAGATAAAAATCCTCGCCGAACGCCTCGCGGAGCTCCAAAGCGAATTGTTTTGCGCCCTCGTAGTCGTCCGCCATCAGAAGGCGGGGGATCCTGCCCGCAAGACAGGCGGAGAGGCAGATCACCCCTTCCGTATGCTGTTTGAGAACGCGGTAATCGATGCGGGGGCGGTAATAGAACCCGTCCACAAAGGCAAGGGAGTCGAGCTGGACGAGATTGATGTAGCCCGCCTTGTTTTTTGCGAGCAAGATCAGATGGTCGGCGTGCTGGTCGGTGCGCTTGGTGTAGTCGTCTACGACGTAGAACTCGCATCCGACGATCGCCTTGATCTTGTTCTTTTTACATTTCTCGGCGAATTTCAGGGAAGCGTACATATTCCCGTGGTCGGTCAGCGCGACGGCATCGATCCCCTGTTCGACGCAGTGGCGGATCAAATCGTCCACTTTGACCGCGCCGTCGAGCAGACTGTATTCGGAGTGAAGATGAAGATGAACGAAATCGGTCATAATTTTCCTTTGTTCCTCATTGGCGGGAGAGCGCCATGAGCCTGCGCAGACGATGGTTCAGGCAGCTCTTGGTGACCCCGAGTTTTGCGGCGAGTTCGCTCAGCGACAAGGTCGCATATTTGATCCGCGCTTCGGCGGTTTCCCTGAGCGGCGGCGCGAGCGAATCGAGTTTGCCCCTCTTCAAGAGTTCCGCGATCGCGACCGCCTGCGCCGCGCTTGCGATCGCCGATTTATCCGCGTTGCCCGCCATACAGTTGAGAAGTCTGTTTTCGTTGTTGCTCTCTTCCCGTTCCGCGGAGAACGCTTCGAGGGTCTTGAGCGCGCCGTTTGCCCCGACGAGCGAGAGAAAATCGGAGATCGATTCGCGGCTTTTGAGATAGACGACAAACTTTTCGCCCCGCGCGATGAGATTGCCGATGATTTGGAAGCGGTCGAGCAGGGCGAGGAAGGTTTCGGTGGGGTCGGGCTCGTCGAAGACTGCCTCGAGATGATAGCCTGTCCGCGTCCCCTCGCGCGGCAGAGTACAGCTTCCCCCGAAGAGAAAGGCGCCTTTGAGGTACGCCTGCGCACAGCAGTCGTTGGAATCCTCGTCGGGACGGGCTCCCGCGATCTCATCGGCGATGTCGCCGCCGTCCTGCCCTTCATAGGAGAAGGTCAGCTTTTCCCGCCCTTTCGTGGGGTCGTAGACCGCCCGCGTGACCGACATCTCCACCTCGAACGATCGTTCCACCAAACGGAAAAGATAGGAAGCGCACTCCTCGTTTTCGCTCGTGAAGGCGATCCCGCCGGAATGCCCGTCCTCCCCCGCGTCGAGGGAGCCGCAGACGTCGGCGGCGGCGGCAAGCAACGCGCACCGGCAACACCGCTTTTCGGGCACGCTCCGCAAAAGATCCCGTTTGATTTCTCCCGTAAAATTCATGGCAAAGGTCGGACCGTTTATAAATGCTTTTTGAATTCCGCAAAGCGGAACGTAGGTTTTCTGCCTTCGATGTTGTCGATCTGTCCGAGAGGGATCCCCACGCGGGCGATCTGCTCGGCGGCGAGCGCCGCGTCCCCCACCCGGTCGGCGGAGTGCGCGTCGGAATTGATGACGAACCGCACTCCCGTAGCCGCGGCTTCGGCGAGTTCCTCGTCGGTGAAATGTTGCTTTTTGGAGCTGATCTCGAGATAAGTTCCGTAGTCGCGGCAACATTTGGCAACCTCTTTCACGTCGGCAAAACATTGGAAATTGAGGTGCGTGATGATGTCGAGCGGGTTCTTTTCAATGGCGTTGAGGTAGGCGCGCGTCGTATCGCGGACGAACCGCTCGCTTGGTTTGAGATGAAGAGAACGCCTCATCCATCCGCCCCAGCCGAGTTTGCGGTCGCGGAAATTTTCGTAGCGGATGACGATATGGATCCCCGCAAGATAGACGTCGAAATTTTCGAAGTCCTTTTCGGTAAAGTCGCAGAGCCCGGAAATGCCGCGGATGTTGCTCTCCATCCCCCTCAGCACTTCTATTTTACTGCCTGCACGCGCGTCCTCGATCATGGCGAGCCACGCTTCGGTCTCCCGCCGTTTGAGCCCGCGGAAATGGTGAGAATAGCCGTGTTCCGTGACGGCGATCGTCTCGAGCCCCGCCTGCTCTGCGGCGAGCGCATTTTCGAGGGCGGTGTTTTTCCCGTCCGAAAAGATCGTATGCGTGTGATAATCGGCAGTGAGCTTCATGTTCCCTTCTTTTCCCGTACGGAACGGGAGTCGCTATGTAGATTTACGGGATCCTGCGGATCTCTTCGCGGAGAAGGATCCCCGTCTTTCGGAAGACGCCTTCGCGGACGGTGGCAATCAGTGAGGAGATCTCGGCGGAGGTCGCCCCCTCCGACAGGATGAAATTTGCGTGGACATCCGATACGACCGCCCCGCCGCAACGCATTCCTTTGAAACCGCAGGCGTCGATGAGCGCTCCCGCGGAATACCCGGGCGGATTGACGAACACACAGCCCATACTCCTGCCGCGGGGAAGATGTTTCCGCTTTTCACGGAAATAGTCCCGCTCCCTTTCGCACGTTTTTGCCGTGGCGGGCGAGGCGCGGAGGACGGCTTTCGTCACGGCGATCCCGCTCTGGAAGAGGCTTGTCTTTTCCGAGAATTCACATTCCCGCACGGAAAAGGAGCGGATCTTGCCCTTTTCCACGCCGACCACGCGGCAGACGACGTCGCAAAGGTGCCGTTCGGCGACCCCGGCGTTCATGACGACGCCTCCGCCGACCGTCATCGGGATCCCCGTCAGAAATCCAAGCCCGGCGAGACGTCTTTTGCGCGCTTCGCGTAGCAATCCGCCACCCGTGACCCCCGACCCTGCGAAAACCGTGCCGCCGTCGAATTCCAACGAATCCATGCGGGAGAAGCGGATCACGGCGCCCTCGAAATGCCCGTCGAACGGCAAAACGTTCGCCCCCGCGCCCAAAAAGCAATACGGCGCGCCGTATTTTTGCAGGAGCGAGAGCAGAAAGACGAGTTCCTCCGCGTTTTTGGGATACAGCGCGACTTCCGCGGTCCCCCCGCAACCGATCGTCGTATGGCGGGCAAAGGAAAAGTTCCTTTCCGCGGCGATTTTCATCCTGCCGCTCAAGAGCGCATAAAGATCCAAGATAACTCTCCTACTATTCTACCACACTTTCGTGCCGAATTCAAATGGTTTTAAGAAAATTGCCGATATTTTTTGCGCCGTCGGGAAGCAGAGCGAGTTCGCGCAAGTTTCCGAGCGCCGCGGGATCGGTAAACACGCAGACCGTCTTGCCCGTTCCCCCCTCTGCGGGAAGCATTCCGATCTCGCCGAGTGCGCCCTGAACTTTTTCCGACAGCAGGACGTCGAGGAAGCGGAGACATTCTTCCCGTTTGGAGGCGGACAGGATCGATATATATTGGTATAGGTCGTTATATGCGGGGAGCGGACGGGAAAAGACTTCGGCGCCGCGTACGGCAAAGCGGCAGACGTCCCGCTGTGTGCCCAACAGATAGCGGAATTTTCCGTCTAAAAACCCCGTATATGCGGCGACCGAATCGAGTTCCTCCCCCTCGACGCCGCCGAGACGGGCGGCGACGGAGCACAGGTTGCTTCCGCCCGCCGAGATCGCCGTCTTCCCCTCTTCCCCGAAGTTGTCGGTGAGCGAGAACAGCCTGTATTCCCCGCGGCACCACGGATAAGCGCGGCACTCCTTTCCGAGCATCCCGCCCGCAAAGGAGCGGGGAAGGGGGAGCGCGCGTTCCGCATAGGAAGACATCCCCACGCCGAAAGAGATCATATCGGGCGGGTCCTGCGCCGCCGACGCGCCCTCCGCCGTTACGCTCTCGATGAGATAGTAGACCCCTTCCCCTTCCGCAAGTTTCGCCGCACGGCGCAGAAAAGAAGTACGGGACCCCTTCCCGCCCTCGAAGGTATCCACGTTCCAGACCCGTACGACGATCTTCTCCGCCACGGCTTCCCCCTTTTCTCCCGGGAAGAAGACGAGGGCAAGGATCACGGCGAACGAGACCAAAAAGGGAAGCGCGCGCGAAACAAACCGTAAGAGCTTTCTCATACACGTTCATCATATGCGCGCAGATTTCCCTCCATTCACGGAAAGAGGAGGCGTACAAGACGCCCCCTCCCGTTTTTGCCGCGGACCTCGGCAAAAACTCTATTTGAAAGCGGATCCCCGCCGCAGTCAGTTTGTGCGGGTTTCCTACGATTATTCGCCGGGAGCCCCCGGCGAATTTCAGCTTCTGCGATGGCGGAAGCTGTCGCAACAGGTACACTTCTGCCCGTCGCAGGCGTTGCCGACATGGATCTTGTCGAGCGTACAGTGCATACCGTCGCAATTAAATTGGCATTCCGTGACGCCGCAAGAGACGCCGCTGTTCATTTCGTTCATCCTTGTAACCTCCTGCCGTCAGTATTGCCGTATTTTCCGAAAAATATCTTGACAAACCCAAAAGAAGCCTGTAAAATAGAGCAAAAGGAGATTTTACCATGAAAGTGATCCTGAAAGCAGACGTCAAGGGCAGCGGGAAGAAGGGCGACGTCATCGAAGTTTCGGACGGATTTGCCAAAAACTTCCTCTTGAAGCGGGGGCTCGCCGAACTTGCGACCGCCGGCGGAATCAACGAAGCCGAACAGCGGCGCACCGCGGACGCCTTCCATAAGGCCGAAAATCTGAAAGCACAGCAAGAACTTGCGGCGAAGCTTAACGGCACGATCGTGACCATAGCCATCCGCACGGGGAAAAACGGGAAAGTGTTCGGCTCGGTAACGACGGAGAAGATCGCCTCCGCCCTTTCGGAGCTTGGATTCGAAGTGGATAAAAAGCGTATCACGACGAAGGAATCGTTGAAAAACGTCGGCGTGTACGACGCCGAAGTCCGCCTGATGGAGAACGTCATTTCGAAGATCAAAGTAAACGTCGTTCCCCTCGAATGATCGAAAACGTAGGTTGCGCCCCGCTTTGGGGCGCATTTTCTTGTCACTTTTGCCTTTTATCGTAGTATTATGACTGACATAGTACTATGCTAATCGCTCAAAATGAGAAATTTTCAAATAAAAAACGGGCGCACGGCAACTGCCGTGCGCCCTCCCCTATTGCGGCTTATTTTCCGTAGTAAGCCCGAAGATACATCTCTTTGATCTCGGAGATGAGCGGATAGCGCGGGTTGGCGCCCGTGCATTGGTCGTCGAACGCCGCTTCGGACATTTCGTCGAGCTTTCCGAGGAATTCCTCTTCGGTAAATTTTCCCTCGAGCGCTTCCGCGATCGTTGCGGGAAGACCGAGCGTCCTTTGAAGTTCTTTGAGCTTTTTGATCAGTTCTTCCACGAGTTTCGCGTCGTCCTTCCCCTTGCAACCGAGCAAACGGGCGACTTCCGCGTAACGCGCCTGCGCCTGAGGGTAGGCGTACTGCGGGAACGTGCCCATCTTGCAGGGCGCCTCCGCGCTGTTGAAGCGGATGACCTCTTCGAGCATCAGCGAATTGGCGACGCCGTGCGCCACATGGAAGTAGGAGCCGAGCTTGTGCGCCATCGAATGACAGACCCCGAGGAAGGCATTGGCAAACGCCATACCTGCCATGGTCGCCGCGTTCGCGACGCGTTCGCGCGCTTCAGGATCGTCTGCGCCATATTGGTAGGCGCGGGGCAAATATTCGAATAGAACTTTCAACGCCTCTTTTGCGATGCCGTTGGTAAAATCGGTCGCCATGACGGACGCGATCGCCTCGAGCGCATGGGAGACAGCGTCGATCCCCGATGCCGCCGTAAGCCCTTTTGGAATATTCATCATGAGATCGGCGTCTACGATCGCCATATCGGGCATGAGCTCGTAGTCGGCAAGCGGGTACTTCGTCCCCGTGCTCTCATCGGTGATCACGGCGAACGGCGTCACCTCGCTTCCCGTTCCTGCCGTCGTCGGGATCGCGACGAAGAAGGCCTTTTCGCCCATATGCGGGAAGGAATAGACGCGCTTGCGGATATCCGAAAACCGCATCGCCATATCTTCGAAGTTGACTTCGGGATGCTCGTACATCACCCACATGATCTTTGCGGCGTCCATGGGCGAACCTCCGCCCACCGCGATGATGACATCGGGCGCAAAGGAGCGCATGGCGGCGACCCCTTCGTTTGCGCAGGCGAGGGTCGGATCGGGCGTCACATGGAAGAATACGGCGTGTTCGATCCCCTGCCCGTTGAGAGCGGCGATGATCCGTTTGGTGAATCCGCTTTCAAACAGGAAGCGGTCGGTCACGATGAACGCTTTTTTCTTGCCGTAGACCTCGCCGAGTTCCTTTAAGGCAAGATCGAGGCATCCGCGTTTGAAATAGAGCTTTTCGGGCGCACGGAACCACAGCATATTTTCCCTCCTCTCCGCGATCGTTTTGATGTTGAGCAAATGCTTGACGCCGACGTTTTCCGAGACGGAATTGCCGCCCCAGCTTCCGCATCCGAGGGTCATCGACGGCGGAAAACGGAAATTGTAGAGGTCGCCGATCCCGCCGTGCGAGGAGGGCGTATTGACGACGATCCTGCAAGTCTTCATGCGGTTGCGGAAGCGCTCGAGCTTTTCCTGCCCGCCGACCGGATCGAGATAGATGGACGAAGTATGCCCGAGCCCGCCGTCGCGGATGAGACGGTCGGCTTTGTCGAGGGCGTCGTCAAAGGTTTCCGCGCGGTACATCGCGAGAACGGGCGAGAGCTTCTCGTGGGCGAATTCTTCGCTGAAATCGACCGATTCGACCTCGCCGACCAGAACGCGGGTCCCCTTCGGCGCTTCGAACCCGGAAAGACGGGCGATCGTCTCCGCCGATTGTCCGACGATGCGGGAATTGAGCGCGCCGTTGATGATGATCGTCTTGCGGACTTTCTCCGTCTCCTCGGGGGAAAGCAAATAGGCGCCGCGCAGTTTCAGCTCCTTTTTCACGTCCTCATATATATCTTTCAGGACGATAATGGACTGCTCGGAAGCGCAGATCATGCCGTTGTCGAACGTCTTGGAGTGCAGGACGGAGGAGACGGCGAGGCGGATATCCGCCGAGGAATCGATGACGGCGGGCGTATTGCCGGCGCCCACGCCCAAAGCGGGTTTTCCCGACGAGTACGCCGCCTTTACCATCCCGGGGCCGCCCGTCGCGAGGATCATGTCCGCTTCCCGCATGATCATTCCGGAGAGCGGGACGGTCGGGAAATCGATCCAGCCGATGATGTCCTCCGGGGCGCCCGCGGCGACCGCGGCTTCGAGTACAATGCGCGCCGCTTCGATCGTCGAACGCTTTGCCCGCGGATGGGGCGAGATGATCAGACCGTTGCGCGTCTTCAAAGAGATCAGACACTTGAAGATCGCGGTAGACGTCGGGTTGGTCGTGGGAATGATCGCGGCGAGCACGCCGATGGGCTCGGCGATGCGGGTATACCCTCCCGCTTCGTCCCGTTCGATCACGCCGCAGGTCTTGGTATTTTTGTAGGCGTTGTAGATGTATTCCGAAGCGTAGTGATTCTTGATGACTTTGTCCTCGACAATGCCCATTCCCGTCTCTTCGACGGCGAGCTTTGCGAGGGGAATTCTTGCCTTATTCGCCGCCAGCGCGGCGCGGTAGAAGATCTCGTCCACTTTTTCCTGTGAAAATGCGGAAAACTTCTCCTGTGCGGCGCGAACGCGGGCGAGCAGCTTTTTCAGCGATTCTTCATCGTTGACGACCAAATCCTTCATGTCTCTCCCCCCATTTTAGCTTCTACTACATTTTACCAAATATGTCTGCCGATGTCAACGTTCCGAAAAAAGTTTCCGAAAAAAACGAAATTCCGCCCCGCCGCAAACTGCGGCGGGGCGGAAGGTCATAGCGATTTCAGTTGCTGTTCGACCTTTTCCTTCATCTCGAGATATTTTTCCTTCTTCGCGTACTCGTCGTCCACGAGCTTTTTGGGCGCTTTCAGGACAAAATTCTTGTTGGCAAGTTTCCCTTCCGCACGGGCGATCTCGCCGTTCACCCGTTCGAGCTCCTTTTCCAAGCGTGCCCGCTCTTCGTCGAGGTCTACGAGTTCCCCGAGCGGAATGAAGACGTGGGCGATGGCAGTCACGCGGGAGACCGCTTTCTCCCCCGCCTGCGCGCCGTTTTCGATGAAATCGATGTCGCTCGCACCGGCAAGGCGGAGAATGGAACTCTTGTTTACGGTGATCAAGCGGCGGGCGTCCGTAACGATATAGAGGTGTACCTTTTTGGCGGGCGGACAGTTGACGGAAACCTTGACGGCGCGCACCGCCTTGATGAGGTCGATGATCCCCTCAAACGTCTTGGCTTCGCTCTTATAGGCGAGCTTGGAATTGTAACGGGGGAAATCGGCTACGATGATCTTCCCTTCCGTGTTGGGCAGATAGCCGTAGAGCTCCTCTGTGACGAAGGGCGCGAAGGGATGGAGCAGTTTGAGCAGGTTTTTGAGGATAAAGACGAGCACGCCGAGCGCCGCACGCTTCTTCTCGGGATCTTCCCCGTAGAGCGCGGGCTTGGAAAGCTCGATGTACCAATCGCAGAAATCGTCCCACGCAAAGGTCGTCAGTTTATCCGCCGCAATGCCGAGATCGTACTTTTGCAGAGAGATCGTGACTTCGCGGATCGTCGCCATCAGACGGGAAATGATCCAGCGGTCGGCGGGCTGTAACTTGATCTCGGAGAGATCGGCGGGGACATCTACCCCCTTGGCGTTCATGAGGACGAACCGCGCCGCATTCCATACCTTATTGATGAAGTTACGCGCGGCTTCGACCTTTGTCTCGGTGAAGCGGGTATCGTTCCCGGGCGCGACGCCCGTAACAAGGGAGAGACGCATGGAATCCGCCCCGTACTTTTCGATGATCTCGAGCGGATCGATCCCGTTCCCGAGCGATTTGGACATCTTTCTCCCCTTCTCATCCCGCACGAGCCCGTGGATGAGCACATCGCGGAAGGGAACTTTCCCGGTATAGCGGAGCCCCGAGAACATCATGCGCATGACCCAGAAGGGAATGATGTCGTACCCCGTAACGAGCACGTCGGTGGGATAGAAGTATTTGAATTCGGGCGTTTCGTCGGGCCAGCCGAGCGTGGAGAAGGGCCAAAGCGCCGAAGAGAACCAAGTATCGAGGCAGTCGTCGTCCTGACGGATCTTACCGCTCCCGCACTTGGGGCAGAGCTTGACGTCTTCCCGCGCGCAGATCTCCGCGCCGCAGTCTTCGCAGTACCAAACGGGGATCCTGTGCCCCCACCAAAGCTGGCGGGAAATGCACCAATCGCGGATATTTTCCAACCAATTATAATAGATTTTGGCGAAACGGTCGGGCGTGAATTTGGTTTTGTTTTTCATGACCGCGTCGATCGCGGACTTGGCGAGAGGCGCCATTTTGACAAACCACTGCTTTGAGACGATGGGCTCGATGGTCGCATTGCAACGGTGGCAGTGCCCCACGTTGTGCGTGTGCGCCTCGACCTTGACGA
>CANQXA010000029.1 GCA_947627765.1 uncultured Clostridia bacterium
GTCTCTTCGGCTATAAGAGCGAATTCCTCACCGATACCAAGGGCGAAGGCGTGATGAGCGCGGTCTTTTACGAATATCAGCCCTATAAAGGGGAGATCGTCCGCAAGCTCACGGGCTCGCTCGTCGCGTACGAAGACGGCGAGGCGGTCACCTACGGGCTTTTCAACGCGCAGGGACGCGGAATGCTGTTTATCACGCCCGGGACTGCCGTCTACGAGGGGATGGTGATCGGCGTTTCGCCCAAAGAGGGAGATATCAACGTCAACGTCTGCAAACAGAAGCATCTCACGAATACCCGTTCGTCCTCCTCGGATGAGGCGCTCCGCCTGATCCCGCCCAAAAAACTTTCCCTCGAAGAGGCGCTCGAATTTATCGGCGACGACGAACTGTTGGAAATTACGCCCAAGAACGTCCGTATCCGGAAACGGATCCTCGACGCAGAACTGCGCGCCAAGGCGCGCGCGAAGGCGAAGGCTTAAAAAAGCGAAGGCTGAAACGTGGTCCCCGCGATCCGTCGGGGATCGTTTTTGTTTTATGACAGTGTAAATGGCGAGCGGCGGGGAAAAGCAGAGAAGGGGAAAAGCATATCTGCCTTCGCCGCCGCATATCCTTTGGTATGCAGGAATCGAAACAAAGTATCCTTACCATCGAACAGCAGAGCAAGATCTCGATGACGGGCGTCAGCTCTGTGGACAGCTTCTCGGAAACTTCGATCGCGCTCACGGTGGGCGGAAAGCGCGTGACCATCGCGGGCAGTCATCTCAAAGTGCTTGCGTTCTCGGAGGGGACCGGGAATTTTACGGCGAGCGGGGAAGTCGCTTCCGTAAAATACGGCGTAAAGGGCAGTCTCGGAAAACTCTTCCGCTCGTGAGAGAGCAGATCTACGCCGCGCTCGTGGCAGTGGCGCTGGGGTTGGCGGGCGGCTTGTTGTACGACGCAGTTTCCCTTCCGAGGAGGATCTTCCCCCGCAAGTGGCTTCGGTATTTGACCGACGTCCTCTTTTCTCTCGCCTTTGCCGCGTTTTATCTTGCGGTGACGGTCAAGCTGTCTTTTCCCGATTTTCGCGTCTTCCATGCGCTCGGGCTCGCCGCGGGCTTTTTCCTGTATGCAAAAAGTTTTCGAAAAATGATTGCATTTTCGGAAAAGATGGTATATAATGGTGTAAAGAGACTACGAAAGGATAGGCAAAATGTCGGGAAAGAGAAAAATGTCCGAAGAAAAAGCCAGAAAGATCGCCGTCGCAGCAACCGCGGCGGGGGTTCTGATCGTGCTCTTTTTGGCGGTGATCCTCACCATTCAGTTCGTGCGGATCGGCGTCGCAAACGCGGAGCGCCGCAGGATCGAGAATGAGATCGAGCGATACGAGCAACTTCTCGAAGAGAAAGAGCGGGATATCGATTATTACGAATCCGAGCTCGGGATGTATCACGAAGCCCTGAAACAGGGTTGGCATACCAAATGAAAACTGCGATCATCGATATAGGTTCCAATTCCGTCCGCCTCATGCTTTGGGCGGACGGATGTTGTTTACGGAAAAATGTGACGACGACGCGCCTCGGGGAAGGGATCGGCTGTGGCCGTCTTCAAGCGCTTCCCATGGCGCGGACGGTGGAAGCGGTCGCCGCGCTTTGCGATTCCGCGCGGAAAGAGGGGGCGCGCGTCTATGCGTTTGCGACCGCCGCCGTGCGCTGTGCCGCGAACCGCGAAGACTTCCTTCATGCCGTCCGCGAGCGGTGCGGCTTAGACGTCGAAGTCATTTCGGGTGAAGAGGAGGCCGCGATCGGGCTTGCGGGCGCGTTGGGCGACCGCGACGGCGGGATCGTCGATATCGGGGGCGCGAGCACGGAGATCACCTTCCGCAGTGGGGGGAAGATAGTCTATTCGCACAGTTTTCCCGTCGGTTGCGTACGCCTTTACGAAAGTTGCGGAGAGGACCGCCGCCGTTTGGACGATATGATCGGAACGATCGTTCCGAGACTTCCGCCCTTGCGCGGCGGGACATTTTACGCGGTGGGGGGAACGGCTTCCACGCTTGCCTGCCTAAAACTCGGCTTAACGGCGTATGATCCGGCCGCCTTGCAGGATTTGGTCCTTCGCCGCGATTGGATCGACGGGACGGCGGAACGTCTTCTTTCGCTGACCGCCGAAGAACGAAAAAAACTGCCCGGCATGGACGTCAAGCGGGCAGATATTATTGCGGGAGGAGCGTTGCTTCTGTCGCATATCCTTCACTGTCTTTCGAGGGAGGAGATCAAATTCTCCGACCGGGACAACCTCGAGGGCTATCTCTTCACAAGGGGGCTGCAATGAGCGGAAGAACAAAACGCATTCTCTATTCGGCTTTCGATTGGGGACTTCTGATCCTTTCGCTCGCCGCGGTCGCGCTTACGATCATCTTTTGCGTTCCGTACCGCTTCACATGGCGGGAGTGGGTGGCGGGCGCCTTTTTGCCGCTCTGCCTCGCCCTCCGCGTACCCTCCGCCGTCCATGAGATCGGGCATCTTTGCTTCGGGCTCGCCGCGGGGATGAAACCTGTCGCCGTCACCCTCTCATATTTCCGCATTTCGCCAAGCGGCGTGCGGTTTGTCTACGGAGACGTCGCCGGTGCGACGGAGATGTTTCCGCACAGCGGGACGCATATCAAGGCGCGCGCGATCGCCTATACCGTGGGCGGAAGCGCGCTTTGTCTGCTGTTTTCCGTCTTCCCGATCGTATTCTTCCTGCTTCCGTATCATGCGGCACTGCTGTTCTTCGCCTGTCTCTCCTTCTTCGTCGTGACCGAAGGGATCCGCGCCATGATCCCCGCGGAGCTCCCCGCAGGGAAGACCGACGGCGCCGTGCTCTACGGGATCCTCGCGGGCAGACCGGACGAAGACGTCGCTTTGCGGGTCATGACCGCGCAGGGGATCTTGTACCGCGGCAGTTTTTCGGACGTGCCCAAAGAACTCTTTGCGGCGCCCGTCGTACGGGAAGACCTGCCCGCACGCCACGCGCTGGGGCTTCTCTATGCGCAGTTCTGCTTTTCCCGACGGGACGAAGCGGGGGCGAAAAAACAGCTCTGCCGTCTCAAAGAGATCGGAGAGGAACTTAGTTCTGAGACGGCGGAAGAGGTGGAGCGGTATCTCGGTTGGTTCGAAGGGACGTTTGAGCCCCGCCCTTGCCCGCTTCACGGTGTGAACGAGTTGGAGCAGTCGCTTGCAGAGAGCCGACACGAAAAAATTCCGCCCGAAAAGGCGGAATGAAACAGCCAATTTTGGCACTTCAAAACTCCCCGTGGATACGGTGGAAACATTTCATCCGAAAGTAAGCCGCAAAATATGAAGTTGTCGGATAGTACAGATCAGTCGGAAAGCCCGAGAAGATAATCGGATGACACGTTGAAGTAACGCGCGACTTTCGCGATGTTGGAAGCGGTAGGATCGCTTTTATTGGTTTCCCAATAGCATACGATACCGAGACTGACGCTCAAGTCTCTTGCGACGGTAGCCTGCGAAAGGCCTCTTTCTTTTCTCAGCTCCATGAGCCGCTCTGCAAAAATCTTCATGGCATCATTATACTAAATTCTACTCATAAATGCAACAGTTTTTGTGAAAAAATTTTTATCTTTTTATAAAAAAATGTTAAAATTCAGCAATGATGCAAGAAGATTGAAAAACATTCTCAAAAAACGGAGGAATATTCGTTTTGTTGAATATATTATTTGTATGCCACGGGAATATTTGCCGCTCCACCATGGCGGAGAGTATTCTCGCCCATAGAGCCAAAAAGGAGGGACTTTCGGTCGCGGTCGATTCGGCGGCGACGCACACCGATGAGATCGGCAATCCCCCTCATCCGGGGACGGTTGCAAAACTTCGCGCGGAGGGGATCCCCTTGGTCCCTCACAGGGCGCGTTTGCTAAAAAAGTCGGACGGAGCCCGCTTCGATCACATCGTCGGCATGGACGGGGAAAATCTGCGCTACATGAGGCGGATCCTCGGAGAGGAATATGCGCCGAAACTCTCTTTGCTCTTGGATTATACGGAAAATCCGCGTTCGGTCGCCGATCCGTGGTATACGGGGGATTTTGAAGCGACATACCGCGATCTCACCTATGGGATCGACGCCTTTTTGAGGTACCTGAAAGACAGGGGGGAGTTATGAGTTGCGTCCGCTATGAACCTTTGCCAAAGTAACTCAATATACGAAATATACGGAAACGCCCGTCCGAAACCGATCGGACGGGCGTTATGTTATAATTCGGAGAGAATTTCGAAGTAACGGGGGAAGGTTTTTTTACAGCAGAGCGGATCGTCGATGGTCAGCGTACCCGTCTTCAACCCCGTGAGGGCGAACGCCATCGCCACGCGGTGGTCACCGAAGGTCTCGATTTCGCCGTCTTTTACGGGCGACGGACGGATGACGACGCCGTCCTCCCGTTCCTCCGCCGAGACGCCGAGCGTTTTGAGGTTTTTGCAGATGGCAAAGATCCTGTCGCATTCCTGCCGCCGGATATGCCCGATCCCGCAGATCTCTGTCACGGAATCCGCGAAGGGCGCCAACGCCGCTGCCGTGAGCGCTTGGTCGGATTCATTTTCATAGTTCCCGCCGAGCCCGCCGATCCCGCGGCAGTTGCGGCCGTCGAGCGCGAGACCTTCCGTCGTTTCTTCGAGTGAAAGTTCGGAGGAAGCGGCAAGGCGCTTCAAAAATCCGAGGTCGCCCTGAACGGAGGAGAGCGACGTCTCCTTTACGGTCACGCGCATCTTCAAAAGGGGAGCGAGTGCATAGAGATAGCAAGCCGAGGAGAGGTCGGGTTCGACCGCATACTCCTTCGGGTTTCGGATGATGGGGATCACGGTGTCCTCCTCCGTCCCGCCGTCGAAACGCCGCTCCACCTTTCCCCCGAAGGAATTGATCAGCGCGCGCGTCATATCGAGATAGGAGGTGCGCCCGAGATCGCGGAGGACGACGGTGCGCGGTCTGTCCCCGACGGCCGCGGCGAGAAGAAGTCCGCTCGCAAATTGCGTGCTGACGCCTGCGGAGACTTCGAGACGGTCGGGTGCGCGGCCCTTTGAGACCATTCGGAAGAGGAAAGAAGCGCCGTCCGCACGGAAGATCTCGGCTCCCGCGCTTTGCAGGGACCCAAGATCCATGGGGCGGCGCGCCATCTGCGGGGAAGCGGAAAAGACGTAATCGCCCCCCTTGACCGCGAGGACGGCGGGAAGAAAGCGTGCCGCTGTACCTGCGCTTCCAACGTCGACCGAAGCCGCCTTGCAGACGGAGCGCGTCCCGCGGACGAGCAGACCTTCCCGTCTCTTTTCTACGGAAATACCGAGCGAGGCGAGCGCGGAGAGCATGACGGAAGCGTCTTCGCCGTAATCGGAAACACGCAAAAGCGCGTCGCCTTCCGAGAATGCGGCGAGGATCAGTGCGCGGTTCAAAATGCTCTTGGAAGAGGGGACCTCAAAGATCTTCTCGCCGCCCTCTTTTGCCCGTCCGATCAAAAGACCCATGAGAGCATTGTAATCCGACGGAGAAAAATTGTCAAGGAATTTTTTGCAGACAGTTGCCAAAGCCGAAGGGATCTGATATAATTAACAATGTGAACGAGGTGGGAAAATGATCGAATACGAAGTGGTGAGATGTAAGCGAAAGACGCTCACCTTGAGCGTCGGAAGAGAGGGCAATGTCATCGTCCGCGCTCCGTTTGGCGTGAACGACGTAACGATCAGCGAGTTTGTCTTGCGGCACGCTTCGTGGATCGCCAAACAGTTGACGCTCCGCAGTCCGCGCCCGAAATTCGGGGACGGCGAGGAGGTCGAGCTGATGGGGCAGACGCTCACCGTGCGCACGGGGCGCGCGGCGATCCGCGGCGGGATCCTCTATCTTCCCGAGACGGAACGGGAGGGGGCGCTGATCGGGCTCATGCGCAATTTGACCCGCGCGCGGATGAAGAAGTATCTCGACGGGATCTGCACCGTGCACGGATTTTCATACAGCCGCCTGACGGTGACGGGAGCGCGCGGAAGATGGGGGTCCTGCAATTCGAAAAAGGGGATCTCGTTTACCTTCCGCACGGCGTTTTTGCCCGATCCGCTCGCCGAATATCTCGCCGTGCATGAGCTTTGTCACACCGTTCACATGGATCACAGCGACGCGTTTTGGAAAGAAGTCGGCAAGGTCCTTCCCGATTATGCGACGAGGCGAGCCCGCTTAAAATATTATCTTTGGGCAATGGATTGCCTTTGAAATGCCATTTTTCGTCACGGTTCGAAGTATTATGTCTGAAATAATACTGTGCTCTTTCGCATAAAATAGCCTTGTAAATTCTCTCTTGCAGGAAAACTTTTCGCTCGGTTGTCATTTTGGTTTACAAAATACAAAAAATAGGTTATAATGGATCCAATGAAGGGTCGTATCCATATTACGAGCTATACGGACGGGGGCGACAGCGTTTTTTCCGCGCCCGCACAGCTCTTACGGGCGGATGGCGGGGTGACGATCGAATATCTCACCGACGGCGACCGTACCGCCGTTTTCATGGACGCGAAAGAATATCGTATGGAGCGGGAGGGGGATCTTTCGCTGTCTGCCCGTTTTGCGGCGGGCGAACGTTCGGCGATGCGGATCGCTTCGGACGGCTTGTCCGGTTCGGTCCCGCTTTTTACAGAGTTTTACAATTTTGAATGTTCCGTTTTCACGGCACAGCTTTTGTATTTTTTAGGCGATGAAGGCGCGAAACAGCGCTTTCGTTTGACGATCGTTTTCGAACCGATGGAGGACGCATGAAAATTTGTTACCATGGGCACGCGTGTTTTTCGATCATCACGCGCAGCGGGACCCGTCTTGTTACCGACCCCTACGGAGGGATCGGCTATCCGCCTTTGTCTCTTTTTGCGGACGCAGTCACGGTCAGCCACGGGCACTACGACCACTGCGAGTTGTCTGCCGTCAAGGGGGCAAAAGTCCTTTCGGAAGCGGGGACTTATACGGTCGGAGATGTGAAGATCGAGGCGGTCGAGAGCTTTCACGACGACTGCCGCGGCGCAAAGCGGGGCAAGAATCTGATTTTCCGCTTTACGGCGGACGGGATCACGCTCTGCCATCTCGGCGACCTCGGCGAGGCGTTCACCGAGGCGCGCGTAAAGACCATTTGCCCTGCGGACGTTTTGCTCATTCCCGTGGGAGGCGTCTATACGATTGACGCCGCGCTCGCCAAACGGTATGCGGACGCCGTCGCCCCCAAAGTCGTCGTTCCGATGCACTATCAAACTCCGAAATTGCAAATGCATCTTGCGGGCGTCGGCGAATTCACGCGCCTCTTTTCCCCGCAGGAGGTGGAGCGGTGCGGCGCCGAAGTCGATTTCGGCGAAGAACTTCCTTCCTGCCGTAAAATCTTTGTCATGGAGTACCGCCAATGATCCAGCTTCCTTCCGAAGATCTGCCCATCGACGAGCAGTATTATGTCTATTTGGAATCCCTTCCTCTCACCGCGCTCAGGATCCTTGCGCGCAGGTACGGCATTGCCCATGCGACGATCGCGCGGAAATGCGAGCTGACGCAGGGGCTCGTCGATATCTTTATGGGAAAACGGGACGCCGAGCCGCCTTCCAAGCGCGGCGCTCCTCCCAAGTATACCGAGCTCGACCCCGCGATCTATGCGCAGATCGAAGAGATCGGCAAGCGTAAGCGGGCGCCGCTCAGCGTTCATGAGCCTGTCGATCCGCCCGTCCCTCCCAAAGATATGCCGCTGAATTCGGGGATCCTCGAGATCACCGCCAACGGCTACGGGTTCGTCCGCGCCAAAAATTGCCAGCCGTCGGCGGACGGCGACGTATTCATCCCTTCGCCTGCCATTCACAATTATCGTCTGCGCGAGGGCGACCATATCGTCTGTTCCACCCATCCGCGCGTAAAAAACGATTCCGCCGCGCTCGAAACGCTCTATTACGTCAACGGGCTTCCGATCGGGAAGTATGAGCGCCGCCCCCTCTTCGATTCGCTGACGGCGACGTACGCGACCGAAAAATTCGAGCTTTCGGACGGAAACGAAGACCTATCGCTTCGCGTGCTCGATCTCTTCGCGCCCATCGGAAGGGGACAGCGCGCGCTCATCATCGCGCCGCCCAAGGCGGGGAAGACCACCCTGCTCAAAACCATTGCCCGCGCCATTTCCGAGAATTATTCCTTCGTTTCGCTCATCGTATTGCTCATTGACGAACGCCCCGAAGAGGTCACCGATCTGAAAAACAATGTCAAAAACGCCGAAGTTATCTTTTCGACCTTCGACGACGGCGCCGATCATCATATCCGTGCCGCCGAACTGACCCTCGCTCATGCCAAACGTCTCGCCGAGCTCGGGAAGGACGTCGTGATCCTGCTCGATTCGCTCACCAAACTGACGAGGGCGTATAACTATACGGTGGAGAGTTCGGGAAAGACTCTTTCGGGCGGGCTCGACGCCGGGGCCTTTGCGGAACCCAAGCGCTTTTTCGGCGCGGCGCGCAATACCGAAGAGGGGGGAAGCATTACCATCCTCGCGACGGCTCTCGTCGAAACGGGCAGCCGCATGGACGACATCATCTACGAGGAATTCAAGGGAACGGGCAACAGCGACATCTTCCTCTCCCGCGATTTGGCGGAGCGCAGGATCTTTCCCGCGATCGATATTCGCCGCTCGGGGACGAGAAAGGAAGAACTGCTTCTCTCGCCCGAAGAGCTTGCCGCCGTCTACAAGATGCGGGAGCGCGGCCTCACCGACAATATCCCCGGGCTCTTCGATATGATGCGGAAAACGTCTTCCAACCGCGATTTTATCGCCAAACTGCCGGAGTGGCTACGCGTATTCAAAGTCATGTGACAACAGGAGAACAAGAGATGATCATTGGAATCGATTTAGGCGGAATGTCCGCGAAGGCGGCTTGCCTCGTTGAGGGCAAACTCACGGCACGGGTCACGGCGGAGACCTCTTCCCAAGCCTCGCCGTACGAGACGGCGGAACTGCTCGCCCGCCTCGCGCGGTCTGCGGCAGAATGCGCGGGGATCCCGTTTGAAGAGGCGGAGGCGATCGGGATCGGCTCGCCCGGCGTCGTGGACAGCGAACACGGGACCGTCGTGCTGTGGTCCAATTTCGGGTGGAAAGACGTTCCGCTCGCCGCTTATCTCAAAGAGTTGACGGGGAAAGCGGTCTTCGTCACCAACGACGCAAACGCCGCCGCGCTCGGAGAGGCGAAATACGGCGCAGGGAAGAAATATGAAAACAGCATTCTCGTCACGCTCGGAACGGGCGTGGGAGGCGGCATCATTTTGGACGGGAAGCTGTTTGAGGGGTACAAGAGCGGCGGTGCGGAGATTGGGCATATGGTCATCCGCAGAAACGGCGAACTCTGCACCTGCGGCAGGCGGGGGTGTTTTGAACGCTATGCCTCCGCAAGCGGTCTCATCCGTATGACGGAACAAGCTCTCGGCGAACATCCCGAAAGCGCAATGAAGAAATTCTGCAAGCCGGACGGTTCGGTGAGCGGAAAGACGGCGTTTGCCGCGGCGCGGGCAGGGGACGAGACCGCAAAGTCGGTCGTCGGAGAATACGTCGCCGCACTCGCGGACGGGATCGCGAACTTGATCAACATCCTCCGTCCGCAGGCAGTCATGCTCGGGGGCGGCGTCTCCAACGAGGGCGAAAACCTTCTCGTGCCGTTGCGGGAAGCGGTCTCACCGCGGATCTATGTTTCCGAGGAATATGCGCCGCTCGACATCGTATGCGCACAGCTCGGCAACGACGCCGGGCTCTACGGCGCCGCCGAATATGCCGCCACGAAGCTGAAATAAGAGATCGTTTCGATCGTACAAGCGCCCCGAAAAATTTTCGGGGCGCTTTTCTCTGTTCCGCAGTATTGTCAAAGAAGTATGAAAAACCCCGCACGCGGCGGGGCTTTTTGACTGGTCAATGTTTTTTGGGCTTCACAAGCAGATAGTAGCAGATCCCGAATACCACGATCCCGAAGAGGAACACGACGGGTACGACGATATAGGTCGCAACTGCGGAGATGCTCGTAAAGTCGATGTTCACGCCGAGGGCGACGATCAACGTAATGATGACTGCCAGCGCATAAATGACGATCGCATTGACGAGCGCGAGAGGGGAGTTCCGCCGTACCGACCGTTCACCGAAGCGGTTGGCATAGGCGAGCCCTGCCGCGAGCAGAAGAACGAGCCCGGCGCAGATCATGAAGTAGGGATAGAAGATGGGAAGCGAATACTTTTTGCGGACCGCAAACGTCACCGCGCCTTCGATCAGGCAAAGGAAGAAGACGACGATCGCGCTCAAAAAGAGAGCCTTTCCCTTATGGACGACCGAGTAGGATTCTGTCTTTGCCGCGGGTTTTGCGCCGACCGTCGTAACGCGGATCTTTTCGCGCTCGCCCTTTTCGCGGAAGTCTTCCAGATCGATGCCCGCTACTGCCGTCGCCCCGCCTACAGGTTCGGAAGGAGCGCTGTTGGCGTTGCGGAAGATGTCCGTAACCACTTCGCGGTAATCGGCGGAAGAGGGGGGAGGAGGGGTCTGCTCGGCACTATTGTTGAAATAGGTGTACTCGCCCACGGGTTCGACGGGAGGTCTTGTACTCACCAATCTCAGGTAATTGTTGTGGATCCAATCCTGTTCGCGGAGACGGAAATTCATCTCCATCTCGGCGACGATCTTTTTCCGCTGTTCTTCGAGCTCCGCTTCATGGGCTTTGCGCTCCGATTCGATGTATTCGTCGCGCTGGCGGATGAGATCGCCGAGGCGTTCCCGTTCGTCGGCAAAGCGGTTGCGTTCTTCGAAATAGGTCTGCTCGCGTGTGATGAATTCCTGTTCGCGGCGCTTGAATTCCTCTTCGGTTTGGGCGTCTAAGGCATTGGACTGCTCTTCGCGGAGACGCCCGACTTCTTCCTCGGAAGCCTTGAGATCTTCACGGAGACGCCCGATCTCCTCTTGGAGCGCTTCCCGCTCCGCAATTTCCTCTTCCGAGGGCTCGCGCGCCTCGCCGAGACGGGCTTCCGCCTCTTCGAGTGCCGCCCGCCGCGCCGATTCTTCTGCCTCCAACGCGGTAAGACGGGAAGTCTCCTCCTCTTCCAAGGCGGTCCTGCGAGCTTCTAACTCTTCTTCGAGCGCGCGCAGTTTTTCCTCCTTTTCTTCCTCGAAGAGACGCTTTTTCTCCTCCAAGAGGGCGGCTTGCGCTTCCAACTCCTCGTTTTCCGCTTCGCGGCTGACCGCGGCGGCTGAGAGCTGTTCTGCACGGAGCGCCTCGAGACGCTTGCGCTCTTCGGCGATCAGCTTTTCCCGTTCGGCGAGCTCCTTTTCGCGCCAATCGCGTTCGGTGAGATATGCCGCCGTGCGGGCGCGCATCTCCTCCTCGAACTGCTTCTTATTCTCTTCGAGCGCGGAGATCTCCGCCTCATAACCCGCCTTATCGACCAGAGCGGAAGCCGCCTTTTCCTCTTCGAAACGCTGTTTTTCTTCCCCGAAGGAGATCTTTTCCGCTTCGAGAGAGGTCTTGCTCTCTTCGAGCTTTCGCATTTCCTCTTCGAGCGCGCGGCGGTCTTCATCCGCCGAGAGGAGACGTTCTTCAAACTGCGATTTTTCCTCTTCGAAGGAGATCTTCTCGTCGCGAAGTGCCGTCCGCTGTTCCTCCAAGAACTTTCTGTCCTCGTCGAAGGAGAGATTGTGCTCCTCGAACCTGCGGCGCTCCTCGTCGAAATTGTTTTTCTCCTCTTCGAAGGAAGTCCGCAACCTTGCGAACAACTCGCGTTCCTCCTCGAAGTCCTTTCTCTCTTCCTCGAGCGCGGCGGATTTTTGGGTGTACTCCTCTTCGAGCGCGGTATTTTTCCGCTCGAATTCCTCGCTCAATTCGGTACTGCGCTGTTCGAACTCTTCGGCAAAACGCAGTTGCTCCGCGCTGTCGTCGAACGTGGGTTCGTAGTCGAGTTCATCGTCCTCCCCCTCGCGGGAGGGAACGCGGGAAGTTGATTTACGGAGCATCCGCATATTGACCGCCGTCGGCGCGGGATTGTTGAAATCGAAATCCTTATCGGAGATCAGACTGTCGATGACGGTACGGGAATACTCCCATTCCGATTGGTTCTGCTCGGAGATTTCCTTTCCCTCATCGGTAAGCGAGAAGTACTTTCTCCTGCCGCCCGCGACGGATCCGCCCCAATAGGACGTAACGTATCCGTTCTTTTCGAGCCGCTTCAAAGCGCTGTACAGCGAGGGCTCCTTCATCGTATACTGACCGTGGCTTCTTCTCTCGATCTCGCTGATGATAGCATAGCCGTATTTGTCCCCGTCGTAGAGGGCGCGCAAGATGATGGTATTGATATGGCCGCGGATCAGGTCGGCGGAGATGGATTTTTCCTCTTTCTCTTCGGCGGGAGTTTCGGGAGCCGTACGGTCGGCTTCGGATCCCTCTTCTTCCGCGAAGGTTTTCTCCTCGTCCATGGTATCCTCCTTGGTAGATTTACCATATTATACTACATATTCGCGGTTTTGTCAATGGCTGCAAGGTATTATGTGTGACATAAACGGCAATTTTTTTGGATTTTTTTTCATGACGGGCTTAGGTATGTCATAAATATTACCGTGAATGGAATGAAGAGCGCGGCGCTCATCGTGGGCGGAACGATCGGCGCGGGATTCATTACGGGCGCGGAGCTCATACGGTTTTTCGGCGGCGAACACTTTCTGGTCCCCGTCCTCTTTTCCGCCGCCGTCTTCTTCGCGCTCGTCCTATGCTTTTTGCGGATGGGGAAGCGGTACGGCGGTTTCGAGGGGGCGCTCAAATTGTTCGGAAGGGGCAAAAATGCCGTGCGCTCCTTTCTCGTTCTCCTGCTCTTTATCCCCGCCGCGGGGATGATCGCCGGGCTCGACGCGCTCTTTCCATCGCTTGCGCCCTTGCCCGCGCTTTGCGGGCTTCTTTTTACCGCCGCCGTCGTAACGCGCGGGACTAAGGGGATCTCCGCGCTCAACCAACTGCTCGTCCCCGTCCTTTTGGGGATCGTTCTCTTTTTCGGCGGAAGGAAGGGGATCGAGATCGGGGGCAGGGCGGCGAGTTTTGCGGGAATGCTCGGCGGAGCGGTCTATGCGGGGCTCAACGTCTTGCTTCTGCTCCCCGTTCTGCTGGACGCGGGCGCCGAGACGCAACGGCCCGTATGCGCCGCCCTGATCGCGTCGGCCGCCGTCGCCCTGTGCGCCGTCTGGGTCCTCGGAAGCGTACGCCGCGCGGGAAGCGGGGCGATGAACGCGGAGATGCCCTTCCTTGCCGTAGCGGGCGGGAACGGATTCTTTACGGTTGCGGTGTCGTTCGCGATCCTGACGTCGCTCGCTTCCGCTCTCTATCCGCTACTCGGGATCTGCAAGGTCTTTCGGGGAAAGAAACAAATCGCCGCGAAAAGCGCAGTGCTTCTCGCGGCATTCTTGCTGTCCCGCTTGGGACTTTCGGGCGTGATCGGGATCTTGTATCCCGTCGAGGGAGTGATCGGGCTGTTTGTCTCAGCTGTCTGGGTTCTTTACGAGCACTTTTTCGAGCAAAACCACGAGAAAGTACATCCCCGCGGCGAGCACGCAGAGGATACAGGTCGCGCTCATCACAAGGTCGAGCTTAAAGACTTGCCCGCCGTACACGATGAGATAGCCGAGCCCCGCCCGCGAGACGATGTACTCGCCCATGATGGAGCCGATCCACGCCATGCCGACTGCGATCTTCAGCATGGAGATGAACGAGGCGAGAGAGGAGGGAATGACAAGTTTCAGAAGGATCTGGAGCTTGGAGGCGCCCATCGAACGGAGAAGCAGGATCTTATTCTTGTCTGTCGCGATGAAGGCGTTTAGCATATGCAGGATGGCTACGATAATGCCGACGAGCACCGTCATAAAGACGATGGCCTTGCTTCCCGTGCCGAACCATATGATGATGAGCGGCCCGAGCGCGATCTTGGGAAGCGCGTTCAGTACGACGATATACGGTTCGAGCACCTTTCTTAGCGTTTCGCTCCACCAAAGGGCGAGGGCGATGAGACAACCCGCCGCGACCGCGATCGCGAATCCGATCAAGGTCTCCGCGAGCGTGACGCCGATATGGTAGAAGAGGCTTCCGTCGGAATAGAGCCCGGCGATGGTCTTTGCGATGCGCGAGGGAGAGCTCGTCAGGAAGGGATCGGACCAGCCGACTGCCGTAACAAGCTCCCATATGCCGAGGAGAAGGACCAAGAGACCGATCCTGAGCGCCCAAACGATCGCGAGATTCTTTTTGCGCGCCCGCAAAAAGCGCGCGTGCTCCAAAGAGCAGGGTTTCCTTTGGTGTTTCATTGGTTGAGCTCCTTCCAGAGGATCTCGAACCAGCCCGAAAAGCCGGCCGATTCCCTCCGTTTCAGAGGGTTTTTCAAGTCGCCGAAGTCAAGTTCGTGGGTATACGATACCCGCGCGGGACGTCCGCTGAGGACGAGGACGCGGTCCGCAAGCGAGATGGCTTCGGAAATGTCGTGCGTGATGAGAAGCGCCGTCTTTCCCTCCGACCGTATGATCTCCGCGACGTCCGCCGTAACGTTGAGCCGCGTCTGATAGTCGAGTGCGGAAAAGGGTTCGTCGAGGAGAAGCAGATCGGGATCGGTCGCGAGCGTACGGATGAGGGCGGCTCTTTGTCGCATCCCGCCCGAAAGTTGGGGGGGATAGCTCTGTAAAAATTCGCCGAGACCGTATTTTACGGCGAGATCCTTTGCCCGACGGCGCAGTTCGGGGCTGTTCTGCTTGGAGACCTCGAGGGGGAGATAAAGATTTTTTTCGATCGTGCGCCACGGAAAGAGTTCGTCCCGTTGGAGCATATAGCCGCAGCTTCCGCTCCGCGTCACTTCGCCCTCGGAAGGCTTCAGGAGACCCGCCGCGAGGGAAAGCAGGGTGGATTTTCCGCAACCCGAAGGTCCGATCACGGCGACGAATTCGCCTTCTTCGACCGTGAAGGAGAGGCCGCGCGTGGCTTCGGTCTCTCCGCGGACGGTATGATAGATATAGGTCACCGAGGAAAAACGCAGCATTTCCTTTTTCATAGGTAATTCCTCCGCACGTTCTGTTGTGTTTTATTTTTTCAGCGTTTGCAGAACTTCGTCGACGTAACTGTTATCGACGAACAGCCCGAATTCCACCCTGTAACGGAGCTCACCGGCGGCTTCGATAATGTCTTGGAGACGGTCGAAACTCTCTTCGGTCATTTTGAGGTCGGTCGCCCAAGCGTCGATCTTTCTGTAATTTTCGACGCTGGCCGCCAGAAGTTCGGCGGAAGTATCGGGGAAGTGTTTGGTCAGTTTCTCCGCGATATCCGAGGCGGTGCGGGTCTCGGCGTATTCCACGGCGCGCAACATCGCGCGCAGGAAGCCCTTCGCGGTCTCGGTGTTTTTCTCGAGCCACGAACGCTTGGCGATGTAGCTCGTATAGGGGACGACGCCGCTCGCCTCGCCGACCGCGGCGACGATGTAGCCCCTGCCTTCCTGCTGGACTTCGGACGCCGTGGGTTCGAACATCGTGCAATATTGCGCCGTACCTTCGAGGAACGCGGCGGTCATGTTGTTGAACGACACGTCGAAGTTGAAATTGATGTCTTCGTCCGTGAAGCCCTTCTCGCGGAGGATATATTCAAAGGTCATTGCGGGAACGCCGCCCTGCCGCCCTGCGAGGATCTCTTTGCCTTTGAGATCGGTCCAGCGGAAGGTGTCGGCTTCGTCGTTGCGGGACACGAGGAAAGAGCCGTCCCGTTGCGTGAGCTGTCCGAATACGGTGGGGACGTCGCTCGTCCCCCCGGCCGCGACATAGAACGCCGCTTCGGGCCCGCAAAAACCGATGTCCGCGCTGTTGGAGAGGACGGCCGTCATGACTTTATCCGCACCGCCGCCGTTGACGAGCTGGATCTTGATGCCTTCCTCTTCGAAATAACCGAGCGAATCGGCGAGATACATGGGGGCATAGAAGACGGAATGGGTGACTTCGTTGATACGGAGGGTCTTGAGCCCGCCGTCGTTTCCGCCGCAGGCGGAGAGGGGAAGGAGGGCGAAGAGCGCCGCTCCGAGAATAAACGGTGTTTTTTTCATGTTTTTGCTCCGTGAAAAAGTAAGATAATATATTCTATGTGGAGGGCGGAATAATTGACATCGCGCGAGAAAAGGTTTATAATAATAGATAAGTCACTTTGGGGTAATTCAAATGAAAGAGATCAAGACGGCGTATGACCCTCGCGAGTTCGAGGACAGGATCTATGCGGAATGGATGAACGAAGGGTATTTCCGGGCGGAGATCGATCCCGCCAAAGTTCCTTTTACCGTTATGATGCCTCCGCCCAACATCACGGGACAGCTCCATATGGGCCATGCGATGGACGAGACCATGCAGGACATCGTCGTCCGCTTCAAGCGGATGCAGGGCTACTCGGTGCTCTGGCAGCCCGGGACCGACCACGCGTCGCTTGCCACCGAGCATAAGATCGTGGAAAAACTGCGCGAGGAGGGGACGACCAAAGAGTCGCTCGGCAGGGAGGAATTCCTGCGGCGCGCCTACGTGTGGAAAGAGCAGTACGGCGGGACGATCGTCGGACAGCTCAAAAAGTTGGGATCCTCCTGCGATTGGTCCCGCCTCGCCTTTACGATGGACGAAAAATGCTCCCGCGCCGTGCGGGAAGCGTTCTGCCGTCTCTATGAAAAGGGGCTCATCTACCGCGGGAGCAGGATCATAAATTGGTGCCCGGACTGCAAGACGGCGCTCTCCGACGAAGAGGTCGCCTACTCCGAGGATCCCGGTCACTTCTGGTATTTCAAATATCCCGTCAAGGATTCGGACGAGTTCCTCACGATCGCGACGACCCGCCCCGAGACGATGCTCGGCGATACGGCAGTCGCCGTACATCCCGATGACGCGCGCTACCGCCATCTTGTCGGGAAGACGTTGGTCCTTCCCCTCGTCGGCAGGGAAATCCCCGTCGTTGCGGACAGCTATGTCGATCCCGCGTTCGGTACGGGCGCCGTCAAGATCACGCCCGCACACGACCCGAACGACTTCGAAGTCGGACTGCGCGCCGGTCTTCCCATGGTCAGAGTTCTCGGCGACGACGGCAAGGTCAACGAGCAGGGCGGAAAGTTCTGCGGATTGGACCGCTATGAGGCGCGGAAGCAGATCGTCGAAGAGATGGACAAGCTCGGGCTCCTCGTCAAGGTCGAGGCGCACACGCACAACGTGGGGCACTGCCACCGTTGCAATGCGACCATCGAGCCCATCGTCTCCAAGCAGTGGTTCGTCAAGATGGCGCCGCTCGCCACGTCCGCGA
>CANQXA010000030.1 GCA_947627765.1 uncultured Clostridia bacterium
AGACGGCGCCAGCCGCCCGCCTGGTTGAGGGGACCGAAATTGAGGGAGAGGCGGCCCGTCTTATCGGGGCCGTAGCAGACGGAAAAGAGAATGACGTCGCGCTCGTCCCCCTGCACGTTTTCGAGGTTTTTGACGAAGAGGGGCTCCTCGCGGTCGAAGGCGGCTCCGTCGAGCTTCCGCGCGACGATCTCCTTCATCAGAAGACGTTCGACGTCGTCCCGCTGGATGCTTGAGAAGGTCACGATCCCCATGCTCGAACGGGAGAGGACGGGATCGGAGAGACGGCGGACGACTTCGGCGACCAACGCCTCCGCTTCGGCGCGGTTGCGCTTGGTGAAACCGCGGTCGTAGACGCCGTCCACGGGGATCAAGCGGACCTTGCTCTCCAATGCGTCGGGCGAGGGGAAGGTGCAGAGCTTGTTGTCGTAATACATACTGTTGGAGAAGGCGATGAGCGACTCATGCTTGCTCCTGTAATGCCAGCGGAGATGCCGTTCGGGCATTCCGATGGCGAGGCAGTCGTCGAGCACGCTCTCGAGGTCTTCGCTCTCGAGATCCTCCTCGTCCACATAGGTGGAATGGAAGAAGGTCGTCGGCGGGAGCTGTTTGGGATCCCCCACGATGACGGCGGCCTTTGCCCGCGCGATGGAGCCGATCGCCTCGGCGGTGGACATCTGGGAGGCTTCGTCGAAGATGACGAGGTCGAAGCGGTTCGCCTCGGGTTTGAGATATTGGGCGACCGTAATGGGGCTCATGAGCAGGCAGGGGCAGACGGCGGAGGCGAGAGTGGGGATCTCGGAGAGGAGATTGCGGATGCCCGTCCCCCTCAGGTTGCTCTTGGAGAGCCTCGTGAAGGCGGCGAGCTCGAGGGAGAGGCTCCCCTCCCCGTCCTCGGCGGGCAGACGGGAGATCAGCTCGGCGCGGAGGAGCTTTCTGGTCAGTTTGCCGTACTCCTCCCACGCGAGACGGAATTTCTCCACCGTCTCCTCGATGGTGCCGACGGTCATGCGCGAGAGCGCGGGATCGGCGGGGATGTTGATCTCGAGGAAATTCTTGTAGACGTTCTTCTCGAACCCTGCGAGGATGTTTTCGATTTTCAGCCTGCCGCTCTCGAGGGAATCGGTGATGAAGGTGAGCCCGAAGCCCGCGAGTTTCTTCGCGGTGGCGCGGTACATACACCAATTCGGGAGCATATCGATGTTGTCGATGAGGGCGCTCGCCTTGGAGGAAAAGTAGTCCAAAACGTCTTCGTCGCGCAGTTTGGAACGGTCCGCATTGGTGATGGTAAGGAAGCTGTCCTCCGCGGCAAAATAGGCGTCCGCCGCCTTTAAGTAGCCCTCGAGCACGGGCATGGTATAGCCGTTTGCGGCGCGGATGCACATTCCGTTGAAGGAATCGGGGTTGTAATCCATGAAGACGGAGGCGGCGAGGGTGTGGAGCTCATAGAGGTCGGCGAGGAAGTCGTTGCGCCGCTTAAAGACGATCCTGCCCCCGCGGTCGGTAAAGCTCTGCGCGAGCTTGGTGCTTCTGACGATGCGCTTCATCGCGGCGTCGATCTCCACCGCCGTCTGCAAGAACTTCGGGACGTCCTCCTCGGCGATCTCGTGGGAAGCGGCGCGCGTGAGCCGCTTCGCCATGTTCTTCGCGGCCTTGGAGAGCTTCCAGTCCCCGCCCCCGTCGAGCAGTCTTCCGATCTCCTCGGCGTCGTCGAGGTCGATCAGCGTGCGGAAATGCTTGTAGTAATAGTTGAGGCAGGAATCGAGGCGGCGGTTGGCGTTGTAGAAGGTATAGAAGGAGCCCTCATTGACGCCCGCGAAGTACTTATTGTACTTGCCCGCGGCGAGATTCTTGGCAAGGGTGCAGAGGGCGGCAAGCTTCTTCCGCGTGAGCGTGGAGACGCGCTGGCGGTAGAATTCGAGGAAGAGCCCCAAAAACGACTTCAAGTGCTTGATCTCGGTGATGACCACCTCCGAGGCGCAGAAAACGCGGTCCCTCAGCTCCTGCGAATAGGCGTCGAGATTGACGTTCTCGAAGGGGGAATTGAAGACGCCGCCGCACTCCTTCGCGGCGGCCGCCGCCGCGAGGATCATACTCTTGCACTCGGAGAGACGCTGTTCGGTGAGCGTATCGTAGAAGGAGCTCTCGATGTCGAGAATGTCGGGCGCGTTCTTGTTTTTGAGGAATTCGAGGATCGCCTGATAGACGGAGATCCCCAGCCGCCGCTTCTTGTGAAGGGCGATCATCGGCTCTTTCAGCTCTTCGCGGAGGGCGACGAGCTCCCCCGTATGTTCGCCGAAGGAGGCCTCTTCCGCCGTCCCCGCGAGCTGGAGGGTGTCTTCGAGCCGCTTCAAAACGGACGCCTTGTCCGCCTTGCCCGAATGGAGTTCGAGGCAGAAATCGCCGATTCCTACGGCGTCGAGCCGCTTCTTGACGACGTCGAGCGCGGCCTTCTTTTCGGCGACGAAGAGGACCTTCTTCCCGTGGGCGAGCGCGGTCGCGATCATGTTGGCGATGGTCTGGCTCTTGCCCGTCCCGGGAGGGCCGTGGAGCACAAACGAGGCACCCGTGTCCGAAAGAGCGATCGCGGAATACTGCGAACTATCGGAGGGAAGGGGCAGAAGGATGTCCTCGGGATCGGCATCGTCTTCCTCGGAGGGAACGAGGGTTTCCGTACGCTCGGCGCGCCCGCGGAGGAGCGCCGCGACGTTGGCGTTTTTCTTGAATTCCTCGATCTGGGTACGGATGTCGTTCCACAGCAGAAAGCGTTGGAAGGAGAACGCGGAGAGATAGACGTCGGATACGACGTCCCACCCCTTCATGTTCGCCGTCTCCGCGCGCACCATCGCGATGATCTCGGAAATTTTGAGGGAGGAGACGTCTCCGCCCAAGCCGCGGATATCGATGTTGAATTCCTGCTTCAAAAATTCGAGCAGGGTGGCGTTGACGAAATACCCCTCCTCGCCCGCGGAGAGCGAGAAATCCTCGTTCCCCTTGGCGCGCGCCAAAGCTACGGGCGCGAGGACGATCGGCGCATACTTGGGCTTGCCGTCTTCCTTGGAGACATAGCGCAAGAATCCGAACGCGAGATAGAGGATGCGCGCCCCCGTCTCCTCCACCGCCTCGCGGTTCTTCCGGAGGAGAAGACGGGCAGTCTCCGCGGCGTCGCGGCTGTCGGTGAGCGCGCGCAGGACGCCGCTCCCCCATTCGAGCGCGATGAGTTCCTTCTCCTGTTGGGAGGTCTCGCCGCCGAAGGGCTCCTGTTTTCCGTCCGCTTTGAGGCGCATCGGTCTCTCCGAAAGGGCGGCGTAGAGGGCGTCTACCCCCGCCGAAGCGAGATGAAGGGCGTTTTTCCCCGCAAAGGAGAGCAGGGTATTTTTGAGGGTGAGGTCGAGAAGACGCCTCTCCCACTGCTTGTTTTTGGGCTGTTTGCCGTCCAGCTTCAATTCGCGGAAGACGGGCAGGGGCGCGGGCGCGGCTTCGGGAGACATCTCCTCCTCGCGGTAGATCTCATAGCCTTTCAGCCCCTTCCCCCGCGAGGGACAGACCGCGATCCCCGCCATGCGGCAACGCTTGACGTCTACGAAATACTCATAGTATCCCCGCTCGAGCTTTTCCTTGAAATGACGCTCGGAGGGCGTGTAGGCGACGCCCGTCTCGGGGAATAGGTCGTCCGCGTCGAAAAAGCTGAGGTTGTTGATCCCGTCGGACATATATTTATCGACGATGCCGGCGTCGTCGGTGACCGTCTCGAGGAAACAGCTCTCGTAGAGCCATACGCCCACGCCGAGCCCCTCCCTTCCTACGGCGAGGATGGGATGGAGATGGGCGGCTTCGAGGCAGGCGCACGCAAAGACGGCGAGCTCGAGGGGAGACGCCGTTTTATCGCGAAGAATGGACCCCTGCCGCGCGGCGGAAGCGGGAAGATTGAGGTCGTTCTCCTCCCCGCGCTCGACGCCGTAGCTCTTGATGGAGCTGTACACCGCCGCGATGATCTGGCGCACGGCGTTCTTGTCCGCCCCGCTGTACCCGTAGAACTCGGCGTCCGCCTTCCACTTGCGGAGACGCTTCCCCGCCTCCTGCAAGATGAGGGAGCAATCGGAGATGCGCGGACGGATGAAGGCGGCAAGGCGCTCGGCGTTGCCCGTAAGCCCCTCCCAATAGTCGAAGGGAAGGACGGTGACCTCCGTCTTCGCCGCGGCGATCTCCTTCCCCTCGTTTTTGGCGGAGACAAAGACCGTGATCGTTCTGACCTCATCGTTTTCGGCAAGGAAGACGGGCGAGAAGATCTTCTTCGCCTCCAATTCGACGGCGCTCTCGAAGGGGACCTCCGTCTCTTCCTCGAAGGGCACGAGCAGACCGCCCTCCGCCGCCACCGAAACGGTGAGACGGATGTTCTCTTCGTAACTGCTCCTGATGCGGATGCGTGCGGACGTCGAAAGGAAATAATCGGCGTACCCCACGAACTTGGGAAATTTCAACTCGACCGTCACTTTCTCGGCGGTCAGTTTTCTCTTTTTTACTGCCATGAACTTTCTCCCTCCCGTCCCGTTCCGCGGCGGGACGCTGTTTGCGGATATTCGGAATGATTATAGCATTTCCCGCAAAAAAAAGCAATCCCGCAAGGGGATCTGAGGAAAATTTTCTCAAACAGGGTCGCAAACGCCGCAAAATTTTGTCGAGAAAAGGAAGCGCCGCCCCGAGGCGGTTCGCCCCGGGGCGGCTGTCCTTAGATAAACGCGTTTTCGAAGTATTCGAGCTCCCCCTCCGAAATGGAGGCGACGTCGAACCGCACGGGCACTTCTTCCCGCTTCAACCCGCACCAAAACGCCGCCATCTTGCGGTAACGGACTTGCTTCTCCCTCGTCACCGCCTCGGCGGGCAGCCCGAACGCGTCGGTCTCCCTCGTCTTCACCTCGACAAAGCAGGTGTAACCGTCGGGGCTCATCGCGATGATGTCCGCCTCTCCGAAGGGCGTTTTGTAGTTGCGCTTCAAGATCTTATACCGCCGTTTTTTGAGATAGCGGCAGGTCAGATCCTCTCCCTTCCGTCCCAGAATTTTTTTACGAAGGTCTTTCGGTGGATCCTGCATATCCCCATCTCCCCGATCGCCGCGATGTGCTCCTTGGTGCCGTATCCGACGTTGTGCTCGAATCCGTATCCCGGGAACTCTTCGGCGTATTTTCTCATCAGCCCGTCGCGGTAAACTTTGGCGAGGATGCTCGCCGCTCCGATGGAATAGACGAGATCGTCCCCCTTCACGATGGAGCGTTGCGGCGCGCCGATATCCAACGTCATGACGCCGTCGACGAGTACCATGTCCGCGGTCACCCCCAACGATTCCACGGCGCGCTTCATGCCGAGGCGGGTCGCCTGCAAGATGTTGATCTCATCGATCACCCGCTCGTCTACCTCCGCTATCGCATAAGCGCGGGCGACTTTTTTGATCTCTTCGGCGAGCGCCTCCCGCTTCTTCGGGGAGATCTTTTTGGAATCCCCCACGCCGCGGACGCGGAACTCCTCTTCGAGGGGAAGAATGACGGCGGCGCATACGACGGGCCCTGCGAGCGGACCCCGCCCCACCTCGTCAACTCCCGCGACGGCATGAAATCCCCGCGCGGCATACTCTCTTTCGTAAGTCGGAAGGTCCACCGTTATCCCTCCAAGAGCCCGACGCCCACAAGGTCGTCGGCATTGTCGAAACAGACCTTGCCGAACTTGCCCTTCCGAAGGTCGTCGATCGCGGCGCGCACGCCCCGTTCGTAGTCGTAATCCCCGCCCCGTAAAAGAAATCCGCGCTTTGCGCAGACCGCGTCCAACAGCTCGAGCGGGGCGCCTTCGCCCCTTCCGTAACGCTCCTTTAAGGACATGGGGTACCTCTCGCTCATCTCCCCGAGCAGAGAGAGGGCAATTTCGTCGAGCGCGAGCGTGTCGTCGTTGAGACATCCGAGATAGGCGAGCCTGCGCGCAAGACGCTGGTCTTCGCACGAGGGCGGCATCACGCCGGGCGAATCGAGCAGTTCGAAATCCCCGCATTTGACCCACTGTTTGGCGCGCGTCACGCCCGCTTTATCCCCCGTCTGCGCCTTTTTTCCGCCCGCGAGAAGGTTGATAACCGTGCTCTTCCCCGTGTTGGGGACCCCCGCGACGAGGAGCCTCAGCGGTTTTTTCAGCCCTTTTTCCCGCCTCTTTTCGATCTTTTCGGCGAGCAGTTCCGCGATCGCCGACCGCAAGACGCGCGCCGAAGAGGGGGCGAGGGCGTCGATCTTCACCGCCGCCCGCTTCGTCTTCAAAGCGGCGAGAAGGACGTCTGCCCGTCCGTCCGAAAGGTCCCCCTTGGCGAGGACGAAGAGCACGGGACGGGTCCCCGCGAGCGCCGCAAGGCGGGGATTATAGGTGGAAGCGGGGGCGCGCGCGTCGAGCACGCAGACCGCGGCGTCGCACAGCGTGAGATTTTCCTCCATCATGCGCATGGCTTTCGCCATGTGCCCCGGGTACCATTGGATCACTTTCACGTCTCGTTTCCGTTGGGCTCCGAAGGGCCCTCCTTTCCATGTTTCAATAGATCGGGACGGAGCCGCGCGGTCAGGGCGGCCGCCTGTTCCCGCCGCCACTTATCGATCTCGGCATGGTTTCCGCTCCGCAGAACCTCGGGCACGGAGAGCCCGCGGAAGACGACGGGGCGGGTGTACTGCGGATACTCCAAAAGTCCGTCCGAAAAGCTCTCGTCTACGAGCGAGGCGGGGGCGAGTACGCCCTCGGCATAGCGGGAGACGCAGTCGATGAGCACCATCGCGGGGAGCTCGCCGCCCGTCAAAACGTAGTCGCCGATGGAGATCTCCTCGTCGATCGCAAGGTCGATGGCGCGCTGGTCCACGCCCTCGTAATGCCCGCACAAAAGGACAAGATGTTCCTCCTCCGAAAGGGCGATCGCTCTCTCCTGCGAAAGGGTCCTTCCTTTGGGTGACAGATAGATTCTGCGGGCACCATGTCCGGGGTCTACCCCTTCGATCGCGCTGACAATGGGCTGAGCCATCATCACCATCCCCGCGCCGCCGCCGAAGGGATAATCGTCGCACTTTTGATGTTTGTCCTCGGTGTACGCGCGAAGATCGACGATCTCGATCTCGATCTTGCCGTCCTGTTGCGCCCGTTTGAGGATGCTCGCCTCGAGAGGGGCGAACATCTCGGGGAAGAGGGTCAAAACAGTGAATTTCATCTTCAAAGCACCGCCACTTCGAGGTACCGCCGCTTGCTGACAACGACGGTTCGTTTTTCGGGATCGACCGAGAGAACGACGCCCTTTGCCGCCGGGAAGAGGATCTCCTCTCCCGTTGCCCGTTTCAGGGTATAGACGTCGGTCGCGGCAGGGGTGACGTCGGCGAGGACGCCCAACTTCTCGCCCTCCTCGGTCACGATTGCACAGCCGATGAGATCGGCGATATAGTAGCTCCCCTCCGCGGGCTCGGGCGCCTCTTCCCGCGGCAGTGTGAGCGATTTTCCGCGGAGCAGTTCGGCGGCATTGCGGTCGGGCACGCCGCGCAGACCGAGGTAGACGAACCCGTCCCCCGTGCGCACGGAGAGGATCTTGTAGGGCACGCCGTCCAAAAAGACGCGGTCGAACCCGGAAAAGACTTCCGCCGTATCGGTGAAGGGTTTGACTTTCAGCTCGCCGCGGATCCCCTGCGGTTTCAGAATGGTGCCGACGATCAGCTCGCTCATATCCGTCCTCCGAAAAAGGCGACGACCTCCTCGCGGAGCCGCGCCTGCGTCTGCATACGGTCCTCTTCGCTCTTTATGACGGCGACGTCCGCACCGAAGCGGCCGAACACCTCGAAATACTTCGCGCGGATCAGCCTCTGGCGTTCGAGGGTCTCGTAGCGGTCGCTCTCTCCCCGCTTTGCGATCCTCCGCATCCCCTCTTCGGGATCGAGGTCGATGAAGACGGTGAGGTCGGGGCGGAGAAGTTCCATCGCGGGGCGGTTGAGTTCGATCACCCAGTCGAGGGGCGCAAACCCGCCGTTGTAGGCAAAGGAAGAGAAATAGTAGCGGTCGCAGAGTACGGTGATCCCCGCTTCGAGCTTGGAAATCAGCCCCTTTTCGCCCAAGATGTGGTCAACGCGGTCGGCGGCGAACATCAGGGCGATCGCGCGCTCGTCGGTATCCATCGTACCGTTCATACACCGCCGCAAGAGCTCCCCGAAGGGCGAATCGGTGGGCTCGCGCGTGAGATAGCACTCCGTGCCCCGCGCGGCGAGAAATTGCCCGAGTAGCTTCATCTGGGTGGACTTTCCGCTCCCGTCGATGCCCTCGAATACAATAAATTTTCCTCTTTCCATACTTTCTCCCTGTTAAGACCGCGGACGGACCCATTCCGTAAATGCGGAAAACGCCGAGGGGAGCGCATAGCGGTATCTGATCTCCTCCGCGGTCGCCCAAAGATAGCCCTCTTGCTCTTCGTCCGTTTCGACAAGATAGCCCGTCATATCCCACTCGATGTGGGTAAAAATGTGTTTCGCGCGCTTGCTCGCGAGAATGCGGTAGGGCGCGGGATCCCCGAAGGGAAAGCCGTAGAGCCCCGCGAGCAGACCCTTTTCGGGGCGGCGCACGAGCGCGAATTTATCCCTGCAACGGATCACGAGCACGGTGTGGTCTTCCCGCCTTCTCTCCCGCTTCTCCCGCCGCACGGGATACGCCGTCTCCTCCCCCCTCAAATGCGCTTTGCAGAGGGCAGACCACGGACACGCCCCGCACATCGGCGCTCCGTTGGGGACGCAGACGATGGCGCCGAGCTCCATGAGCGCCTCCGTAAACTCCCCCGTTTCGGGCGGGTAAACCTCCCGAAGAAGGGAAGAATATCTCTTTTTGACGCGGACGTCGTCGATCTCGGCGGGATCGGCGAAAAATCGGGTGACGATCCGCAATACGTTGCCGTCCACGGCGGGCTCTGGGAGCCCGAGCGCGATGGAACATATGGCGCCTGCGGTGTAATCGCCGACGCCGGGAAGCGCTCTTACCCCCACCCATGTCCGAGGGAAGCCCTCACGCGCGATGATCTTTGCCGCCTTATGGAGATTCCGCGCCCGCGAATAGTAGCCGAGCCCTTCCCACTCCTTCAAGATCTCCTCTTCGGAGGCGGAGGCGAGCGCTTCCGCCGTCGGAAACCGCTCCGTAAAGCGGACGAACCGCTCCTTCACCGCCTCTACGCGGGTCTGTTGGAGCATGAGTTCGGAGACGAGAACGGTGTAGGGCGTTCTAAGCCGCCGCCACGGGAGATCACGGGCGTTTGCACGGTACCATGTCTGAAGAGGAGGCATGGCAAGACGAAGCGCGTCCTCCTCCCGCCCGCTTTTTTCCATCAGAAGAGCCCCGTAATGTTGCCCTCCGCGTCCACGTCGATGGACTCGGCGGCGGGCTTTTTGGGCAACCCGGGCATCGTCATGATATTGCCCGTGAGGGCGACGACGAATCCCGCGCCCGCGGAGATCTTCACCGCGCGGACGGTGACCTCGAAGTCCTCGGGAGCGCCGGGCTTTTGGGCGTCATCCGAGAAGGAATACTGCGTTTTCGCCATACAGACGGGCGTCTTCCCGTAGCCGAGCGCTTCGAGGCGGGCGATCTCGGCGTCCGCTTCGGGCGTGTAGAGCGCGCCCTTCCCGCCGTAGACTTTGGTCACCACGGCGTCGATCTTGTCCTTGATGGGAAGGGTCTCGTCGTAGCAGAAGCGGAAATTATTTTCCTCTTCGGTGAGACGGACGACCTCCTCGGCGAGTTCGACGCCCCCCTTGCCGCCGTCCGCCCACACGGTGGAGAGCCTGACGTTTACGCCGAGCTCCCTGCATTTTTCGATGACGAGCGCGATCTCGGCGTCGGTATCCGTCGGGAAGCGGTTGACGGCGACCACGGCGGGGAGACCATAGACGTTCTTGATATTGGAGACGTGGCGCAGAAGGTTGGGGAGCCCCCTTTCGAGCGCGGCGAGGTCCTCAGAGCCCAATTCGTTCTTTCCGAGCCCGCCGTGCATTTTGAGGGCGCGGACGGTGGCGACGACGACGACCGCCGACGGGCGGAGCCCCGCAAAGCGGCACTTGATATCGAAGAACTTCTCCGCGCCGAGATCGGCGCCGAATCCCGCCTCGGTGACGACGTAATCGCCGAGCTTCAATGCCGCCTTTGTCGCGACGACGGAGTTACAGCCGTGGGCGATGTTGGCGAACGGTCCGCCGTGGACGAGAGCGGGCGTGCCCTCGAGCGTCTGCACGAGGTTGGGCTTCATCGCGTCTTTGAGGAGGGCGCACATCGCGCCCGCCGCTTTGAGGTCGCCCGCCGTCACGGGCAGTCCTTCCGTATTATAGCCCACGATGATGCGGGAAAGACGGGCTTTGAGGTCTTCAAGCGAGGTCGCAAGGCAGAGGATCGCCATGACTTCGCTCGCCACCGTGATGTCGAACCCGTCCTTTCTCGGAACGCCCGATTTGGGTCCGCCGAGCCCGTCTTCGACATAGCGCAGTTGGCGGTCGTTCATATCCACGCACCGCTTCCATGTGATACGGGCGGGATCGATGTGCAGTTCGTTGCCCTGAAAGATATGATTGTCGAGCATGGCGGCGAGCAGGTTGTTCGCCGCGCCGATCGCGTGGAAATCGCCCGTAAAGTGGAGATTGATGTCCTCCATGGGGACGACCTGCGCATATCCGCCGCCCGCGGCGCCCCCCTTGATCCCGAACACGGGGCCGAGCGAAGGTTCGCGGAGGGCGACGACCGCATTCTTGCCGATCTTTCCGAGACCGTCCGCAAGCCCGATCGTGGTCGTCGTCTTGCCCTCGCCCGCGGGCGTGGGCGTGATCGCGGTGACGAGGATGAGCTTCCCCCGTTCCTTTCTCCCTTCGAGGGCTTTGGGCTCGATCTTTGCCTTATATTTTCCGTAATACTCGATGTCGTCCTCTCCGAGCCCCAATTTGCGGGCGATTTTGAGGATGTGTTCCTTCTTCGCCGCCTGCGCGATCTCGATGTCTGTTTTCATGTGTTACCTCTCTGTTTATTTTACCCTTTCTTCTTGTCTTTGAGAATAGACAAGGTTGCGGGGGCGGGGCTACAAAATGTACTTTCCCGACCCCTCATGGTATTTTCTTGGGACAAGAAACTTCGCAAGCCTTACCGTAAGCTCACTTAAAGTACTTCACCGCGCTCTCAAAGAGCTTCATGTCGTACGCGCCCGTCACGTTGCGGTAGAGCCCGTCCCCCTTGCGCTCGGAATGCCCCATCTTGCCGAAGACCCGTCCGTCGGGGGAAAGAATGCCCTCCACGGCATAGGCGCTCCCGTTGGGGTTGAAACGCACGTCCATCGTCGCATTGCCGCGGAGATCGACGTACTGCGTCATGATCTGCCCCCGCTCCGCAAGCAGGCGCACCGTCTCCTCGTCGGCGACGAATTTCCCCTCGCCGTGCGAAATGGGCACGGAGAAGACGTCGCCCGGTTCGACGAGGCTCAGCCACGGCGAATTCACCGAGGCGACGCGCACCCGTACAATGCGGGATTGGTGCCGCCCGATGTCGTTATAGGTGAGCGTCGGGCTGTTTTCCCCCGTCTCCACGATCTTCCCGTAGGGCACGAGCCCGAGCTTGATGAGCGCCTGAAATCCGTTGCAGATGCCGCCCATGAGCCCGTCCCGCTCTTCGAGCAGGCGCGTGACCTCCTCTTTCAACGCTTCGCCGCGGAAGAACGCCGTGATGAACTTGCCCGAGCCGTCGGGTTCGTCCCCGCCCGAAAATCCGCCCGGGATAAAGACGATATTGCTCTCCCTCATGCGGCGGGCGAATTCCTCCGCCGACCGCGCGACCTCCTCCGCCGTATGGTTGCGGATGACGAAGACATCGGTGCGGGCGCCCGCGTCCTCAAACGCCTTGGCGGTGTCGTATTCGCAGTTTGTGCCCGGGAATACGGGGATCAGAACGGTGGGTTTTTGCGTCTTGAAATTGCAGGAAAGGGCGCTGTGCGCGGCGAACGTGAAATTCTCCGCGGGGCGGTCGGGCGAGGCGAGGCAGGGATATACGGGCTCGAGCTTCCCTTCGTAGATCTCTTGGAGTTCGCCGAGCGGAATGAGATCGAATCCGCGCTGGACGGTCTCCGATTCGGTGGTCCTTCCGAGCTCTTCGCCCACTTCGACGTCCTCGCAAAGTTCGAGGATAAAGGAGCCGTAACAATACCCGAAGACCTTTTCGAGGGGTACCATGTCCGAGAAGCGGAATCCGATTTTGTTGCCGAGGCACATTTTCAGGATCCCTTCCGCGACGCCGCCGAAGCCCGCCGTATACACAGCAATCGCCTTCTTGGAGCGGATCAGCGCGGTGACGAGGCGCAGGTTCGCGATCAGCGACTGCGGCACGGGAAGCCCGTCGTCGCCGTAAATGGGAGCGAGCAGGGCGACCTTATGCCCCGCCGCTTTGAATTCGGGAGAGACCGCTTCATGGACGCCGCCCGTCGTCACCGCAAAGGAGATGAGGGTGGGAGGAACGTCGATCTTCTCGAACGTCCCGCTCATGGAATCCTTCCCGCCGATCGCGGCGACGCCGTAATCGAGCTGTGCCTTAAACGCCCCGAGCAGGGCGGCGAGGGGTTGCCCCCACCGCGCGGGATCTTTGCCCGGTTTGAGGAAATATTCTTGGAAGGAGAGATAGACGTCTTCGAACGAGGCGCCCGTCGCGATCAGTTTGCAGAGGCTCTCGACAACGGCGAGATATGCGCCGTGATAAGGGCTCTTTTCGGCGATGTGGGGATTCCCGCCCCACGCCATATAGGAGACCGTTTCGGCGTGCCCCTTCTCGGTGGAGATGAGGTGGACCATCGCCTGCGGCGGGGTGAGCTGGTACTTCCCGCCGAAGGGCATGAGCACCGTGCCCGCGCCGATGGTGGAATCGAAGCGTTCGGCGAGCCCGCGCTTGGAACAGACGTTGAGGTCCCCCGCGAGCGCGCGCATCCCCGCCGCAAACGAGGACGGGATCTCCCGCGCAAACGGTTGCGCCTTTGCGGGAGCCGCCGAAGCGTGCTTCTCGGCGCCGTTGGAATTGAGGAACTCACGGGAGACGTCTACGATGGTCTCGTGCCCGAGGCGCATTCTGAGACGGGGTTCCCGCGTGACCGCGGCGACCACGGTCGCCTCGAGATTTTCCTCCTCGGCGAGACGGATAAACCGCTCCGCCTGATCCGCCGCGACGACGACCGCCATGCGCTCCTGCGATTCGGAGATGGCGAGTTCGGTGCCGTCCAACCCGTCGTACTTCTTGGGGATCGCGTCGAGATCGATGTCCAACCCGTCGGCGAGCTCCCCGATCGCGACGGAAACGCCGCCCGCGCCGAAGTCATTGCACCGCTTCACGAGTAGCGTCGCTTCCCTGTTGCGGAAGAGGCGTTGGAGCTTTCTCTCCTCGGGGGCGTTCCCCTTCTGGACTTCCGCGCCGCACACCTCGAGAGATCTCAGCGTGTGGGATTTGGAGGACCCCGTCGCCCCGCCGCAACCGTCTCTGCCCGTTCTTCCGCCGAGCAGGATGACCTTGTCGCCCGGCACGGGGACTTCGCGCCGCACATTCTCCGCGGGAGCCGCCGCGATGACCGCGCCGATCTCGAGCCGCTTCGCCACATAGCCGGGGTGATAGATCTCGTCTACCTGACCCGTCGCGAGCCCGATCTGGTTGCCGTAGGAGGAGTACCCCGCGGCGGCGGTCGTGACGATCTTCCTCTGCGGAAGTTTGCCTTGCAAGGTGTCCTTGACGGGGACGAGGGGATCGCCCGCGCCCGTCACGCGCATGGCGGCATAGACGTAGCTCCTGCCCGAGAGCGGATCGCGGATGGCGCCGCCGATACAGGTCGCCGCGCCGCCGAAGGGCTCGATCTCCGTAGGATGGTTGTGCGTCTCATTTTTGAAGAGGAGCAGATAGTCGCGGTCCTCGCCGTCTACCCGCGCCTTGATTTTGACGGTGCAGGCGTTGATCTCCTCGCTCTCGTCGAGCTTTGAGAGGAGCCCCCGCTTTTTGAGCAGTTTGCAGGCGATGGTGCCGATGTCCATCAGGTTGACGGGTTTGGTCCTGCCGAGTTCCTCCCGCGCCGCAAGATATTCGGCGTACGCCTCCTCGAGCTCCTTGTCCTCGAAGGAGACTTCGTCGAGCGTGGTGAGAAAAGTAGTATGGCGGCAGTGGTCCGACCAATAGGTATCGATCATGCGGATCTCGGTGAGCGTGGGATCCCGATGTTCGGAGCGGAAATAATTTTGGCAGAAGACGACGTCGTCCCCGTCCATCGCGAGCCCGTACTTCTCCGCAAACGCCGCAAGTTCCTCCCCGCCGAGCTCCGTAAACCCGTGAAGGACCTCCACGCCCGCGGGTACGGGATGCTCGATGTGCAGGGTGACGGGCAGTGCGAGGCTCGCTTCACGGCTCTCCACGGGGTTGATGACGTACCGCTTGATCGTCTCCAACGTCTCCTCCGAGACGTTCCCGTAGACGGCGTACACCTTTGCCGTGCGGATCGTGGGGCGGCTCCCCATCGAAATGAGCTGGATGCACTGCGCGGCGGAGTCGGCGCGCTGGTCGAACTGCCCCGGAAGATATTCCACGGCAAACGCACGCGCGCCCGTAAGATCGACGTATTCCGAGGCGTCATCTACCCGCGGCTCGGAAAATACCGCCTTGACGCAGCGGGCGAACAGCGCTTCGTCGATGTCCTCCGCGTCGTAACGGTTGAGAACGCGGATGTTTTCCACCTCGCCGAGTTCCAAAAGGTCGCGGCAGTCGGCGAGCAAGGTCTTGGCTTCGTGATCGAACCCTTCCTTTTTCTCCACATAAACTCTGTAAACCATATCAGTCCTCCCCGAGCGCCTTCAATGCGCGCGCACCGATGTCGCTCCGCAGATAGGCGTTTTCAAAACCAATTTCTTTTGCAAGGGCATAGGCGTTTTTCACAGCCTCCCGCAGCGACATTCCCGTGTCCACGGCGCCGACGACCCGTCCGCCCGCAGTGACGAGCTTCTCCCCCTCTCTCTTGGCGCCGGCGACGAAGATCTCCCCGCGGTAAAGAGCGGGAAGGGTGATCTCGTAGCCCGTCGCATATTTCTTGGGATAGCCCTCCGAAGCAAGCACCACACAGCAGGAGTAGACGTCGGAGAACCGTACCATGCCCGAGGTCAGCGTTCCGTTTCGCACGGCGAGCATGATCTCGAGGAGGTCGCTTTCGAGTAGAGGCAGGACGGTCTGCGTCTCGGGATCGCCGAACCTGCAATTATATTCGATGACCTTGGGACCCTTCGGCGTCAGCATCAGCCCGAAGTAGAGACAGCCGCGGAACGTGCGCCCCTCCGCATTCATGGCGCGTACGGTGGGCAAAAAGATCTCCTCCATACAGCGCTCTGCGATCTCTTCGGTATAGTAGGGATTGGGTGCGACGGCGCCCATTCCGCCCGTATTGGGACCCTCGTCGCCGTCCCGCGCGCGCTTATGGTCCATCGAAGAGACCATGGGAACGACGATATTGCCGTCCGTAAAGGAGAGCACGGAGACTTCGGGCCCCGTGAGAAATTCCTCAATGAGGATCTTGCTCCCGCTCTCTCCGAACACCTTATCGACCATCATCTCGCGGACGGCGCGCTCCGCCTCCCCGAGATCCGCCACGACCACGGCGCCCTTCCCGAGCGCCAGCCCGTCCGCCTTGACGACAACGGGGTAGTCGCACGTTTTCAAATAGCCGATCGCGGACATGGGGTCGTCGAATGTCCTCGCCGCCGCCGTCGGAATGCCGTATTTTTCCATAAGACGCTTGGAAAAGATCTTGCTTCCCTCGATGATCGCGGCATTCGCACGGGGTCCGAAACAGGGGATCCCGATCGCCTCCAAACGGTCCACCAGCCCGAGGACGAGAGGGTCGTCGGGCGTGACGACGGCGAATTCGACGGGGTGCGCCTTGGCAAACTCCACGATGCCGTCTAAATCGGTAGCCTTAATGGGATGACATTCCGCGTCGGCGGCGATCCCGCCGTTCCCGGGCAGACACCAGATCTTTCCGCAGTGAGGGCTCTTTTTCAGGGTTTTGATGACGGCGTGCTCTCTTCCGCCGCCGCCGATGACTAAGATGTTCATAGGTTTTTTCACGAATTTCTTCCTTTATAGAAGCTCCCTACGGGGTATAAATGCGGGCAAAGAAATTCCGTGAGCGGATAGCTCTTTCATTTCCTTGCTCTTAGCCGCGCAACGGTTTCTGTTCCATCCGACAACAAGCGCACCGCGCAAATTGGGG
>CANQXA010000031.1 GCA_947627765.1 uncultured Clostridia bacterium
AGAAGGAAATCGTAGCCAAAAACGTCATTGCAAACAACATAATGTTCGTTTTTCTTGTGTTCATATACCCCACCCATACCCTAAAACTATTTAGTCTTAGTATATCAACTCCCTTCATTTTGTCAAGAGTTTGGATGCAAATATTTTTAATTTTGTGAACTTTTACCAAAAGAACGGCAAAAAAACGGGCAAAAAAGAAAAAAACTTCCCCGAAGGGCGGGGAAAACGACCATTAACAGACGGTTTTGATAACGAGGAAGGAGCGCGCTCTCTCGTCATGTCGAGCTTGCCGAGACATCTCTACCTTATTTTGGATGAGATTTCTCCACGCGCTCGCTATCGCTCGCTTGGTACTTCGCCTACGGCTTGTGCCGTGCTTCGATACATAATAGAAGCCTCGCACGGGGCGAAATGACGTGGGACCGCCCACCCCCTTGATCCCCCTCCGTTGGAGGGGGTAAGGCGAACGTCCCCTCTAATGCACACTCACTCGCCCCCTCCTGCGGAGGGGGGTAGGGGGGTGGGCGGTTATTCGCCCTACATCGACCAAGGGGATTCTTCGGGGGCGTTGCTCCCTCAGAATGACGGGAAAGGGGCGGGCGCCGAAAGAATTTCGGCGCCCGCCCCGTACATTATCCAATCCTAACCTAACCTTTTCTATCCTATCCCCTGTGGAGATTCAGAATAATATGAAAGGGGAATGGTCAGACCGCTTCGGCAAACCGTTTTTTCTTTTTGAGTTCCGTTTCGAGTTCGGTGCACGCCTCTTCGCATTCCGTCTCCGTTTCGTCGAGGGAAATGCCGTCCAAAATATTTTGCAGACGGTATTCGCGGTAGAGATAGCGGATGGTCTGATAGCCGATGACCGTCGTCAGGACGCCGTTGACCAGCCCCTGTACCGAAGAATCGACGATCGCCGCGATCGCGCTTCCGAGAATGGGGATCCCCTTGACGACATTGCCCATCGTCTGCGCCACCGAGCTCCCCACATTGATCCCGCCCAATCCGTAGGCGACGAGGGAGTTGTGCAAGACCGTCAGCAAGATCTTGGCGAGTTTCGCGTCCGACGGGCGGAATCCATAGAGATAGACGAGGTCCTTGACGAGTTGAAGATTGACGATCACGACGAGCGCGGCGTCCACCTTCGCCGTCTGCGAGAGCGCGGAGTATGCCGCCGAACGGAGCGAACTCTTGCGGATGAGCGCCTTTGCCGATTTCTTGACCGACCCGCGGTAGAGGGCGGTGAGCTGTTGTTTTACGCCCTCTTCGTCCTCTTGCCTGAGGGCGACGGCGAGCTTGCCCACCGTCTCGGAGTCGTACCAGCCCACGCCGTCCACTTTGGCGGTGCAGTCGATGATGCGGTCGGCAATGGTATGGCGCAGTTTCCTGTTGTGCCGCTGTGCCTTTTTCGCAGTATAGGCGTTGACGTCGGTCACGAAATGCCCCATGCGGAAGATCTTGACGACGGGAAGGACGTAGAGAAGGAGAAAGACGATGAGACAAACGCCTCCCGTACAATATCCCGCGATCTTATGAAGTTCGAAGACGCGCAGTGTGATGAGGAGCAGACAGACGAAGAGGACGATCCCCACTGTCGCCGCGGCGAGGAAGAGAAGTCTGCGCGCGCCCTTGACGTTTTGGCGGCGGGAATAGCGCTGTTCGTATTCGTAGATGGTCATTTTCCCGCTATTTTCCTGCGGGGGAGAAGGGAAGCGATCCTTTTTGCGTTTCATAAATCCACCTCGCCATCCATTATACACCCCTTTGCGGCATTTGTAAAGCGCTTTCCGCGGACGCAAACGTTTGCAAACAACTGTAATCGTCTGCAAACAACTGTAATCGCTTGCAATCGCGGAGATCGTGTGGTATAATCGGGATATGAAGCGTACGACAGTATATGAAGACCGCGCGGAGAGAAAGCGCCGCGATATGGACCGCCATACCCGCGCCTGCCCGCACTGCGGAAAGCCCGTTCTCGACCATATGACCGAGTGTCCGCACTGCAAAAAGAAGCTCGAGCCCGAGGGTTATCAGCCCCTCTCGGACGAGAAGATCAAAAAGATCCGCTATATCACCTATTCGATCGGGGCGGTGGTCGCCGTTGCGATCATTCTTCTGATCGTCTTTTTGAAGTGACCTCCCGCGGGGGGAAATGCGTCAAAAAGAGACAAAAAAACACGCGGAGAATCCCATTCTACTCACAGTAGAGTGGGATTTTTTTGCGGTAGAGGGGCTGATTTTCGGGAAGAATGGCAAGAATCGGAAGTAGCATGGACCCTTTGAAAAGTAGGTTGCCTTTTCCGGGGGGACGGTAGTATGATAAAAGAAAAAAAGGAGGCACAAAGATGGAACTTACCGTTTGCCGCGGATTCCGTTCTCTATATACCAAGGGCGAGGAGATCTTCAACGCCGTATCGCACATCGTCGGGGGCGCCCTCGGGCTCGCAGGGACCGTCGTCCTACTCATTTTCGCGCGGGGCGCACGGGAGATCGTGTCGTCCGCCGCCTTCGGCTTGGGCGTCATCGTCCTCTATACGATGAGCGCGCTCTACCACTTTCTCCCGAGCGGGCGCGCCAAGGGCGTGTTCCGGAAGTTCGACCATTGCACCATATACCTGCTCATCGCGGGCACTTATACGCCCTACTGTCTCATCCCGCTCGCCCATACCGCGATGGGCTGGACGGTTTTCGCCATCGAATGGGGGTGCGCCGCGGCGGGGATCGTCATGAATGCGGTCGCGCTCAACAACAAGGCCGTCAAGACGGTCTCGATGGTACTGTACATCGCCATGGGGTGGGCGGCGATCGTCTTTCTGCCCGCGCTCGCCGCCGTTGCGGGGAAGACCTGCGTCGTCTTGCTCCTTGCGGGCGGGATCGCCTATACCGCGGGCATCGCCTTTTTCGCCTTCGGGAAGCGGGTGCGCTATTTCCATTCCGTGTGGCATCTCTTCGTCCTCTTGGGGACCGTCTTACAGTACGCCAGCGTGTTTTTACTGCTGTAAGGGGGGATCCCGTCCTTACCATTGGCGCCCGCCGCAAGACGGGCGCACTCTTTTGCGGAAAATCTCTTGTCAAACGGCGCGGATTGTGGTAAAATAAGCCAATATAACCGAGGTGAACCTATGCGATCCATTGTCAAAACGCTTGCCGCCGAGCTCGGGAAATCGGAAGAGCACGTAGGGAACGTCGTTACCCTGTTGGACGAGGGAAATACCGTCCCGTTTATCGCCCGTTACCGCAAAGAGATGCACGGAACGATGGACGACCAGACCATCCGCACCCTTGCGGACAGGCTGAACTACCTCCGCAATCTCGAGACGAGGATGGGGGAAGTGAAGCGCGCCATCGAGGGGCAGGGAAAGCTGACCGAAGAGCTCGCCGCCGCCATCGACGCCGCCGCGACCCTCGCCGAAGTGGAGGATCTTTACCGCCCCTATAAGCAGAAGCGCCGCACCCGCGCGACCGTCGCAAAGGAGAAGGGGCTCGAAGGGCTCGCCGCCACGCTCTTCGCGCAGGAGAGGGATTGTCCGCTCCCGCAGGAGGAGGCGAAGAAGTACCTCGACCCCGAAAAGGACGTGACGACCGTGGAAGAAGCGCTCGCGGGCGCGGGAGACATCATCGCCGAGTGGATCTCCGAAAACGCCGAGATCAGAAAGGCGCTCCGCGCCTTCCTCGTCCGCTATGCCGACGTCTCCGTCAAAGCCGCCGAAAAAGATCCCGAAGATACCGTTTACCGCAATTATTACAAGTTCAGCGCGCCCGTCTGCAAGGTACAGGGGCACCAGGTGCTCGCCTTCAACCGCGGCGAGCGGGAGGGGATCCTGAAAGCCGAGATCACCATCTCCCGCGAGGCGGCGCTCGGCGTGGTCGTGCGGCGGTCGGTGAAGTCGCCCGCCTGCAATTCGTCGGAGTTCGTTGAAAGGGCGGCGGAGGACGCCTACGACCGTCTCATCTTCCCCTCCGTCGAACGGGAGATCCGCTCCATGCTGACGGACGCCGCGAGCGAGGGCGCGATCGGGCAGTTCGCCCTCAACCTCCGCCCTCTCCTCATGCAACCGCCCGTGAAGGGATTTGTGACGATGGGGCTGGACCCGGGGTACAGAATGGGCTGTAAGGTCGCCGTCGTAGACAAAACGGGCAAAGTGCTCGATACGGCGGTGGTCTATCCCACGATGAACGAGAGAAAGAAGCAGGAGTGCATCGCCGAACTCTCCCGCCTGATCAAGCGGCACGCGGTCAAACACATCGCCATCGGCAACGGCACGGCGAGCCGCGAAACCGAGCAGATGACCGTGGAACTCATCGCCTCTCTCGGACATGGGTGCGGCGTTTCTTATATGATCGTCAATGAAGCGGGGGCTTCGGTCTATTCGGCTTCCCCCCTTGCGGCGAAGGAATTTCCCGATTACGACGTCAACCTCCGCTCCGCCGTCTCCATCGCGCGGCGCCTGCAAGACCCGCTCGCCGAGCTCGTCAAGATCGATCCCAAGTCCATCGGCGTGGGGCAGTACCAGCACGATATGCCCGAAAAGCGGCTCTCGGAGGCGCTCGACGGGGTGGTGGAGGACTGCGTCAACGCGGTGGGGGTGGACGTCAACACCGCCTCGGCGTCCCTTCTCTCCCGCGTGGCGGGGCTGAACGCGTCCGTCGCGGAGAATATCGTCAAATACCGCGAAGAGAACGGCCCTTTCTCCGCCCGCCGCCAGATCCTCAAAGTGAAGGGCTTGGGCGCGAAGGCGTACGAGCAGTGCGCGGGATTTTTGCGCGTGCCCGAGAGCAAGAACGTGCTCGACAACACCGCCGTCCATCCCGAATCGTACGGGGCGGCGGAAAAACTGCTCGGCATCTGCGGGTACACCGACCGCGACGTGCGTGCGGGGGACCTCAAAGAACTGCGCGCGCGCATGAAGGCGTACGGCGAAGCCAAACTTGCGGCGGAGTGCGGCGTGGGCGTCCCTACGCTCAGCGACGTAGCCTCCGAGCTCATGAAACCGGGGCGCGACCCGCGCGACGAACTTCCCGCTCCCCTTCTCCGCACCGACGTGCTCGAGATCAAGGACTTAAAACCCGGAATGGAGTTGAAGGGAACGGTGCGGAACGTTATCGACTTCGGGGCGTTTGTGGACATCGGCGTCCATCAGGACGGGCTCGTCCACATCTCGGAGATCTGCGACCGCTTTATCCGCCATCCCTCCGAAGTGCTCTCGGTGGGGGACGTGGTCACCGTGTGGGTGAAGGCGGTCGATCCGCAGAAGAACCGCATCTCCCTCACGATGCGCAAGGAGAAACTGCGCCGCGAGCCTTGACGTCTTTACGAAAAGAAGGAGCGGATGATCTCGGCGATCTTACTGCGGTAGACGACGTTGCCGTTGCCCGCCGTAAAACAGAGGGGGGGATAGACCACGCACCACCAATTATCCCCCTTGCCCGAGCCGAGCTCGAGGATGAGCGCGTCGTAGACGCCCGCTTCCAGCGTCACGCCGTCGTAGACGCGGGTGGGGAATTCTTCCCGCCTCAGGCTCGCGCGGGCGCCGTAGGAAAATCCCTTTTTTGCGAGTACACCGCTCGCGATCCGTTCGATCTCGGGCAGGGCGCGCTCCACGGCGTCCATCGCCTCTTGTTTGGTGCCGCACGAGGCGACGACGGGCGTGAGATAGGCGACGACGGCGTCCCTGACCTCGTATTTGACCGTTTGGGCGGCGGCGTCGTTGGAATCGGCGCGGATATGGACGCGGAGATAGCCGTTATCGGGTGCGGGACGGGCGAAAACCGCCGCGGCTACGATCCCGAGAAGTATCAAAACGATGAGCGCAAATTTTTTCATGATCCACCTCGCGGGGAAATGATTGACCCGCGGGGCTTTTTTTATACCTGTCATGAAAAAATCATTGTGCGGCGGAGGGACGGCTTCTGCATAAAACAAAATTCATCTGCGCACATTGTGCTTAGGAGGAAATTATGAAAAAGTTTTTGCTTTTCGCAGCGCTTTCCATTGCGGTCGCCGCGTCTGTGGCGACGGGGACCGTCGCTACCGTCGGGCACTTCCGCGAGGAGGCGGCGGCGGAGACGACCGTTGCGGCGGCAGTCCTCCGCCAGGGCAGTACCGGGGCGGAGGTCAGGGAAGTGCAGCGCAGGTTGAAGCAATGGGGTTACTATAACGGCGCCTTAGACGGGATCTTCGGCGCGGGGACGAAGAAGGCGGTCATCGCCTTCCAGAAGAAGAACGGGCTTACGGCGGACGGCGTCGTGGGCAAGGCGACGTACGCGGCGCTCGGGATGAACGATTCCTACAACGCGCTCGGCGGGAATTCCAACCAGTCGTCCTCGGGAAGTTCGGGCTATACCAATTCCGACCTCTACCTGCTCGCCAAGGCGATCTACGCCGAGGGCAGAGGGGAGAGCTACACGGGGCAGGTCGCGATCGGCGCGGTGATCATGAACCGCGTGAGGAGCTCGTCCTTCCCCAACACCGTCTCGGGCGTCATTTACCAGAAGGGCGCGTTTACCGCGGTCACCGACGGGCAGATCAATCTCGAGCCCAACCAGACCGCCTACAACGCCGCGCGGGACGCTATGAACGGCTGGGATCCCACCTACGGATGTCTCTATTACTACAATCCGGCCGTCGCCACGAGTTCGTGGATCTTCGGCAGAAAGACGGTAACGGTCATCGGCAAGCACGTCTTTGCCATATAAGGAGGAGATATGAAGAAAGAAATCGCGAAAAACGTATCGAGCGGCGCCGAAAAAGTGGAGCGCATCGAAAAGCGGGAAGAGGTGGATATGAACGCCAAAACGCCCGAAGTCAAACAGACGAAAACTACGAAGACGACCAAAAAGAAGGGTACCATGTCCGCGTCTACCCCCAACAAAACGGCAAAAAAGAAGTCTGCCGCGAAGACGGAAAAGGCTGCCGCCGACCGTAGGATCGAAGCCGCGCGGGGCCGCGCCGCCAAGAAAGCGGAAAAGCGGGCGAAGAGGGCGGAAAAGAAGGCTTCCCTGAAAGAGGCGAAGCTCGAAAAGAAGGCGGCGCTCAAAGAGAAGAAGCTCGAAAAGAAGCGTGCGATCGCCGAGCGGAAGCTCCGCAAGAAGGAGATGCTCGCCCGCAAAAAGGCGGAACGCGCCGAGAAGCGCCAACAGCGGAAAGCCGATCTCAAAGCGCGCAAGGCGGAGCGCCGCCAAGAGCATATCGCACGCCGCGAGATGCTGAAAAACGAGTCCCGTTCGGAGCGGCGGCAGAGGATCGCCCGCGAGAAGCGGGAAAAGCGCGCCATGCGCCGTAAGAAGCAGGAGGCGAAGGAGCGCGCGCGGGAGAATAAGCTCAAAGCGCGCGAACGCGCCCATGAGCGGAAGGCGGCGGAGCGCAGGAGCAAGCGGGAGAGCCGCAAGCACGCGCCCGGATTCGGCGGCTGGCTCGCCGCGGTCATTTCCCTCGGCGCCGCCTGCCTCGTGCTCGCCACCATTGTCACCGCGGGCGCCTTCCGTATGAACGACTTCGCGGTCTCCACCGAAAACGGTTACCGTTCCACCCTGTATGAAATGGTCTCCACTTGCGAAGGGTTGGACGACAGCCTCTCCAAACTGCGCGTCTCCTCGGGCGCGGAGGAACAGCGCCGTCTGCTCACCGAGACGCTCGTCAACTCCTCCCTTCTCGAGGCGGACATCGAGCGGATGCCCGTAGACGAAGCGACGGTGACGGACATCTCGGGGTTCGTCAACCGCACCAACGCCTTTGCGCGCAGGATGCTGCAAAAACTCGCCGCAGGGGAGAGGCTGAACGACGCGGAGCGGGAGACGGTCGCCCACCTCTATGAAGTCTGCAATACCCTCTATCTCGAGCTCAATACCCTCGTCACCGAGAATTCCGAGAAGGAACTCAAAGCGATGATGGAGGGGAAGGGCAACTTCGGCGGCACGATCGCCGAGATGAAGAAGGGTATGGAGGAGATCTCCGACGCGCCTTTCCAAAACGAGGGGAACATCGGCGAAAACCGCCTTGCCCGCCTCGAAGAGATCAGCTCGTCCGAAGCGGAAGAGCTCGCCAAGGAGTACTTCGCAAGCTACCATGTCACGGAGGCGAAGTATACGGGCGAGACGCTCACGAACGACGTCAGCTGTTATAACGTCGTCCTCACCGACGACAACGGCTTGGAGATCTTCGCCGAGATCACCAAGCGGGGCGGCAAGCTCGCCTTCTTCGACACCTACGAGGAGTGCACGCAGAAGAACTTCGATCTCGATACCTGCGACGCCATCGCGCGGGAGTATCTCGCGGGGCTGGGCATCGGCGACGTGGAAGCCGTCTGGCTTTCGGACGGCGGCATGGTCGCAAATCTCACCTATACGACGGTGGACGGCGGCGTCCGTCTCTATCCCGAGATCATCCGTGTGCGCGTCTGCGAGGAGAAGGGACGGGTCGTCGGCATGGACGCGAGGGGATACCTTCTCAACCACCGCGAACGCGACCTGAAAGCGGGGCTCGACGAGGGGACCGCGCGAGGGAAGCTCTCCTCCGCGCTGACGCCCGAGGGCGTGGAACTCGCGCTCATTCCCGAGAGCGGCAGGGAAGTGCTCTGCTATGAGTACTTTTGCAAGTACGGAGACGAGGAGTATCTCGTCTACCTCGACGCCGCCACGGGCGAAGAAGTGCAGATCCTGCGCATTCTCGCGAGCGCCCGCGGAAGTTATCTCCGCTGAGAGGGGGAACACAGCGGCTCCGCAGACCGCGGGGCCGCTTTTGCGTCCTTTTCGGGAAGACTCTTGACAAAGGCGGGCGGGATGTTTTATAATAGGGAAAAACCAAGTGAGGACGATATGAAACGCATTTATTTTCCCGAACCCTTCCGCATCAAGAGCGTAGAACCGCTCGCCATTTTGACCCGTGAAGAGCGGGAACAGAAGATCGCCGAGGCGGGGTATAACGTCTTTTCGCTCCGCTCCCGCGACGTCTATATCGACCTTCTCACCGACAGCGGTACGGGCGCGATGAGCTCTTCGCAGTGGGCGGGCGTGATGATGGGCGACGAGTCCTATGCGGGCGCGGACTGCTACTATGCCGTACAAAAGAGCGCGGGGCGCATCTTCGGATTCCCCTATTTGCAGATCGTCCACCAAGGACGCGCCGCCGAAAAGGTACTCCTGCCCATTCTGCTCGAGGGGAAGAAGTACGCCATCGCCAATATGCACTTCGATACCACGCGCGCCCATGTCGAGCTCGCGGGGGCGCGGGCGATCGACTGCGTCGTGCCCGAAGCGCTCGATACCCTCTCCCCTTATGACTTCAAGGGAAACATGGATGTAGCGCGTCTCGAACGCTACATCGCGGACATGGGTGCCTCAAACATCGGCGTCGTCATCATGACGGTGACCAACAACTCCGCCGGCGGACAGCCCGTCTCCGTGGAAAATATCCACGCCACGCGCGATCTCTGCCACCGCCACGGGATCAAATTCATGATCGACGCCGCCCGCTATGCCGAGAACGCCTATTTCATCAAACAGCGCGAACCCGCCTACCGCAATGCGACGATCCCGGAGATCGTCCGCGCGATGTTCGAGGGCGCCGACTGCTTCACCATGAGCGCCAAGAAGGACGCGATCGTCAACATGGGCGGGCTCATCGGTTGCCGCGACAAGGCGGTCTTCGAGCTCGTCAAACAGCGCACCATCTCCTTCGAGGGATTCGTGACGTACGGGGGGATGTCCGGAAGAGACATCGAAGCGCTCGCACGCGGACTCGAGGAGGGCGTCGATGAGAACTATCTCCGCTATCGGATCGGGCAGATGGAGTATCTCGCGGCGCGTTTGGAGGAGGCGGGGATCCCCTTCCAGCGCCCCGTGGGTGGTCACGCCGTCTTTGTAGACGCCAAAAAGATGTTGCCCCATATCCCGTATTACGAATTCCCCGCGCAGGCGCTCGCGATCGAGCTCTACCGCGAAGCGGGCATCCGTGCCTGCGACATCGGGTCTTATATGCTCGGCAACGACCCCGACACGGGCAAACAGCTCGAAGCGGAGTTCGAATTCACGCGGCTTGCGATCCCCCGCAGGGTGTATACGCAATCCCATCTCGACGTCATTGCCGACGCGCTCATCAATATTTCCGAACGGGCAAGCGAGATCCGCGGGTACAGGATCGTGGAGGAACCGCCCATTCTCCGCCACTTTACCGCCCGCCTCGCGCCGCTCGGCTGATCTTTGGAGGGAAAATTATGTGCACTGCCGTATCGCTCACGCACGGAAAACATTATTTCGGGCGCAATCTCGATCTCGAGGGGTCCTTCGGGGAGGGCGTGGTCGTCGTCCCCCGCAATATGCCGCTCCGGTTTGTACGGGAGGGGACCTTAAACCGCCATTACGCCATGATCGGGATTGCGATCGTACATGAGGGCTTCCCGCTCTGTTTCGACGCGGTCAACGAGTACGGTCTCGGGATGGCAGGGCTCAATTTTCCCAAAAATGCGACCTATCTCTCGGACATGGGCGGCATGAAAAACGTCGCCCCGTTCGAGATCATTCCCTACGTCCTCTCCCGTTGCAAGACGGCGCAAGAGGCGCGCGAACTGCTCGCAAACGTCAATCTCGTCCAAGCCGCGTGCGGCGGACTTCCGCTCACGCCGCTCCATTGGATGATCGCCGACGGCGACCTCAGCCTCGTCGCGGAGCCGATGGCGGACGGGCTGAAAGTCTATGAGGATCCCGTCAAGGTCTTGACCAACAATCCGCCCTTCCCCGTCCAGCTCCATAAGCTGAGCGACTATCTCTCCCTCACGCCTTACGAGCCCGAGCCCCGCTTCGGGGAGGGAATCGGCATGGAAAATTACAGCCGCGGCATGGGTCCGATCGGGCTCCCGGGCGATTGGTCATCCTCTTCCCGTTTCGTCCGCGCGGCGTTCGTGCGCCATACCGCCGTCATCCGCGATCCCGTGGCAGATTTCTTCTCTATTTTACGGAGCGTCGCCGTTCCCCGCGGATGTATGCGGCTCAAAGAGGGCGTCTATGAGGAGACCCTTTACTCCTCTTGCAGTGACGGCGCGACCTATTGGTATGCGACCGCATCCGACCCCGACATCCGCTCGGTTTCCATGAACGAGACGGATTTGGAGGGTACCATGCCCGCGTTCTACCCCCTCGAAAGGGCTTAGGGGGCTTTCAAAACAAACAAAAACATCCGCCTTCAAAGGGCGGATGTTTTTGGTTCTATCAAAGATCGCTTAGTTGATGTACTTTTTGAGTTCTTTGATGACGCGGTCGGCGATGTAGCGGCAGCCGCGGTGGGTCGGATGTACGCCGTCGAGCGCAAACTGTTCGGGCGCGATGTCCTGCGCGAGACCCGTAAAGATCTCGTCCATACGGATCAAAGGCAAGTTCTCCGCCGCCACGATCTCGTCGATGATGGCAAGGATGGCGTTCAAATAGGGTCTGACCCGCAACATCCCCCCCACGTTGAACATATAGGGCTGTATCAGAACGAGGTGCGGGACTGCGCTCTTGAGGGTCTTGACGAGGGTCGTATAGTTGGAACGGAACTGCTCCGGGGTCACCGCCACGCCCTCGGTGAAGCGGTGCCAGGCGTCGTTGATGCCTATCTGTAAGAAGACGACGTCGGGATGTTCGTCCAAGACATCCTCCTGCATACGCGCGAGGAGCTGTTCGGTGCGGTCGCCGCCCACGCCGCGGTTGAGGATGACGAATTCCTGATCGGGATAGAGCGCGCGCAATTTGGCCGCCGCAAATTTGACGTACCCGTTGCCGAGGTCGTAGGCATCGAGACGGTTCCTTTCCGCATCTGAGACGGAGTCGCCGAAAAATATGATCTTCATGTGTTTCCTCCTTTATTTTGCGAATGTCTCGCGGTATCTGTCGAGGCATTTTTTGACGATCTCCACCGCTTCGTCGCGGTGCGCGATCTCTTTGACCGTCGTCTTTTTGTGCTCGAGCGATTTGTAGACCTCGAAGAAGTGCATCATCTCGTCGAAGATGTGTTTGGGCAGCTCGTGAATGTCATAGTAGGTATTGTAGGTGGGATCTTTTTGGGGGATGGCGATGATCTTTTCATCGAGCATACCGCCGTCGATCATTTTGATCACGCCGATGGGATAGCAGTTGACGAGCGTCATCGGGAAGATGACTTCATTGGAGAGGACGAGCACGTCGAGCGGGTCGCCGTCGTCTGCGAGGGTACGGGGAAGGAACCCGTAGTTCGCGGGATATACGGTAGAGGTATAGAGGACGCGGTCGAGACGAAGAAGACCGGTCTCCTTATCGAGTTCATACTTCGCCTTACAGCCCTTCGGGATTTCGATGAGCGCTTCGAAGTTGTTGGGTTTGATACGTTCCGGACCGATGTCATGCCAAATGTTCATAAGGGATCCCTCGCGGATATTTTACCACATCATCGCCGCGACCGCAACCCATAGCGGAAATTTTTTCGAAATTTTTTCGATTTGACGAAAATATACTTTGACATTCTCCGCGTTTTGTGGTATATTGTTAGAGCGTTGCGCGCCGCGGGGTGACATTGCGGTGCGGAGAAATTTCATAAGGTAGAATGCAGAAGTACCCAAGAGGCTCAAGGGGCTCAAGGGGCTCCCCATTAAGGAGAGTAGTACCTGTGAAAGGTAGCACGAGTTCGCCCCGAGCGAAGTTTCTATTGGTAGACGAAGCTCGGCACAAGCGGCGAAGCCGCGAAGTAATCTCGTCTTCTGCGCCACATAGGAAAACAATTTCATAAGGTAGAATGCAGAAGTACCCAAGAGGCTCAAGGGGCTCCCCTGCTAAGGGAGTAGTACCTGTGAAAGGTAGCACGAGTTCGAATCTCGTCTTCTGCGCCACGAAAAGGCGCCCGCAAGGGGCGCTTTTTCTATGGCGCAGAAGACGAGTAAGAAGAAATCGCGAATTTCCCACGAGTTCGCCCCGAGCGAAGCTTCTATTGGTAGACGAAGCTCGGCACGAGCGTTTCGAATAAAATTAACTGAAGCGCTTAGCCCATAACGCGAAGTAATCTCGTCTTCTGCGCCAAGTGGGACGTAAGTTGAACATAACTTGCGTCCCATTTTAATGCAGAAAGCGAGGGCAGAAACGCCCTC
>CANQXA010000032.1 GCA_947627765.1 uncultured Clostridia bacterium
GCCCATCCAGAAGCTCGCAGATAAGATCTCCGCCGTGTTCGTCCCCGCCGTGCTCGCCCTCGCCGTTTTGACCTTCGTCATCTGGATCTGTTGTACGCGCGACGTCGCCCGGTCCTTCAATTTCGCGGTGAGCGTCATCGTCATCTCCTGCCCCTGCGCGTTGGGGTTGGCGACCCCCGTCGCCATCATGGCGGCGACGGGCCGCGGCGCCTCCCTCGGGATCCTCTATAAGAACGCCGAAGCCCTACAAAAGCTCGCGACGGTGCACGAAGTGCTGCTCGACAAGACGGCGACGATCACCGAGGGAAAACCCAAGGTCGTCCACTTCGAGGGGGACGAAGAGGCGAAGAAAATCGCATACGGTTTGGAAAAGAAGCTTAATCATCCGCTTGCGCAGTGCATTGCGGAGTTCTGCGGGGAGGGGTATGAGGCGGAGAACGTCGCCTACCTCGTGCGGCAGGGCGCCGTGGGGAGGGTGGACGGGAAGACCTATTTCCTCGGCAACGAAAACCTCATGCAGGCGAAGGGCGTGAAGTTCGAGGCGCAGTTCGAAAAATTCATGGAATTCACTTCGGAGGGCAAAACGGTGCTCTTCCTCGCGGACATGGGTAGGGTGCTTGCGATGTTCGCCCTCGCCGATCCCTTAAAAGAGGGGAGCCGCGAGGCGGTGGAAGAACTGCTCGGGCTCGGTTGCCGCCCCATCATGCTCACGGGGGACAACCGTGCGGTGGCGCAGTACATCGCGCGGGAGGCGGGATTCCCGCCCTACGACGCTTGCGTGTGCGCCGAACTTCTTCCCGGCGAGAAGATGGACTATGTCCGCCGTACGCGCGAAGAGAACGAGAAGGCGAAGAAGGAGAACCGCGCCGCGCGGCGGGCGAATTCCTATGTCGCGATGGTGGGGGACGGCATCAACGACGCCCCCGCCCTCAAAGAGGCGGACATCGGGATCGCGATGGGCAACGGAACCGACGTCGCCATCGAGAGCGCCGACGCGGTCCTCGTCCGCGGCGATCTCCGCGCCCTTCCGCGGGCGATCCGTCTCGCAAAGAAGGCGATGCGCGTCATCAAGCAAAACCTCTTTTGGGCGTTCTTCTACAACTGCGTCGGGATCCCTCTCGCGGCGGGTGTCTTTTCCTTCGCGGGGATCGTACTCAACCCCATGATCGCGGCGGCGGCGATGAGCCTCTCCTCCCTCTTCGTGGTGACCAACGCCCTGCGGCTGGTCCGCGGCTGAAAAAGCGTCCCGATGGGGAAGGGCGCATATGCGTCCTGTTTCCCTTTCTCCAAAAAATCCCAAAAAGCGACGAAGAACTCCGATATGCGTGACGGCACATATGCGATACTTGGTGCGGAGGTGAAAGTATGCAAACGCTGTTGCTGGACCGCCGCACGCAGGGGCTCATCGAGGGATATGTTCCCGACGGAGATCTTCTGACTTCGCTCACGCGGTTCTTTTCCATTTTTGCGGACGGGACCCGCCTTCGGATCCTCTCCGCGCTCGCCATATCGGAGATGTGCGTGACGGACATCTCGCGCGTTCTCGGGATCAACCAGACGACCGTCTCCCACCAGCTCCGCTTCTTAAAGGACGCGGGCATGGTATGCACCGACCGCCACGGAAAGATCATTTTCTACTCGCTGTTCGATGAGATTGTCAACGACGTGCTCCTAAAAGGCGTAGAGTTTTTGGGATATTGAGAGAAGCGCCGCCGAACGCTTGCAAAGCGTTCGGCGGCGCTTCGATCTTATTCCGCTTTTTTGTGCGATTCCCTTGAAAAACGCGGGAAAGTTGTGTATAATAGAGATATGGGTGAAAGTGTCGTCCGCGAAAAACTCAAGCTCCTTCCCGATAGCCCGGGCGTCTACATCATGATGGACGGCGAGGGCACCGTGATCTACGTCGGCAAGGCGCGCGTCCTCAAAAACCGCGTGAGGCAGTACTTCCATTCCTCCGAGAAGCCCTTCAAAGTGCAGGCGATGGTGGAAGCGATCGAGGACTTTTCGTATATCGTCACCCCGTCGGAGGTGGACGCGCTCGCCCTCGAAAATACCCTCATCAAGAAGTACAAACCCAAGTACAACATCCTCTTAAAAGACGATAAGACCTATCCCTACATCAAAGTGCACACCCGCGAGGCATTTCCCCGCATCTCCATCGTGCGGCGCGTCAAAAAGGACGGGAAATATTTCGGTCCCTTCATGAACGGCGTCAACTGCAAGGAGATCGTAGACGTCGCCGCCAAGGTCTATCATATCCGCACCTGCGGCGTCACCGTTACGGAAAAGCCCAAAAAGCCCTGCCTTAACCACCATTTGGGGCGTTGTCTCGCCCCCTGTGCGCACGGGATCAGCGAGGAGGAGTACGCCGTCTGCGTGCAGAAGACGCTCGCCTTTTTGGGGGGCGACTACGAAGAGGCACAGCGTCTCCTCGCGGAGAAGATGGAAAAATTCGCGGCGGAGGAACAGTTCGAACTCGCTCTCGACTACCGCAACAAGATGCGGATGCTCGAAAAACTCGGGCAGCGCAGGATCACCTCGATGCCGCGGGATGTGGACGCCGACGTTTGGGCGTACGCCTCCAACGGGCTGTACGCCGTCCTCTCCCTCTTGGTGACGCGCCGCGGGGTCATGCAGGGGAGCGTCAACTTCACGTTCGACGAAGGGGCGGGCGAGCGCGGCGAGACGTTTTTGAGCTTTTTAACGCAGTATTACGCGAACAAGGAGATCCCGCACGAGCTCATCGTGGAGGAGACGTTCGACGACGCGCTCTTTGCCGCTTACGCGAAGGAGAAGGAGGGGAGATCGGTCGAGATCACCCGTCCGAAATTCGGAATTAAGCGGGAGCTTTTAGACATGGGTAGGCGCAATGCCGCCGAGTACCTCGAAAAGGCAGTCTCGGCGATCGCCCATAAGAGCGACATGACGACCTCCGCCTGCGAGCGGCTCCGCGAACTTTTGGGGCTCTCCCGCTATCCCAAGCGCATGGAGTGCTACGATATTTCGGACATTTCGGGTGTGGATAAAGTGGGCAGTATGGTCGTCTTCACCGACGGCGAGGCGGATAAGTACGAGTACCGCCGTTTCCGCGTCAAGACGGTAGAGGGCGCCGACGATTTCGCTTCGATGCAGGAGGTCCTCCGCCGCAGGCTGATGAAGCTCGGAAGCGACGAGGAAGACAAATTTCCCCGCCCCCAGCTCATTGTCATAGACGGCGGCAAGGGTCAGCTCTCCTCCGTTTCGGAGGTCTTCCGCGAGCTCGGCGTCGGCGGGATCGATCTCGTCGCCCTCGCCAAGCAGGAGGAAGAGGTGTACGTTCCGGGCAGGAGCGAGCCCGTCCGCATCGACCGCCGCGACTACGCCCTCAAACTGCTTCAACGGATCCGCGACGAGGCGCACCGCTTTGCGGTCACCTATTTCCGCAACGTACATTCGCGGCGGAACCTCGCCTCGGTGTTGGAGGAGATCGGGGGGATCGGGAAGGCGAAGCGGATCGCCCTGATGGAGAAGTTCGGTACGATCGATAAGATCATGCGCGCGACAGAAGAGGAACTTGCCGCGGCGCCCGGCATCGGAAGAGAACTTGCCGCCCGCGTCAAGCGCTATTTTGAGGAGTTATGAAATACCGCATCTTTATTTCCGATTTCGACGGAACGCTCGTCCGCGCGGACGGCACCGTTTCGCCCGCCAATATCGCCGCGATCGCAAAGTACCGCGCCGCGGGCGGGATCTTCGCCATCTGCACCGGCAGGATGACCGCTTCCATCCGTCCCCGTCTCTATGAACTCGGGCTCACGGAGGGCGTTTTGATCTCCTTTCAGGGGGCGCGGATCACCGACATCGCGACGGGCAGGCTCCTCAAAAGCGAGACCTTCCGGCGGGAGGACGCGATCGCCGTTTTGAGACCCCTCGAAGCGGAGGGGCGGCACATCCACGTCTATGCCGGCGAGAAGCTTTACGCCAACCGAAGGGACGAGTTGCTCGAAGCATACGAGCAGGTCGCCCGCGTAAAAGCGACCGTGATCGAAGGCTCTCTCGCGGACATGGTATCGGCAAACAAGCTCGACGTCGTCAAGATCTTGACAATGCAGATGCCCGAAGAACAGCAAACGGTGCGGCGTCTTTACGAAAAGCGGTACGGCGACCGGTACGCGGTCGCCTGTTCTTCGGAGTGGCTGGTCGAGATCATGCCGAAGGATCAGACCAAAGCCGTCGCCGTAAAGTTTCTCTCCTCCTACTACGGCGTGCCCGCGGAGGAGATCGCCGCGATCGGGGATCAGGAAAACGACTTGCCTCTTCTGAGCGCCGCGGGCGGACGGTTTGCCGTCGCAAACGCCGTTGAGAAGGTCAAAGAGTTTGCGACCGTCGTCCCGTCCGTGGAAGAGGACGGCGTTGCATATGCGATCGGGAAATACGCCTTGGGGGAAAGGATATGAATGAAATAATTTTGCCGAACGAGACGGTCATGCTCGATAAGTTCGCCTCCGACCTCAATCTCGAAATGCTCTATGCGGGGCGGGGGATCATCACGCTTACGAGCGTGAGCGTAGACCGTCCCGGGCTTCGTCTCGCGGGATTTTTGAGCTTCTTCGATACCCAGCGCATCCTGCTCGTCGGGCTGACCGAGCATGAATATATGCGGTCGTTCTCCTCCGAAGAACGGAAGGAGATGATCTCCAAGATGTTCGCCTGCGGGGAGATCCCCTGCGTGATCTTCTCGCGCGATCTGCCCGTTTTGCCCGAATTTATGGAGTGCGCGCGCAATTCCGGGACGCCCGTCTTCCGCACGGGCAAGCTCACCACGTCGATCATGGCGGACCTCTGCGCCTACCTCTCCCGTCTGCTCGCGCCCAAGACGACCGTCCACGGCGTCTTAATGGACGTCTTCGGCGCGGGGATCCTTCTTACGGGCAACTCGGGCGTCGGCAAGAGCGAGACGGCAATGGAGCTGATCAAACGCGGACACCGCCTCGTCGCCGACGATTCCGTCCTCATCCGCAAGGTGGAGACCGAGCTCATCGGCACCGCCCCCGAACGCATACGTTACTTTATGGAGCTGAGGGGGATCGGGATCATCAACGTCAAGAATATGTACGGTTCGGGCTCCATTTTGACGGAGAAGGAAGTGGAGCTCGTGATGGAACTCGAACGCTGGCAGGAGGGGAAGGAGTACGATAGGATCGGCGGCGAGGGCGGAACGGAAGAGATCTTGGGGATCAAGGTCCCCAAACTCACCATCCCCGTGAGCCCCGGGCGGAATCTCGCGATCCTCATCGAAGTCGCCGCCCGCAACCACCGTCTCAAACTGATGGGATACGACGCGGCGCAGGAACTCATCCAGCGTACGATCGGAAGATAAAGGTAAGAGCTTTGAACATTGAGATCCTTGCTCCCGGCGGGGGAGAACCGTCGGCGCGCGCCGCCCTTCTTGCGGGAGCGGACGCGATCTATCTCGGACTCAGAAGATTCTCCGCGCGGGGCAGTGCGGAGAATTTCGGCGCGGAAGAATTTTCCCGCACCGTACGGTTTGCGCATCTTTTGGGCGCGAAGGTGTACGTCGCCCTGAATACGCTCGTCAAGGACAGCGAGACGGAGGACTTCTTCGCCCAAGCGCTCGCGGCGTGGAACGGCGGGGCGGACGCGATCTTGGTGCAGGACCTCTTCCTCGGCGCCGAACTCAAACGCCGCTATCCGCAAATGGTCCTCCACCTCTCGACGCAGGCGGGCTGTTGTAATCCCTACGGCGCTCAGACGGCGAAGGAGTACGGCTTTACGCGCGCCGTACTTGCGCGGGAGACCCCCCTCGCCGAGATCGAAAAGATCTCGAAGATCATCGAGACGGAAGTCTTCGTACAGGGCGCCCTCTGCGCCGCCTTTTCGGGGCAGTGCTACTTTTCCTCCTTCGCGGGCAACAACAGCGGCAACCGCGGGCTCTGCAAACAGCCCTGCCGCAAGCGCTACCGCATCGACCGCGCGGGCTTCGGATCCCTTTCCTACGCCCTCTCCCTCTCCGATCTCTCGGTGGGGCGGCGGATCCGCGAACTTGCGGAGGCGGGCGTCACTTCCTTCAAGATCGAGGGCAGGATGCGGCGGAGCGAGTATGCGGCCGCGGCGGTCTCCTACTACCGCGCCCTTCTCGGCGGGGAAGACGGGCAGGAGGAACTTTCCCTGCTTCGGCGCGCCTACAACCGCGGCGACTACACCGAGGGGCTCGCCTTCGGGCAGAAGAAAGACCTTCATTCCCGCCTCGTCCAAGGTCATATCGGGGAGCGGATCGGAACGGTCTCTTTCAGACATGGTATGCCCGTTTGTCTTACAACATACGCCGCGGAAGAGGGAGACGGCTTCAAGATCCTCCGCGAAGGAAGGGAGGTCGGCGGCGCGTCTTTCCGCGAAAGTACGGCGGGCGGGTTTTCTCTGCGCGCGGGCTGCGTCCTTCAAGAGGGCGACGAGGTCCGCCTGACCACTTCGCTCGCTTCCAACCGCGCCGCGCTCGCAACTTGCCGCCTCCGCCCCATAGACATCTCACTGCGTTTCGTTGCGGGAGAGTTGCCCCGCGCCGAAGCGGAGGGGCTGGTCTTTGAGGGGGAAGACCCCCTGCCCGCGGCGAGGAGCGCGCCCTTGGACGAAGACGGGCTTCGCGCCTGTTTCCTCAAAACGGACGGGCTTCCCCTCGAGCCCCGTATTTCCGTTGTGACGGAGGGCGCATTCCTGCCCAAATCGGCGCTGAACGCCTTCCGCAGGGACTTCTATGCCGCCCTTGCCGATCGCCTTGCGCCCGCGCGCGAATCGCTTTCCCCCTGCGGCGGGGAAGTTGTCCTCACGCCCGAACGGGGCAAACTGACCGCGCGCATCGGGAAGGGGGGAGCGTGCGACATTCTCGTCTATTCCCCTTCGGACTACGGGCATATCGTCCGTCCCGCGGGGGAGCAGGTCTACCTTCGTCTGCCGCCCTTTTTAAGCGGCGGAGAGATCGGGCGGCTGAAACCCGCCATGAAGGAGTTCGACGGGATCTACTGCGACGGGTACTACGGCATTGCGCTCGCGCGGGAGACGGGACTGCCCCTCTTCGCGGGCACGGGATGGAATCTGACCAACCGCTTTGCCGTCAAGGGGGCGGGAGAAGTCGCCCGCTATTTTGCGCTCTCCAAGGAGCTCTCCGAAAGAGAACAGAACGCTCTCTCGGCAAAGGGCGCCTTCGCGCTCTCGGGCGGCGACATCCGCGTCATGGATCTCGCCTACTGCCCGTTTTCCAAGACTTGCGCCTCGTGCGACCGCAGAGAGTTTTACCGTCTCACCGACGAAGACGGGCGCGTTTTCCCCCTTCGGAGGTACTGTGTCTCGGACATGGTATGCCGCTTTGAGGTCTACAACTGTGCCGCGCTCGCACCGTTTTGCGGCATGGCATCCCGCCTTTTCGACGACGGCGCCCTTCCCGTCCGCGGCGGAGAGACCACGAAAGGCCATACCGAAAGGAGTATGCTATGAATCAATCGGCTGCGCTTTTGGAGCTCGATAAAATTTTGGCGGCGGCTTCCGCCTATGCCGTTTTGGAGGGGGGAAAGGAGGAGATCCTCTCGTTGGAGCCCGCCGGCGGGATCGAGGAAGCGCGCGAACGCCTCACCTATACCGCGGAGGCCCTGCGCCTTCTTTTCGAACTCGGTGCGGGACGGGTGGAATACTTCCCTCCGCGCGGGGAGATGTTGGAGCGCGCGGAAAAGGGCGCGTCCCTTTCGTGCGCCGAACTTTTGAACTGCGCCCGTCTCCTTCGTTCGGTCCGCGTCCTGCACGATTCCGTCTGTTCCCTTGCGGACGGCGAGATCGTCCTCTTCCTCGCGCTTTGCGACCGTTTGACCTACGACCGCCGTCTCGAAGAGGAGATCGGCGAGAAGATCGTCAGCGAGGATACCATTGCGGATACCGCGAGCGAGCGGCTGTTTTCGCTCAGGCGGGAGATCCGTCTCGTCGGCGAACGCATCCGCGCCCGCCTCTCGCAGTACCTCATGGGCGACGAGCGGAAATATTTGCAGGACGGCATCGTGACCGTCCGCGGCGACCGCTATGTCATCCCCGTCAAGGCGGAATACAAGCGCAGTGTGCGCGGCTTTGTCCACGACAGGTCCCAGAGCGGGGCGACCGTCTTCATCGAGCCCGAGGAAGTCCTCGAGATGAACAACGAACTGCGCAGTCTCATCATCGACGAAAAGGAGGAGGAAGCGCGCATTCTCAAAGAACTCTCCGAACGCGTGGGAAGACAGCGCGCCGCCCTCGAGACCTCCGCACGCCTCGCGGAGATCGCCGATTCCTATTTCGCGCGCGCGGAGTACTGCTATTCGGTCAAGGCGACGAAGCCCATCCTCAACGCGAAGGGCGTCTTGGATATCAAAAAGGGGAGGCACCCTCTGCTCGATCCCAAGAAGGCGGTCCCCGTCACCGTCTCGGTGGGGGAGAGTTGCCGATTCTTGCTCATCAGCGGCGCCAATACGGGGGGGAAGACGGTCACGCTCAAGATGTGCGGGCTGTTCTGCCTCATGGCGGCGTGCGGCTTCTTCGTCCCCGCCCAAGAGGGGACCCGTCTCTCCGTCGCGGGCGTCTGGTGCGACGTGGGCGACCGTCAGTCCATCGAAGAGAATCTCTCCACCTTTTCCTCCCACATCGTCAACCTCAAACGCATCCTCGCCGAGGCGGGGGAGTACGCGCTCGTCCTCATCGACGAACCGGGCGGCGGGACCGATCCCGAGGAAGGTCAGGCGCTCGCGCGGGCGGTCCTCGTCACCTTGCTCGAAAAGGGGTGCCGCGGCATTGTGACCACCCACTACTCCGCGCTCAAAGAATTTGCCTATGAGACTGAGGGGTTGGAAAACGGCAGTATGGAGTTCGACGCGCAGGATTTCCGTCCGCTGTACCGCCTCAGAATGGGGGCGCCCGGCTCCTCCAACGCCCTCGGCATCTGCGCGCGGCTGGGGTTGGACGCCAAGCTCATCGAGCGCGCGAAAAGCTATCTTTCGGAGGGAGCGCGCAACTTCGAACGCACCGTCCGCGAGGCGGAAAAGAGCAAACTCGCGGCGGACGAACTTCTCCGCGAGACGGAGGAACTTCGCCGCACCTTGCAGGAAAAGACGGAAGCGCTCGGAAAAGCGGAGGAAAAATTTGCCGCCGAGCGGGAGAAATTTCTGCTCAATTCCAAGGCGGAAGCGCGGCGGATCGTCGCCGAACGCACCGCGCAGGCGGAGGAGATCGTCGCAAAGATCGAGGCGCTCTTTGCCGCGCCGACGGTCACGGAAAGCGATCTGATCCGCGCCCGCACCTTAAAGAACACCTTAAAGAGGGGTACCATGTCCGAGGAGACGGCTCCGATCCGCATGGAACCCGTCGATCCCGAGACGCTTTCCGAGGGCGACTATGTGCGCGTCGGAAGTATGCAGGCGGAGGGGGAAGTTCTCTCGGTCAACCGCGGGAAGAAGACTGCCGAGATCAGGATCGGCTCCCTTCGCGTCAAGGCGGGATTCGGCGATCTCTACCGCGCCCGTAAAAAGGACGAAAAGGGGCGGGTGGAGGTCTCGCGGAGCCTTCCCTCCCGCGAAAACGCGCGCCCCGAGATCAATTTGATCGGCATGACGACGGCGGAGATCGGACCCGAGCTCGAAAATTTCCTCGATTCCGCCCTCATCGCGGGGTTTTCGGAGGTCAGGATCGTCCACGGAATGGGCACGGGCAAACTGCGCGCCGCCGTGCACGAACTGCTCCGCCGCCACAAGCGGGTGGAGAGCTTCCGTCTCGGAAAATACGGCGAAGGGGAGAGCGGCGTGACGATCGTCACCCTCAGATAGCTGTCATAATCGTCGGCCTCAAACAATAGAATGGTGATAAAATCCGCTGTTTGAGGTAAACTATTGAAAAAGTTCTCTTCGCGCGCGGTTGCGATTTTGACCAACTGCGCCCTCTCGCTCATTCTCATCGCCGTCGCCGCAGTCTGTTTTCTGCCCTCCCCGAGCGCCGCGGTGGGCATCGAGGACCGCGTGATCCGCAAAGGGACGTCCGAAAACGGCGTCTCGCTCATGGTCAACGTCTATTGGGGGACGGAGGAAGTCGAGAAGATGCTCGCCGTCTTCGAGGAATACGGCGCCCGCGCGACCTTCTTTCTCGGGGGGAGCTGGGCGGATGACAACGTCTCCTGCGTGAAGGAAATTATGGAAAAGGGGCATGAGATCGGCTCCCACGGCTACTTCCACCTCTCGCACGACAAGCTGGATTTCGAGGAGAACGTCAGGGAGATCCGCGCGAGCGTGGAATTTCTCTCCCTCGTCACCCACCGCCCCGTCACGCTCTTTGCGCCGCCTTCGGGCGCCTACGGCGACGCCGCCGTGCGCGCCGCGGAGAGTATGGACCTCAAAACCATTCTTTGGAGCAAGGATACGATCGATTGGCGGGATAAGAGCGCGGAGCTCGTCTTTTCGCGGGCGACGGACGTGGGCGGCGGAGATTTCGTGCTCATGCACCCCATGGCGCACACCGTCGAGGCGCTTCCGCGGATTTTGGAAAATTATCGGGCGCGCGGCCTCAGCGCGATCACGGTATCGGAAAATTTATGATCGCCCCTCCGCCTCGTTGCGGACATGGGGCGGACGGAGTTGATATGATCAAGACAAAACAGTTGGAAAACGGCGTGCGCGTCATCGTCAAACGGATGGAGGGTCTGCTCTCCGTGACGATGGGGGTGCTCGTCGGCACGGGCGCGGCATTTGAGACCGATCCCGAGGACGGCATCTCCCACTTCATCGAGCACATGCAGTTCAAAGGGACGTCTACCCGCACGACGTTCGAGATCTCCGACGCCTTCGACGCGCTCGGGGCGCAGGTCAACGCCTTCACGGGCAAGGATATGACGTGTTACTACTCCAAAGCGACCACCGACCATGCTGCCGAGGCGTTTGGTCTGCTCGCCGACCTCTTCCTCAACGCCACGTTCCCCGAAGAGGAGATGAAGCGGGAAAAGGGGGTCGTCATACAGGAGATCAAAAAGGACGAGGACAGCCCCGAGGATCTCTGCCTCGACCAACTCGCCCGCGCCGCATTCGGGCCGCGCGGATACGGAAGGAACATTTTGGGCCCGTCGAAGAACGTCGAAGGCTTCACGCGCGAGGACCTCTTCCGCTACAAGGCGGAGCGGTACGTTGCGGGGAACATCGTCGTCTCCTTTGCGGGCAACATCGGGATCGCGCAGGCGATGGAACTTGCCGAAGAGTACTTCGGCTCACTCCCTGCCGTCTCCCCCAAACCGCGCACGAAGGAAGTCGTCTGGCATCCTGAGAGCGTCTTCCGCCAAAAGCCCATCGAACAGGCGCACTTCGCGCTCGCCTTCCCCTCCGTCGCCCGCGAGGACAAGCGTTTTGCCGCGGTACAGGTCATGAACGCGATCTTGGGCGGCGGCATGAGCTCCCGCCTCTTCAAGCGCGTGCGGGAGGAGCTCGGGCTCGCCTACGACGTCTATTCCTACACGTCGCACTACGAGGAAACGGGCGTTTTGACCGTCTATACGGGCGTGGAGCCCGAACAGGCGGAGGCCGCCGCCGGCGCGGTGAAGGAGGTCATCCAAGAGTTCAAGACGGGCTGTATTTCGGAGGAGGAATTCAGCCGCGGGAGAGAACAGCTCAAAGCGGGCAACATCTTTTCGCAGGAAAATACGTCGGCGCAGATGCTGCTCTACGGGCGGAACCTGCTCTATACGAACGAGGTCTACGACTTCGAAAAGCGGATGGCGGAGATCTCCGCATTGACGCGGGACGACGTCGCCGCCGTCATCGGGGAGAGCCTCGATTTCGGCAGGATGGCGAGCTCCTGCGTGGGAAATTTCAAGGAGAGCTTTTTGAAGTGAGCCGTTTTGGGGGATTTGCGCCCGTCTACGACGAAAACAGCCGCGTGCTCATTCTCGGGAGCTTTCCCTCCGTCATGAGCCGCGCCGAAGGGTTCTACTACGGCAACCCGCGCAACCGTTTTTGGAAGATGCTTTGCGGTTTTTTCCAAGAGGAGATCCCGCCCAAAATCGAGGGAAAGAGAGACTTCCTTTTAAGACATGGTATCGCCGTTTGGGATATGGTCACCGAGTGCGACATCGTCGGCTCGGCGGATGACCGCATCCGAGGGGAGTATGTCGCAGACATCGGTATCATTTGCGGACATACCCCCATCCGATGCGTTCTGTGTAACGGCACAAAGTCATACGAACTCTTGCAGGAGCACTGCCCCGAGTATCTTCCCATCGCGCGGAAAATGCCGTCTACCTCGCCCGCCAACCCGCGATATCGCGAAGAAGTTTGGTATGCCGCGCTCTGCGAGAACTTTGAAAAAGGGGTTGACAAACCGCTTTGTTTGCGGTAAAATAGAGTTGTTATAGCCCCCTTTGGGGATTCGGAGGTCAGTATGTTTGAGAAAGTACGCAAGATGCTCGCAGAGCAACTGAACATTCCAGAGGAAGACGTCAAGCCCGAGTCCGAAGTCGTCAAAGATCTCGGCGCCGATTCTTTGGATGTTGTCGAACTTCTGATGGCGCTCGAGGACGAGTACGGCATCACGCTTCCCGAAGGCGATGTGGAAGGGATCAAAACGGTGGGCGACATCGTTGCCATGATGGAAAAGCTCGCAGGCTGAGCGGTGCGGCAATGAAAAGGCGGGGCGGCGGCTTTTGCGGACCGTCCCGTCTTTCCGTTCGGACTGCAAAAATAATCTTTGGGAAATCCTTGTTTTTTGCACAAAAACGGTTGACAAATTCCGCCGCTTCCGTTAAAATAAATAAGCTAAACGGTTTCGGCTGTTGGCGCATATCGCGGGGTAGAG
>CANQXA010000033.1 GCA_947627765.1 uncultured Clostridia bacterium
CTCGGCGGCGACCCGTTCGAACCCGAAAACCAGCGTGCGCTTCTGCCCTTCGTGAAGAGGGTGCGGGAGAAGTTCCCGCAAAAAAATATTTGGTGTTACACGGGCTATACCTATGAGAATGGGGGGATCGCCGAAGAGGAAGTTCAGACGGAGTGCACCCGCGAACTTGTCTCGCTCATCGACGTGTTGGTGGACGGCAGATTCCAAGAGGAGCTCAAAGACATTCGGCTGAAGTTTCGCGGCTCTTCCAACCAGCGCGTGATCGACGTAAAACGCTCCATAGAGAGCGGTAGCATAGTATTATGTCTGACATAGTATATACAAAAAACGGGAAAAACGCGGGTTTTCCCGCGTTTTTATTTGACGAAACGGAAGAATCTCGCTATAATAGGGAAAGAAAAAGCGGAAGGAGAAATACATGAATAAGATCCAACTCAGAAGATATGCAAAGTTGCTCGCCAGAACGGGCGTCAACGTCAAAAAGGGACAGTGGGTGATGGTGACTGCCGAACTCGATCAACCCGAGTTTGTCGAAATGGTGGTCGAGGAGCTCTACCGCGCCGGCGCAGGCAAGGTCACGGTGGAGTGGTCGCACCAGCCGCTCACGAAGCTCCACTACAAATACATGCAGGAAGAGACCCTCAAAAAGATCGAGAAGTGGGAACTTGAGAAGCTCGAACTCCGCAAGAAGGAGCTTCCCGCGATGCTCTACATCGAATCGGAAGATCCCGACGGTCTGAAGGGGATGGACCAAGAGAAGTTCACCGCCGTGAGAAGCAGCCGCACGAAGGTCACCAAGCCTTACCGCGACGCAATGGAGAACAAATATCAATGGTGCATCGCCGCCGTACCGAGCGAGGCGTGGGCGAAGAAGGTATTCCCCGACCTCAGATACGGCAATACCGCAGTCAATAAACTTTGGGATTGCATCCTCGCCGCTTCCCGCGCCGACGGTGCGGACCCCGTCCGCGATTGGCTCCGCCACAACGACGAGCTCGCTTCCCGTTGCGACTACCTCAACCGCTTAAAGCTCGTCTCGCTCGAATATAAGTCTTCCAACGGGACCGACTTCAAGGTCGGGCTCATCGACGGCGGGAAATTCTGCGGCGGTAGCGAAGAGACGATCGACGGAAACGTCTTCAATCCCAATATTCCCTCCGAAGAGATCTTCATCTCTCCCAAGGCGGGCGAAGCGGAGGGGATCGTCTATGCCACCAAACCGCTCAGCTATCAGGGCGAGATCATCGAGGACTTCTCGGTCCGCTTCGAGGGCGGCAAGGTCGTCGAAGTCAAGGCAAAGACCAACCAGCACCTGCTCGAAAAGATGATCTCGATGGACGAAGGCGCAAAAATGCTCGGCGAATGCGCGCTGATCCCGTACGACTCCCCGATCAACAATCAGGGGATCCTCTACTACAACACCCTGTTTGATGAGAATGCAAGCTGTCACCTCGCGCTCGGCAGAGGGTTCAACGAATGTCTCCGCGGATACGAGAGCATGACCTTGGAGGAAATCAAGGCGAAGGGCATCAACGACAGCATGATCCACGTCGATTTCATGATCGGATCGCAAGATCTCGAAATCGTCGGCGTAACCGCCCGCGGCGAGCGCGTCCAAATCTTCAAGGACGGAAATTGGTGCATTTGACGTTCCCGCGCGATCCCGCTCTTCCTTTTCCGTAATACGGGAGGGGAGGAACGGACAAGAATGTTTATAAAGTGAATAAATTGTCGAGAGGCATTTTCATGATAAAAATCGATATTATTTCGGGATTTTTGGGCGCCGGGAAGACCACGCTCATCAAAAAACTGGTCAAGGAAGCATATGCGGGCGAGAAGATCGTCCTGATCGAGAACGAATTCGGCGAGATCGGCGTAGACGGCGGTTTCCTCAAAGAGGCGGGCATCGAGATCACCGAGATGAACTCGGGCTGTATCTGCTGTTCTCTCGTGGGCGATTTCTCCAAAGCGCTCGTGGAAGTTGCGTCGCGCTTCACGCCCGACCGCATCGTGATCGAACCGTCCGGCGTCGGCAAGCTGTCCGACGTCATCCGCGCCGTCGAACGCGCGGCGGTGCCCGGGAGCGTTCTCAACTCTTTCAGTACGGTCGTAGACGCCAAAAAGTGCAAGCTCTACCTGAAAAACTTCGGGGAGTTCTTCCTCGACCAAGTCGAACACGCAAGCTGTATCATCCTTTCCCACACCTCCGATCCCGCCAAAACGGAGGAGGCGGTGGCGCTCTTGCGCGAACATACGCAAAAGACGATCGTAACGACCGATTGGAACGCCCTCGCGGGGGCAGACATCCTCGCCGTCATGCAACAGAGCGCGGGCTTGGAAGAGGAACTCGCCCATCTCGCCGCCGAAGAGCATGAACATCATCACGACGATGACGACGACGAACACGAACATCATCACCACCATCATGACGACGATGACGAAGATGAACACGAGCATCATCACTGCCATCACGACGACGATGACGAAGATGAGCACGAGCATCATCACCATCATCATGCCGATGAGATCTTCTCGAGCTGGGGCGCGGAGACCGCAAAACAGTTCACGCGCGAGCAACTCGCCAAGATCCTCGAGGCGCTCGGATCGGGCAAATACGGGCAGATCCTACGCGCAAAGGGGATCGTAGACGGCGGAGAGGTTTGGTATCATTTCGACTACGTCCCCGAAGAGACGGATATCCGCACGGGCGGGGCGATCGTCACGGGCCGCCTCTGCGTGATCGGTTGCGGTTTGGATGAATCTGCGTTGAAAACGCTGTTTTTGGGCTAAAAGGGCGAAACTATGAAGGAAATCCCCGTATTTCTCTTTCTCGGATTCTTGGATTCGGGAAAGACGACGTTCATTCAGGAGACCTTCGAAGACCCGCGCTTCGACGACGCCGACGAGCGCACGTTGCTTCTTGTCCTCGAAGAGGGGGAGACCGAATACGATCCCTCGCGCTTTGCCGTAAAAAGTTTTGCCGTGGAGACAGTTCCGCAGGAAGATCTTTCCCTCGCGGTTTTGACGGCGCTCGCCAAAAAGCACCGTCCCGACCGCGTCGTCGTGGAATACAACGGAATGCGCACGCTCGACGCCTTCTTTGAGGCGATGCCCGACGGGTGGCTCATTGCACAGGTCATGACATTTTTCGACGCCACGACCTTCTTCGCCTACAATAAGAATATGCGCCAGCTCGTCTACGATAAACTGCAATACGCCGATTTGGCGATCTTTAACCGCTTTAAGGGGGAATATTCGCAGGAGGAGTTTCATAAAGTCGTCCGCGCGATGACGCGCCGCCCCAACATCGTCTACGAATATCTCGGCGGGCAAGCCGTCTACGACGAGACCGTCGATCCTCTGCCCTTCGATATCAACGCCCCGATCATCGAGATCGCCGACCGCGACTACGCGTTTTTCTATCGGGATCTCACCGAAGATACTGAAAAATACCGCGGAAAAATCGTGCGCTTCAAGGGGCTCGTCGCGGTAGACAAAAAGCTCAAAAAGGGGACGATCGTGGTCGGGCGTCACATCATGACGTGTTGCGAGGCGGATATTACTTACAGCGGGCTCGTCCTTCTGCACGCCTCCAACCTCCCGCTCAGAACGCGCGATTGGGTGCAGGTGACCGCCCGCATCGATCTCGAATATCACAACGTATACCGCCAAGTCGGACCTGTCTTGAAGGCTTCCTCCGTCGAGTACGCCGATCCGCCCGAGCAGGAAGTCGCCACCTTCTTTTAATATCGCAAGTTTTGTGCCGCGGAAGAGCTCGCTCCTCCGCGGTATTTTTTAAGACGACATCGAAAAGCGGGGGGATATGTCTCAAAGTCGGGAATTTTTTTTGAAAAATTTGCCAAAAAATTTAATTTTGCATATTTACTTTTTTCTTTTTTTGTGTTATAATTTTGATAGCGGAGGTACTGTCATGAAAAAATTGGTTGTATTTTATTCTTTAAGTGGAAATACCCGTGCCGTTGCCCGTCGTCTCGCAAGAGCTCTTTCGGCGGACATTTTGGAGATCCGCACGGTCAAAACATATCCGGACGACGTCGATGTCCTTCTCGGGCTCGGTCAACAGGAGGTAAAAACGGGTTATATCCCGCAGCTTCAGCCCTACCGCGTTGATTTATCCAAATATGACGCAATTCTCTTGGGAACGCCCGTGTGGTGGTCTACATATGCCCCCGCGATGAAATCCTTCTTGATGGGCAAAAATTGGGCGGGCAAGCGCGTCTTCCCCTTCACCACCAACGGGGGAACGATCGGGCACACGCCGAGCGATTTCCGCCGCGCGCTCAAGGGCGCAGAGATCGCTCCCATTCTGAGCGTACTCTTCGAAGAGGGTATCCAAAAGACTCCCGAAAGCGACATCAAGGAGTGGCTTGCGCTCATCTGAGCCGATGACTGAGCTTGCCGAGCTTTTACAACAGGAATATGGCGGCCGCGAATACGGTCTGATCTCGGCGGGGTATGCCGTAGAACGCCCCGCCTCGTTTCGCGTTAATACGGGAAAGACGACCGTCCCCGAAGTACTGCGTCTGCTCGGGGAAAAGGGGATCGCGGCGGAGGCGGTCGGCTGGTACGGCGCCGCATTCGTCACCCGCGAAGAGGAGGCGATCCGCGCTCTTCCGCTCTACCGCGACGGAATGGTCTATTTTCAAAGCCTCTCTTCCATGTTGCCGCCCCTGTATCTCGCCCCCGCCGCAGGAGAAAGTATCTTGGATATGACCGCGGCGCCCGGCGGCAAGACGACCGAGCTCTACGCTCTTTCGGGCGGGAAGGCGCTGATCACCGCCTGCGAACGGGATAAGATCCGCTTCGGCCGCCTGAAATTCAATCTCGAACGGCAGGGGGCTACGCGCGTTACGGCGCTGAACTGCGACGCGAGCCGTCTCGACGAATTTTTATCCTTCGACAAGATCTTGCTTGACGCGCCCTGTACGGGAAGCGGAACGGTCACGCCGCATACGTCTGTCCGCTTTTCGCGCGACTATTTGAATCGCTGTATGCGCCTTCAAGAGGCGCTCCTCGGCAAAGCGCTCCGCCTTTTGAAGCGGGGCGGAACGATGGTCTATTCCACTTGTTCTGTCCTTCGGGAGGAGAACGGCGAACTGCTCGGGCGTATTTTGCCGAAAGCGGGGGCGGAGATCGTCCCGATCGCGCCCTTCGGCGGGATCCCGACGCTCGTCGGGCCGGAGGGTACGGTGACGGTCTGTCCCTCCGAGCTCTACGAGGGATTTTTTGTCGCCAAGATCATCAAAAAATGACGGAACTGTCCGTCATTTTTCATCAAAGAGGGATATTTGCTTGATCGGTTCGAGAACCGTTTCCTGCGCGGCTTTGATCAGGATGTCGCCCGCTTGCGGCGATCCGATGAGAAGAGGGGACGCGGGGTCGTGCGCCGCAAGATTTTCGGCGAGCAACTTGTCGTCGCGGTTTGCGTTGCAGTAAGCGCAACGCGCGGGGCAGCTGTTGTACCATCCGAGATCTCGGCTCGTAATGCAGAGGCAGTTTCTGCGGTTGCCGAGGTGCTTCGTTTCCCGAAAACCGCAACCGTTGGCAGTAGCGATGTCGGAAAGCGTCGTACAGCCGCCCGCGAATTCGCCCGAATATTCCATCGCGCAGACGCGGAAAGGCAACGAAAAACGGCTTGCGGCGGTCTGCAAACGCCCGATCAACTTCGATTTCTCTTCATAGGAGAGCGGGAGCGCACCCGTCGCGCCGCGGATCTTGGAGGAGAGTTCGGCAAAATTGACGATGCATCCCGCGGCATAGGGGGCGATCTTCTCCGCAAGCGCCGCATACGTCTCTGCGTGCCAATCGGCGGAGTAGCGCCCGTTGATGAGGATGGGATCGTACCTCCAAAAGATCCGTTCTCTCCCCGCGATCTTCGCGAGCGCGGCAAGAGTTTCGAGCCGCTCTTCGATAGCGGGAACGGCGGGCTCCAAGTCGGCGCCGTAGCCGTTGAGGGTGAAATGGAAGAGCGTCTTATACCGCGCGAGGAGGGCGGGCAGACGGGATAGGACGGGCGCATAATTTTTGGAGCAGAAGAGCACGGCGTCCACTTTCCCCGGGCTGAGATCGTATACGGAGACCCGCTTGGGAAACAGAGGATTGCGCGAGTAGGCGTAACCTTCCCCGAAGCGGCGGAACAGCCAATCGGAATAATAGGCGGCGATATCCGTTCTGAGACCTACGTTGATCAACATAGCTCCACTATGATACCACAATTTTCCCGAAAATGCAAGCGGCGCGTTTGCATAAATGCGGTTCGGAATTCAAATGCCCTTGCGGGCGAAGGAAGGAAATATGACACAGCAGGAACGAATGGAGCGGGGACTCATCTACGATCCCGCCGACAAAGCGCTCATGCAAAAGCAGACCGACTGTCTCGGCCGGCTCTTCGAATACAATGCGACCAAGCCGTACGAGGCGGAAAAGCGCGGCGTCCTCTTGAAAAAGATGTTCGCCGAGATCGGGGAAGGCTGTTATTTCGAGCCGCCGCTCAGAGCTAATTGGGGATGCACGCACGTGCACGCAGGGGATCACGTCTATTCGAATTACAATCTCGTGCTCGTAGACGATGAAGAGATCTTCCTCGGGAACAACGTCATGATCGCGCCGAATGTCACGATCACCACGGCGACCCATCCCATCTGCCCCGAACTAAGGGAAAGGGGACTTCAATACAACCGCAGTGTGCGCATCGGCAACAACGTTTGGATCGGCGCGGGGGTAATCATCCTTCCCGGCGTCACGGTCGGGGATAATTCGGTGATCGGTGCGGGCAGTGTGGTCACGCGGGACATTCCCGCCAACGTCGTCGCCTACGGCGTGCCCTGTAAGGTAAGAAGGGAGATCGGCGCGCGCGACAGGGAGGTTTACGACCATACGCTGCCGATCGATTGGGAAAACTTGAAGGAACTGTGACAACCCGATTTCGGGTCGTCACGGAAGCGGACGCACGGACAATGGATCCGCAAAAGCAATCAAAAACCGCGGGAAAATGATTTTCCCGCGGTTTTTGATCCCGTAAAAACTCCGCCGAAGGCAAGGGGAGCCGTGCACGGGAATTTATACATGGAAACAGCTTCCGCCGATGAATTCCCTGAGGAGGGAATTGCAGGGGACGAGCGATTCGTCGTCGATCTCGCGGAAATACTTTAAGATCTTGATCAGGCGGTTGGCGACGAGATATTGGGGATCGGAGGGCGTGATCTTGGTCAACGCGTCCATCGCCTGCTTTTTCAGTACGCAGAGCTCATAGCCAAGGCTGGAATTGAAGACGTAATCCGCGTTTTCCTGATTGGGATAGATCCAACGGAATTCGCCGTTGCGCACCGATTGCCACATATCGATCGTCGTAGCGGCGGGGCAGTTGCGGAACTTCATGTCGCGGACGATCCGGCGGATCAAACGCGCGTTGGTGACGGAAAGGGGCGTGTGGTCGTCGATGTTCAGCTGGGCGTGCGGCGCGATATAGATTTTGAATTTACGGTGTTTCGGGATCGACTTGGTCAGCTTCTCATTGAGCGCATGAATGCCCTCGATGATGATGGGAACATTCTGCTCCACGCGGATGGTCTTACCCGCCTCCCGTCTGTTGAGCTGGAAATTGAAGCGGGGGAGCGTGACCTCTTCGCCGTTGATGAGATCGAAGAGAGCTTTGTTGAAGAGTTCGATGTCGAGACAGTTGATGTGCTCGAGGTCGAGCTTGCCGATCGGTTTCCCTTGGATCTCGCAGATCTTCTCCTTTTCGAAATAGAAGTCGTCCATCGAGATGGTAACGGGATTGATCCCTCGGGACAGGAGTTCGATCCGCAAGCGGTTGCAGAAGGTCGTCTTACCGCTCGAACTCGGGCCCGCAATGGCGACGAGCCTGACGTTCTCGACCTCCTTTTCGATCATATCGCCGAGCTCCGTTAATTGTTTGTTGTGATGCGCCTCGCAGAGCTGGACGAATTCCAACACTTCCCCGCGGTCGATCTTGCGGTTGATGTCGCTCACCGTCTGGATCTTCGCCTTCACCGCCCACTCGTACGCCTTCTGCAACGTTTTGCAGTAGGTCGCTTCCTCCTCGAATTCGGGGATCCCGCCGTCGAGGTCGTGGCGGGGATATTGGATGACAAATCCCGGGCTGAACGGGGTGATCGTATAGTTGTGGATACAACCCGTCGAGGGGACCATATAGGCGTGCAGGTAGTTGTAATAATCGCCGCATTTGTAGAGGTGCACCGTCTTCTCGGGACGGTACTTCAACATCTCAATCTTGTCGTCGAGATGAAACTTCCCGTAGATCTCCATCGCCTCCTCGGTGGTCACCGTCACCCGTTCGATGGGGAGGTCGGCGTCGATGATGCGCTTGACTTCCGCCGAGATCGCGTCCACTGCTCTCGACATATTGAAATTCGCAGTGAGAGCTTGACAGGAGATCGAACGGGAGATCGTATAGGAAAATCTGATCTTGACGTCGGGATAGATACGGTAAAACGCCATGGCGACGATATAGCTGAGGCTCGTGCGGTATGCCCTGCCCGCCTCCGCGTTGCTGAGATTCAGTAGCTTGATCGTCATGCCGTTGTTCTTCTCCGAGAGCTTATAATTGAGCTCCTTCACCTGCGCGCCGACTTGGCAGACGACGAGGTTTTTCCTGTCCTTTTTCTCCACGAGGTCGATCACTTTGGTGCCTTCGCTGACTTTCAGTTGCTGACCGTTGAAATTTACCCTGATCATTGCGTTACCCCTTCCAATTCAGTTGAGTACTTCATTATACACCATTATTTTCCACTTTGCAATACCTTTTTGATAAAATTTTTCGCTTTTCGTAACTTATAATCATAATCTTATTGTTTTTTCACAGCGCGCGATCTCTTTCCGCCGCTTGATTTTTCCGCGCGGCTGTGGTATGATGGGATCGAAACTCATTGATCGTCAGAAGACGTCATAAAGACCGAGGGATCAATTCCCTGTCGCGGAGGCGCGTTATGAATTTTTGCGAAGGATGTAATCTTGCTTGGGAGGGCGAGAAATGTCCGAAATGCGGACGGAAGAAGCTCAGGGCGGTAAACGAAGAGGATTTTTGTTTGGTTGCACAAGTGGAAAGGACCTTCGGCGATCATCTGAAAGCGGATTTGGAAAACGAAGATATCGAATGCGTGCTGATGCCGTACGGGACGGGCGTAAAGTCTAAATTCGCTCTGCCGCTCGAAAATTATCTGCTGTATGTCCGATATAAAAATTTAGATCATGTACGGCAAATCGTAAAAGATGCAAATGTCTGAATTGCAATGCAATTATGATATGATCAAAGCGGAGGTGCGCCGGTGGAGTTCATAAAGCCCGATTTTGAAAGAAGTATTGTCAACCTATCCGCGAGCATTGCGGCGTTTTTGGGGGCAGAAAACGACAAGCCCGAGCTTATAGAGCTTTCCAACGCCCTGCGCGGGGGATATAAAAACATCGTCCTTCTCCTCTTGGACGGAATGGGGATGCACCCGCTCGAACGAAACGCCGCCCCAAACGGCTTTTTCCGAAAAAACGTCACGCGCGTACTCACGTCCGTCTTTCCTTCGACGACGACCAACGCGACGACCTCCATTCAGACGAATTCCTATCCGATGGAGCACGGTTGGTTCGGATGGAGCTTGTATTTTGAGGAACTGAAACGGGCTGTCAACATCTTCGAGGACGTCGATTCCTACACGGGCGAAGCCGTTCCGAACGGGTTTTCAAGGCGCAGACTGCCCACGACTCCCTTCTACCGCCGCACTTCGGGGGAATATGAGGTCAATGTCGTCGTGCCGTCCTTTTGGCAGGAAGAGGAAAACAGGTACGCCTGGACGAGCGTGGACGAGCTGTTTTCACAGTTGAAACAGGTGTGCGCAAAGGACGGAAAGCAGTTCGTCTATGCCTACTGCACACAGCCCGATGGGGTGATGCACCGCTTCGGAGTGACATCGGCGGAGGCGAAGGAGACGATCGGCGCATTGGAGCGCGGCGTCGAAAAGTTCGCGTGCGAAAAAAAGGACACGCTCTTGATCGTGACCGCCGACCACGGACAGGTGGATATCGACGGCGAATACGATTTGTATTTGGATGAAGACCTCCTTTCTCTTCTTGAATGGAGACCTTATTTGGAGGCGCGGGCGACCGCCTTCAAGGTAAGAGAGGGGAGGGAGAGGGCATTTGAAATGCTGTTCCTCGAAAAATACGGGAAAGACTTTGCGCTGTTTCCTACGGAGCGGCTCATCCGCGAGAACTATTTCGGCGGGAATATGAGGGGCGAAAATGCGCGTCTGCTCGGCGACTATATCGCCGTCGGTACGACGAATAAGATCATGCGTCTTACGCCCCGTTCTCATCCGTTTAAGGGACACCATACTTCGCTCACCGACGAAATGCTCGTCCCGCTGATCGTTGTGTGAGTTTCATTGTCGCGCCAATGTTTGGCCGATTGACTGTACGGCTGTAATATATGTAATATAATGGAAACGATAAACGGGAATTGGGCGGAGGGATCATGCCGTCAAGCAAGGAATATTTGAATTTTATTTTAGAGCAACTTTCGGGCTTATCGGACATCACCTGCAAGCCTATGATGGGGGAATTTCTCCTTTACTATCGCGGCAAACTTGTCGGCGGAATCTACGACGACAGATTGCTCGTGAAACCCGTGAAGGCGGCTCTATCCTATTTGCCCCAAGCGGAGTATTCCTTGCCGTATGAGGGCGCAAAGGAAATGCTCAATGTGGACAACGTGGACGATAAGGTTTTTTTGACAGGACTATTTGAGGCAATGTATGGCGACCTGCCAATGCCCAAAATGAAAAAGCGGTAAATTTCAATTTAGTAAAGTATAAAAAGACAGCCCATGGGGAACCGGTCATTCCGAGCCGCAACGACCTAATGAAAACGCTTCGCTTATCCGCGAAGGAATCCCCTTGGTCGTTGCTGGACATCGGACTTCGTACTTCGGGATCCTTCGCATTCGCTCAGGATGACGTGGAGGGCAGGATGACATCGGCGCGGGGTCGAACGGAATTGTCCGATCCCTTCACGGCACCAAAAAAGGCAACCCATGGGGAACCGGTCATTCTGAGCCGCAACGGTCCAATGAAAACGCTTCGCTTATCCGCGAAGGAATCCCCTTGGTCGTTGCTGGACATCGAACTTCGTACTTCGGGATCCTTCGCATTCGCTCAGGATGACGTGGAGGACAGGATGACGTGGAGGGCAGGATGACATCGGCGCGGGGTCGAACGGAATTGTCCGATCCCTTCACGGCACCAACCTCAACCTAATTCGAACCATGATGAATGGTTTGGGTTAGGTTGATTTTTTTGTCGGGAAGGCGCGGCGGTTTATGCCGCGAAAGGCTCTTGACATGAGAAAGACGTGCGGTAGGCTATTTGCCAAAGGCAAGAA
>CANQXA010000034.1 GCA_947627765.1 uncultured Clostridia bacterium
CCGCGCTCATCACGCCTTCGCCCTTGGTGTCGGTGAGGAATTCGCTCTTATAGCCGAAGAGACCGCGCTCGGGGACAAGAAATTCAAGCCGCATACGGGATCCCATCGCGCTCATGTGGATGAGCTCGCCCTTGCGCGTTCCCATCTTTTCGAAGACCGCGCCCGTCCCGCTCTCGGGGACGTCCACGATGAGCCGTTCGACGGGTTCGTAGCGCTCCCCGTCGATCATTTTGAAAAGTACTTTGGGGGAGCTGACCTGAAATTCATACCCCTCGCGGCGCATTGTCTCGATGAGGATGGAGAGGTGCATCTCGCCCCGTCCGCTCACCCTGAACGAGTCTGCGGAATCGGTATCTTCCACGCGGAGGGATACGTCGCGCAAGAGTTCGCGGTACAGCCTGTCCCGCAGATGGCGGGTCGTGACGTATTTCCCCTCCTTCCCTGCAAACGGGGAATCGTTGACGGAAAAGATCATCTCCACGGTGGGTTCAGAGATCTTGACGAAGGGAACGGGATCGACCGCGTCGGGTGCGCAGACCGTATCGCCGATATTGATCTGTTCGAGCCCTGAGAAGCAGACGATGTCGCCCGCCCGTGCCGAGTCGCACGGAACGCGCTCCAATCCTTCGATCTCATAGAGAGTGACGATCTTGCCCTTCAAATTGACGTCGGGATGGTTGTAATTGCATACGGTGACCTCTTCCCCTTGGCGGATGACGCCGCGTTCGATCCTGCCGATCCCGATCCGTCCCACATAGTCGTTATAGTCGATCGAGGAGACGAGGAGCTGGGTCGCGCCCTCATCGTCCATTTCGAGGGGCGGGAAATGGCTGAGAATGGTATCGAAGAGCGGCTTTAAGTCGGTCCCGGGCTCGTCCGCGCTGAGCGAAGAGGTCCCCTCTCTGCCCGAACAGAACACAAACGGACTTTCGAGCTGGTCGTCCGTGGCGTTGAGGTCCATGAGCAGTTCCAAGACCTCGTCGATCACTTCATTGACGCGGGCGTCGGGGCGGTCGATCTTGTTGACGACGATGATGAGGCGATGCCCCATCTCGAGCGCCTTTTGGGTGACGAACCGCGTCTGCGGCATGGGGCCTTCGGCGGCGTCTACCAAAATGAGCACGCCCGAGACCATTTTGAGGACGCGTTCCACCTCTCCCGAGAAATCGGCGTGGCCGGGGGTATCGACGATGTTGATCTTCACCCCGTTGTAGTGGATGGAGGTATTTTTCGCGAGGATGGTGATCCCGCGTTCGCGCTCCAAATCGCCGCTGTCCATGACGCGCTCTTCGACGACTTGGTTTTCGCGGAAGGTGCCGCCTTGCTTTAACATTTGATCGACGAGCGTCGTCTTGCCGTGGTCAACGTGCGCGATGATTGCAATGTTGCGTAAATCTTCTCTGATCATAAGCTGATTCTTTTTGTCCCTTGAAGCATTCAACGGTAATTATAATACTTTCTCCGCGAAATTACAACAAAAAAAGAGGGATCGTCAAAAAATACCTCTTTGTGTTGCTTGGTTGCGGTAAGTGCAAAAGCGGATCGTATAGCCGTTATCTTCGGTCGGTTGGCTCTCCGCCGTGAGGAGAAACCGCTTGTCGGCGTCGAGATCGGGAACGAACACATCCGCCCCGCCGTCGGCGTCCACCTTGGTCACGAGCGCCTCACTGCAATAGGGAAGAAGGGTGCGGTATACGCTTGCGCCGCCGATCACGAAGACGTCTTCGGGGGGATACTTACGGACCTCCGCAAAGAGCTCTTCAAGATTATGAACAGTAATGACGTTTTCGGAAAGATCGACGGGGGAAAGAACGATGTTGACCCGATTGGGAAGCGGCTTCCCTCCGGGGAAGGAGCGTAGCGTATTACTTCCCATGACGACGACCTTCCCCGACGTCGTCTCGCGGAAAAAACGCATATCCTTGGGGAGAGAAAACATGAGAGAGTTCCCCTTTCCGATCCCCCATTTTCGGTCTGCATGAAAAATTGCGCGCATCTTTTCTCCTTAATTTTTGACGATATTTTTCTCAAATAGCGACGGGGATCTTCGTCTCGAGCGGATGGAATTCGTAATTTTCCAACGAGAACGAATCGACCGTAAAATCATAAAAATTACGGATCTCGGGGTCGACATGAAGGGTCGGCGCGGGCATGGGTGCCCTCTTTATGATCTCCTCGACGATCGGAATGTGACGGTCGTAGAGGTGCGCGTCGGCAATGACATGGACGAGTTCGCCCGCTTTGAGCCCGGAGACCTGCGCAAACATGATAAGAAGAATTGCATATTGTACGACGTTCCAATTATTCGCCGTAAGCATATCCTGCGAACGTTGGTTCAAGATGCCGTTCAGCGTATCGCCCGACACATTGAACGTCATGGAATAGGCGCAGGGATAGAGGTGCATCTCGTGAAGATCTTCGAAATTGAAGATGTTCGTCAGGATCCTGCGGGACGCGGGAAAATGCTTCAATTCATATAAAACGCGGTCCACTTGGTCGAACTCGCCTTCGGGATATTGATGCTTTTTCCCGAGCTGATATCCGTATGCCTTGCCGATCGAGCCGCTCTCGTCTGCCCAGCTGTCCCAAATGTGCGAGTTCAGATCGCGGATATTGTTGCTCTTCTTCTGCCAGATCCACAGAATTTCGTCGATACAGGAGCGGAATGCGGTGCGGCGGATGGTCAGAATGGGAAACTCCTCCCGAAGGTCGTAGCGGTTGACGATACCGAATTTCTTGACGGTATGCGCGGGCGTGCCGTCCTGCCAATGCGGACGGACATCGAGCTCCGTATCCCAAGTCCCGTTTGAAAGGATCTCGCGGCAATTTTCAATAAAGATCAAATCCGCCTTGCTCATTGCTTTCCTCCCGTTTAACCGATCGCCGCAAGCAGCCTCGCGCGGACTTCGCCGTCGCCCAAGATCTGCATGATCGTCCAAAGATCGGGGGTGTTCGCCTTCCCCGTCACGGCGATCCTGAGGACTTCGGCAACGTCCGCAACGCTCCCCCGATACGCTTCGGGGTTTGATTTATACTCCTTCATTTCGGCGGCAAACCCGTTTTTCGCGGCGACTTCTTTCACCTTTGCAAACCACGTTTGCGCGTCGTCGGGATACGAATAAGTCGCGAGAAAATCGCGAAGGACCGCGCTCTTCGTCGTGCCGTCTACGCGGTATTCTTCAAAATTTTGCGGACGTTCGAAGGCGTATGCGATCATCACCATCGCCTGTGACGCCGTCGTGAAATCCTTCCGCCGTTTCTTCCCTCCGACGCCCATAAAGAGCCCGAGGACCGCGGAGATCTTCTCTTCCTCCTCAAAATATTTTTTCTGCACCTCCGTCCCGAATTCCTCCGCCCAGACCTTTAAGAAGCATACCATGTCCGAAACAGAGAGTTTGGAAAGCTCATTTTTGGAAATATCGTTGAGCTTATCGAGATCGAAGAGCGTCCCGCTTTTCGACATCTTCCCCGCCGTAAAGGGGAACGATTCGAGCGGCTCTTCGGGGTTTTTCAAGTACCATTCTTCGAAATTGGAATTCAGAAGAGTGAGCATATATACTTTGACGGCGCGCGGATAATATCCCTCCTTGCGATAGAACTCGAGGGAGAGCTCGGGGTCCTTGCGCTTGGAGAGTTTGCGGCGGGTCTCGCCGTCCTGCTTCATCAGCGAGCTGTTGTGCCCGTAGCGGGGAAGCGGGAAGCCCAATGCACCGAAGAGCTCGATATGGATGGGCAGTGACGCCAACCATTCCTCCCCGCGGATGACAAGGGTGGTGCGCATCAGGTGATCGTCGATCGCGTGCGCGAAATGGTACGTCGGAATGCCGTCCGATTTCAGGATGACAATATCTTGATCGTTTTCGGGGACCGTGATCTCGCCCTTGACTTCGTCGTGAAATTTGTGCTTTATTTCGGGATCGCCGAGCGAGCGGAGGCGGATCACGAAGGGCTTTTTCGCGTCGAGATTTTTGTAGATCTCCTCCTCGCTCAAATTCCTGCACTTCGCATATTTTCCGTAGTAGCCGGGGATCTCCTTGTTTGCCGTCTGCTCTTCGCGGAGCGCGGTAAGCTCTTCCTCCGTACAGAAACAAGGATACGCCCTGCCCTTTTCGATGAGCGACTTTACATAGGCGCGGTAGATCTCCGCCCGTTGCCGCTGATACCAGGGCGCATACGTCTCGTCGCCCCCGATCTCCGCCCCTTCGTCGAAGCGGATATCGAAATAGTCGAGCGCCTTGATGACCGCCTCGACCGCGCCGTCCACTTTGCGTTTCAGGTCGGTATCCTCGATCCGCAGATAGAGGATCCCGCCGCTCCTATGCGCGACGCGCTCGTTCGCGATCGCCGCGAAGAGATTTCCGAGGTGGATAAATCCCGTCGGCGAGGGCGCAAGCCGCGTGACTTCCGCACCTTTGGGCAGACTGCGCGGCGGATAGAGGGTTTCGTAAAGTTCCAATGCCGGATAATCCCCGGGGAGAAGACGTTCGGCAAGTGCTTTCAGATCCATATATCGCTCCTTTTCCTTTCGGAAAATATAACCTTATTCCTGCGCGTTTCCCGCGCGCGCTCTTCTTATCTTACATTGATCGCGTAAGAAGGAAATCCATTCTTCGGCCGACATTGCGCGGCGCATTATTCACGCATAGCCGTCTTAAGGAGACAAATTTTCCTGCATGACAGCCGTAAAATACCCGCTCTCGGAAATGGGTTCGCCGCCCGAAATGAGATGGTGGCAGTCGCCCAAGCGTTCGACGCGGAAATACCCTTCGTCCCCCCGCCGTTCCTCGGTATTGAGAACGGTTACGGAGGTTGGCGCGAGATAGAACCCGTGCAATAGCGCCTGCGCCGAAATGTTGACGAGATGGGAAAGGAAGACCATCGAGATCCCGAAATGGCAAAAGATGACGACCGTCTTATCGCTATGACGTCTGACCCGATACATCCGTCCGTCCCGCTCGTATCCGTAAGAGGAGAGAAAGCGGTCGAGCGCGCGGCAAGTCTCTTCATAGCGTGCACGCGCCGGGGCGAGATGAGGCAGTTCCAGCCAACGCTCCGCCAGAAAACTCTCTTCGTGCACCGTCCAGTCCGCGGGAAAGAAATCCCACGGCACGGGAAGCCACCCGTTTTCATCGGGATCGGGGAAGAAAAATTCCTGCGCCCAATCGAGCGTTACGGCTTCCTTTCCCCATACCGCAAGACAGGGCTTTGCGGTTGCGGCGGCGCGGCCGAGCGGAGAACAATAGACGTCGTCTACCTGCCAATTTCGGACGCGTTCCGCCAAAAGTTTTACTTCCGCCTCCCCTTTCGGCGTCAGCCCGTCTTTTACATAATCGGGGTCTCCGTGGCGGATGAGGATCAGGCGCATACTTCCTCCAAAAAGTAAAGGCTCTCGGGCGCGATCTCCAAAAGTCCGTTCTCGATCTCGTGGACGAGGGCGACCGCGCGCTCCAACTTCGGACATGGTATGCCCGTTTTCCGTCCGAACTCGACAACCGCTCCCGCGACGAAATCGACGTCGCACCTCTTTCCCCCCTCGAGATCGCGGAGCATTCCCGAGCGGATCGCCCTATGTTTCCGCATCGCAAAGGGTAAAAGAAGGGAAGCGCACGGCATGGAAAAAAGCCGCATGAGATCGTGACCGTTTTGGACCAGCCGCTTGCAACCGTATGCCTTGGCGACCGCGACCGTCTCGCGCATGAGCGCAAGCACGGGCTTTTTGTGCCGTTTCGCAAGCTCCCCGAAGGTAAGCCCCGAAATCGCGGAAAGGGTGGAAAACGCGGCGTTGACGGTCAGCTTTGCAAAGCGGATCTCATAGAGATCCCCTACCGACACCGTAAAAGCGGACGAGAGCAACTTTTGCAGTTCTCCGAGGCGTTCCCCTTTGCCGTATGCGCCGATCGCAAGACAAAGTTCGCCCTCGGAAGAGAGCTTTACGTTGCCCGGCGAGACGAGTTCCGCTCCCCAGCCGAGCGCACAGCCATAGACGCGGTCTGCGCCGAACACTTCGGCAAGCCCCGCTTCGGGCAGACCGTTTTGTACGGTGACGAACGCGCCGTTCTCCTTCAAATAGGGCGCCAAAAATGCGGCGATCTGCGCGTTCTCCCGCTGTTTCGTGGCGAGAAATATGACGTCGTAGAGCCCCGTCATTTCGTCGGGAAGATACGCGGGTCGTCCGTAAGCTCTCAGCGCTTCGACGTGCCTTCGGTTCCGTGTGACCAAATCGCAGGGGATCCCTGCGTCCGACAGGCGAAGCCCGAGGCTCGTCCCCATGGCGCCGGCGCCGTAAATACAGATCCTCATCTTCTATTTCCGCGCCGCCGACATACGGTGCGCACCCTCCAAACAAACATTATAGTTTACGGGACCGAAAAAGTCAAACGGCAAGTCGGGGGCAAGAAAAAAAATTTTTCTCGCCGCAAATTTTCAAAAGTCATGCGAAAAAACTTGTTTTTTTGGAACAGGTATGTTATACTGTTATCCGTATTTCGAAATGAAGAAAAGGTGTCGCTATGAATTTGTTAGCTTTGTTCCAGAATTTGCTCATCAATCAGTCGGATTTTGCAGGTACAGCTGCCGACTGGACGACGTACCGCGCCGTCAGTCTTACCCTCATCATCGCGATGGGCGTTGCCGCGCTCGCGGCGATCGTGCTCGTCATGCTTCAGCCCGGCAATTCTCAGGGGATCGACGCGCTCGGCGGTTCCAGCGAAACTTTCTATGGGAAGAACAAGGGCCGCTCGCTGGAATCCAAGCTCAAAATGTGGACGTTTATTTGCCTCGTGGTGCTCGGCGTCTTAGCCGTCGTGTTCTTCATTCTCCAAATTCCTGCGATCTGGGGTCTTGCATTCTGAGGAAAATTCATTTGAGTTACGGGCGGGCTGATCGGGCTTGCCCGTTTTCTTTATAGGTGATCATGGACGCAAAACAATCGTTGCTCGAAAATATCCGAAACGGGACGTTCGCGCTCAAAACCGATACCGCGCTCTCACGCCTGCTCGGTTTGGGCAAGCGCGAGAGCCGCGTTGTCTCCGAGATCCTCCGCTCTCTGGTGCGGGAGGGCGAACTCCTCCGCGATTCCGCAGGAAGATACGGCACCGCAGAGCAGTTCGGCGCACAGCGGGGCATCCTGCTCTGCAACGAACGCGGGTTTGCCTTCTTCGTCCCTTACGACGGGTCCGGCGATCTCTTTATCCCCCACCGAAGTCTCAACGGCGGAATGCACCGCGACGAAGTCCTCGCTTTCCGCCTTTCCAGGGGCGGCGGGGGGGAAGTGCTTGCAGTTTTGAAACGCGGATATTCCGAAATCGTCGGTACGGTATACCGCGACAGAGGCGCCTATTATCTCGCCCCCGACGATCAAAAATTCTTCTGCGACATTGCGCTCCCCTCCGAACACGGCCGCGGGATCGAAGGTCAGAAGGCGCTCGTGCATATCCTGTCCTTCGGCGAGGAGGTCACGGGGAAAGTCGTCGAACGGCTCGGAGACAGCGGCGAATTTTTTGCGGAAGAGCTCTCCGTCATCCGCGCGCACGGGCTTCGCGAAGAGTTCCCCGCCGAAACGCTCGACGAGGCGGAACGGGAAGCAGGCCGCCCCATCGGCGGCGAGATCGCCAAGCGGCGGGATCTGCGCGGCGAGCTCATTGTCACCGTAGACGGCGAAGACACGCGCGACATCGACGACGCGATCTCCGTCCGTAAGACGGAGAAAGGCTACGAGCTCGGTGTGCACATTGCCGACGTCACGCACTACGTCAAGCGGAACGGCGCATTGGACCGCGAGGCATTTTCCCGCGGGACAAGCGTCTATTTCCCCGACCGCGTGCTCCCGATGCTTCCTCCCGCCCTCTCAAACGGTTCCTGCTCCCTCAACGAAGGAGAGGACCGCCTCACCCTCACTTGTCTCATGGAGATAGACCGCTCGGGAAAGGTCCTGCGGAAGCAAATTTTCCCCTCTGTGATCAATTCCCGCCATCGGATGACCTATGACGAGGTACAGGCGCTGTTCGACGGAGACGGGAAGACAACGGCCCGCTATCCCGACCTGCAAGACATGATGGCGTGGGCGAAGGAGCTCACCGTCGTCTTGAAGAACGCGAGAAAGGGACGGGGAAGCGTGGCGCTCGACGTCAAAGAGGCGCGCATCCTTTATAAAGACGGTACGGTGGAGATCCCCGAAAACCGCCGCACCCTCGCGCATGAAATGATCGAGCAGTTCATGGTTTTGGCAAACGAGTGCGTCGCCACCGTCATGACGGATGCCGATCTTCCGTTTGTTTACAGGGTCCATGAACCGCCGACGGCGGAAAAGGCGGAAACCCTTCTCGCCTTTTTGAAAAGCGTCGGCGTTACGGCGAAATTCGATCCGCACGGCGTGACGCCCGCCGTATACCGCGATCTCTTGGCGTCTCTCGAGGGGAAACCTGTCTACCCTCTCGTCAACCGCGTAATGCTCCGCGCGATGATGAAAGCGCGGTACTCCGAAGAAAACTGCGGGCACTTCGGACTCGCTTCCGAATGTTACTGCCACTTTACTTCCCCCATCCGCCGCTATCCCGACCTCTGCATCCATAGGATCATCAAGGCGGCTTGCCGCGATACCCTGCCCCCTCTGCCCGATAAGACGCTCAAAGACAGGGTAAAATCGTCGTACGGGTCGTTTGTGGGAGAAGCGGCGCGGCAGTCCTCGGAAACGGAGCGCAACGCCGCCGACGCCGAACGGGACGTCGATGCGCTCTATATCGTCCGCTATATGGAAGAGCACATCGGAGAGATCTACGACGCCTCCGTCTCGGGCGTAACGCAATACGGGCTCTACGCCGAGCTCGCAAACAGCGTAGAGGGCTTCCTGCCCCTCGATGCGCTCCCGGACGACGTCTATACCTACTCCGAAGAGCGATTCCTGCTCCGCGGCAATGGACGCAGTTACCGCCTCGGCGACCCCATCCGCGTGCGGGTAGACGGCGTGGATTGGTCGTCGCGGAAAGTACTATTCGGGCTTGCCCCTAAGGAGGGATCATGAAGATCGTTGCAGTCAACCGGTCGGCGTCGTTTGAATATTTTATACAGGAACGGTACGAAGCGGGGATCGTCCTCGAAGGCGCGGAAGTGAAATCGCTCAGGCTCGGGAAAGCCTCGCTCGGGGAAAGTTTCTGCGAATTGCGCGGGGGCGAACTCTTCATCAAAAATATGCACATCGCCCTCTACGACAAGAGCAGCGCCTTCTCGACGAGGGATTCGCGGAAGGACAGAAAACTCCTGCTCCATAAGGCGGAGATCGCAAAGATCGCGGGCAAGGTCAACGAAAGAGGCTTTACGCTCGTTCCCTTGAAAGTCTACTTCAAAGACGCTCTCGTGAAAGTGGAGATCGCCCTTTGCAAGGGTAAGCATACCTATGATAAAAAACAGTCCATCAAGGAACGCGATTTGAAGCGCGAGATGGACCGCTCCGCCGCAAGTTATTAAAAGACCGCGGCCGCCAAGAGTTCTATATTCGGCTAAATGAAAAGAGCTACCGCACGCGGACCGTTTCCAATGCGATAGCTCCTTTTTTGCAATAGAAACTTCTCGGACTATCTTGGATTTTCTGTTGCAAAAGCCGCTCCCATGCGGGAGAGGTAGGCATTCTCTTTTCTAAGCCGCCCGACTGTTGTCATCGGAGCCGTCAATAGTGTACGTCGTCCTTCAAGTCGGAAAAAGCGCGGATGATCTCGGGGAAACTGTCTTGGTCGATCTGATGCCACGTCTGCTCGATCCGCATGAAATCTTCGTCAAACGCCGAATCGCCGAAATTTAATTGATCGGTATCGTCGTAATCCCCGGAAAAGTACAATTCGCGGATCCCGCTCCACTGGACGGCGCCCTTGCACATCGGGCACGGCTTGGACGAAGCGTAAAGTTCGCACCCCTCCAAATTGAATGTGCGCAATTTTTTGCACGCCTTGCGGATCGCCATGACCTCGGCGTGGGCAGTCGGATCGTTGCGCAACAAAACCTCGTTGTGCGCGCGGGCAATGATCTTATGGTCTTTCACGATCACGGCGCCGAACGGCCCCCCCTCCTTCTTTTGGATGTTGGACAGCGCCTCTTCATACGCCACTTTCATAAACCGGTCCATCGCGCACCTCCTTTTGATGCCGTGGACAATATCATAACATATCTTTGGAAGAATTTCAAGCCTTTCGCAAAAATTCGTTTCGGAACGGACGTCCGACCGTGCGCGGATTACGGTATAATCACAAATCAAAACGCCCTTTCGCACCGTGCGGTATCTTCAAACTGTTTTTGGTCTGATTTTTCGGCGCTCGGAGAAAAATCTCGAAAAACGCATCTAAATCGCTTGCTTTTCCGCTTCAAATCGGGTAAAATGGATAGCGATGCGGATGTGGCGAAATTGGCAGACGCGCAGGTTTCAGGTTCCTGTGGGAGACCATGCAGGTTCAAGTCCTGTCATCCGCACCACAAGATATAGTGGTTACCGACTATCGGTAGCCACTATTTTTATTCATTTCGTTCGAATTTTTTACCCCGTTTTGGGACCAAATTTGGGACCAATTTGGGACTTAGACCTGTGGGCGAGCACATTTCGGCGGCTGTTGTCCATGCCGAATCACGGAGTGAACGGACGCAAAATGTATGTATAAGATGTTCAAAAAAACCAACGAGGGAATATGACACGTTTTGAAAAAATAAGCAACAAGCAATTCGACAAAGACTTTTGGGGGCTACGAGCCGGCTACGAGGATATACTTATTCCGCGGAGAGCCACAAAAGGAAGCGCGGGCTACGACTTCTACTCCCCCATTTCATTCTCACTCGCTCCGGGCAAAACAATCAAAATTCCAACGGGGATCCGCGTAATCCTCCCGCCCGATAAGTTTTTGCTCGTCGTACCGCGCAGCGGGCTCGGGTTTAAGTACAGGCTACAACTCGACAATACTGTCGGCGTGATCGATTCGGACTATTCGTCTTCGGATAACGAGGGACATATCTGGATCCAGATCACCAACGACGCCAAGAGCAATACAACGGCGAACAGCACTCTTATCGTGTACAAAGGCCAAGCCATTGCTCAGGGCATTATCCTATCTTATAAGCTGACCGACGATGATGACGCGAACGGCATCAGAAACGGGGGGCTCGGCAGCACCACAGAGAATAAAAAAATAAAGGATTACGCGTTGCAAGAATACCCCTTGAACAAATTATCAAGCGACGCAAAAGCAAGCCAACACGGCTATTATAACGTACCAAAGCAGGCGGAAACAGAGTAAAATAAATATCCCCCGGCTTAGCCGGTGGTTTTTCAGTTTCGGGCTGTAAGCCCTCATAATACCAGCGGCGCGCAAGCCGCGCATATGACGACCTGGCAGTCATGCGATTGTTACTTGCTACCCGT
>CANQXA010000035.1 GCA_947627765.1 uncultured Clostridia bacterium
TTCTCATCTCCGTATCCCGCTTCCGCGAAATACGGCTAAGAATTTTTTTGCCTTACGTACTCCGTTTCATCTTCCGCCTCCGCCGCTTCCGCAACCTCCGCTTCCGATTACTCCGTATTTGCTATGCAGTTGTCAATCTGCGAAAGTCCGCAAAAGCGGACGCGACCTCGCAAAAAAGCAAGCCTCCCTGCGAGACAGCTTACTTATCATACCATGCCGGAAAAAAATCGTCAAGCAATTTTCGAGGCTATTTCATGATTTTTTTTCGGGAATTTCGGGAAATTTCGGAAAATACAAGATATGCCCGCCCGATCGCAAAGCGCACGCAACATATAGAAAATCACAGGCTGTTGAGAAAGGCGTTCAGCAATTTTCTCTGCTCGGGCGTAAGGTAGGCGACCCGCTCTTTCAGCTCGTTTTCCTCGGCGAAAAACTCGGAGAGAGTGATGCCGAGCCCCCAGCAAATGTGGCTGAGATACTCCACGGTGGGACATTTCAGCCCCTCTTCGATCTGATAGACGTAGGTGGGCGATACGCCCGCGGCATTGGCGAGCGCATTCTTGGTCATGTTCTTTTGTTCACGGAAATATTTTACGCGCCTGCCCACCTCTTTCGCATTCATACGATCGACCTCCGTTTCCACTATCGTACTTATTTTACCGCGCGGATTCGGGGAATCGTAAAACTATTGTGTTGATAAATGTCAACTATCGCACCGATTTCTAAACACTATCGTGTTTGGCGGGCAAAACGTGGAATCTTATAGCCGGACGGCCCCCTGCCGTAAGAACGCAACAAAGGGACCGTAATATAAAAAGGAAAAGCGGCGGAAAACCGCCGCCCGTCATGATCTGCCGCAACCTGCGCATTCACTGCATTTCCCGGAGCATTTTTTGACGGGTTTGCCCGTCGCGGAATACATCTCGCCCGACCATTCCCGCTCGCCCGTAGCGCCGCATTTCGGACATGGTACCGCCTCATCGTGCCGTTTGACCAATTCCTCGAATCGGAATCCGCACGCGCGGCATCGGTAAGAAAGAATGGGCATGGTCTTCCTCCTTCATGGTTTTGTACCATTATAGCGCGAAGGAAGGAAAAAAGCAAGCCCTTTTTTTTACGGTTTAGATCACGCACTTCCCTTCGAGGAAGGAGAGGAACACGGGCGCGATCTTCGAACCCGTCTTGGAGAAACAGCCGATGAGCTGTTCGGGCGTGGCGATCTCGCCGCGGTAGGTCTCGGCGTACTTTTTGAGCGCGGCGTAAAACCGTTTTTCGCCGATCGTCTCGCGGACGCGGTCGAAGAGGATCACGCCCTTGTCGTAGGCGATGTTGCGGTACTCGTAATCCCCCGAAAATTGGGTGAGGGGGCGGTTCATCGCGGTATTCGCGCCCCCTTTGGTCTGCGAATAGATGGAAAAATAGGCGCGGTAAGAGCGTTCGCTCTCGCCGACGAAGTCCGAATACGTTACGCCGTAATCGGGGTGCGCCTCGAAAAAGAGCGCCGTGGAGTACTCTGCGAGCCCTTCGTCCTGCCATGCGCACTCGAATTGGTTACTGCCCACCGCGGAGTACCACCATTGGTGCGCCGTCTCATGGGCGACGACCGCGGGACGCTCCGACTGCCTCAGGTTGGAAGAGACAAGCGACATCGCGGGATATTCCATGCCGCCGTAGACGAAATCGGTCTCGACGACGGCATAGGTATCGAAGATGTAATCCGAAAATTTTTCCGCATAGAAGGCGAGGCTCTCGGCGGCGCACTTCAAGGTCTCCTCGGGGGCGCTGTCCGCATAGGAGTAGTACGAAATTTCGGCGCCCGCGGCGTTTTGCTTGTGGACGGTGAAGTTCTTCCCCAACACGAACGCAACGTCTCTGACACCCTTCTCGCAGACATGGTATGTCCGTTTTCCGTCTTGTTCGCTCTCTTCGGCGGAAAATCCGCACACGGCGGTATAGTCCGAGGGGACGGTGAGCTCGATCTCGTAGTCGGCGGTCTCGCTGACGAAGGGATCGCCCGCGGGGGGATAGACGTACTCGCGGTAGCCGTCTTCCGCAAGGTAACAGAGGGCGGGATAGAAGTTCGCGAGATTGACGGTATTCCGCGTGACGCCCATCCTGTGGTTGATACGGGGGATCTCCGTTTCGAACGTGAGCGAGATCTCGGCGCTCTTGCCGGGCGCGAGGGGAGAGGCGAGTTTCACCGCGAGAATGTTCTCGTCCTCGCCGCAGATCTCGAAACTTTCGGCGCCCGTAATGCCGCGGATCTCGATCTCCCCGTAGCTCGAACCGTAGTAGTAGGCGCTGTGCGCATAGAGCTCGGAGACGGGCTTATACTTCGCCCCCTCCCGGTAGGCGTTCGCCCAGAGCTGGAATTTGAGCTCGCCGAGGGAAACTTTCGAGGTGTTGGGGACAGAGACCGTCATCTCCGCCGCGAGCGACTCCGTCTCCGCGCTGTATTCCGCACGGATCGCGTACTGTGCGCGCGTTGCGCGCGGTTTGGCGCATCCCGAAAGACCGAGCCCTCCGAAGAGGACCGCGGCGCCGAGTGCGAGACAAATGATTTTTTTCATCGGGAACCTCCATGTCGTCGGAATATTGTATGGAAGCGTCCCGCCGAATATTCCTCGCGCCCTTTGGCGCCCAAAGGAAAAGGGTCTCGGACCGCGGTCCGAGACCCTTTTCGTTACTTCTCGTTGAGGACGGGATCGAGATAATCGGTCGGGTCCACGAGATCCCCGTTGAGCTCGATCTCGAGGTGCAGATGGCTTCCCGCAAATGCCTCGGAGCCGTACGCCTCGGCGACCTCTCCGATCTTCTGCCCCTTCTCCACGGCGGCGCCCTCTTTGAGCTCTGCCGTCGGCTCGACGAAGCGGTAGACCGTTTTGAGCCCCTCCCCGTGGTCGATGATCACGACGTTGCCCGTCTCCTTGCTCAGGCTGATCTTCTCCACCGTGCCCGACGCCATGGCGCGCACTTCGGTCCCCGCCGCCGCTTCGAAGTCTACCGCCTTATGACGGTACCACCAGCCTCCGACCGACTTGTTTTCGTAGATCGACGCGTACTCAACGGCGTACGACTCGCAGTCCACCGGCTTGACGAACTGCACCGTATCGTCACCCGACACGGGCGGATCCTCCTTGCCGGGTTCATCGTCCCCGGGGTTTTCGCCGGGTTCGTCGTCTTTGGGATCGTCGGGTTGTACCACAGGGGGCTTTTCCGCGGTGCTCGTCTTCCTCGACGTCGTGAAATAGACCGTAAGTACGGTTGCGGCGATGAGGAGGAGCGCGCAGATCCCGAGAACGACATAGTAGATCCATTTCTTCTTACTTTGCGTGTTTTCTTCTTTCATGACAACCTCCGAAATGTATGTAAAGGATAGCCACGCCCCGCGGATTTTATACGCGCCTTTCAAAATCCCCCGAAAATCAAGGGCGTCCCCGCGACCGTCGTATCCCCGCTTACCGCGATATGCAGGTTGACGACGCCGCCCTCCAAGGCGATCCCTTCGCCGAGCAGGGGGGAAATGAGGTAGTAGTTGGTCACACCCGCCGCCCGCTCGGTAAAGAGAAGCTCGGCACGGAATTTCTCTTTGAGCTCAAGATAGCGGTCCCCCGCATAGCGCGCGCTCTCGCCGCGGACATTTGCATAGAGGAGCTTATCGCGGGCGGGAAAGTCGCTCTGCACGATGCGCGCACCCGACGACGCGCCGAGGTACAATTCATAGGAGCCGCCCCCCTCGAATACGGGTCGGCGCAGGAGCGCATAGGCGAAGAACGCGCACACCGCGGCGCACAGGAGAACAGCCGCTCCCTTCCAAAGACTTCTCATCAAAAAATCCTCCCGATGTACGGAAGGATTCTTGACCGCAGGATGAAATTTTATACATCCTTCTTATTCCCAGCCGAGCGTCTCGCCGCCGAGGATATGGATGTGAAGATGGGGAACGGTCTGCCCCGCGCGCTCGCCCTGATTGACGACCAAGCGGTACCCCTCTTCAAGGCCGAGAGAGGGCGCAAGGGCGCCGATCTTTTGGAGCGTCCTGCCGAGGAGCGCCGCCCGCTCCCCGCCGAGCTCCGCAAGGGTGGGAAAATGCTCCTTGGGGACGGCGAGCAAGTGGATCTTCGCCATGGGATGGATGTCCTTGAAAATGACAAGTTCCTCATCCTCATAGACCTTTGCCGAGGGGATCTCCCCCCCAATGATCTTACAAAAAATACAATCCATTCAGAAACCTCCGAAATTCAATCTCCGATTTTCTGGATCAGACGGGCGTGCGCGCCGTCCCGTTCCCGTCCGACGAGCTCCACCTCGTACATGGTACCCTCGTGCGCCGTCTCATTGTATACGCGGATGTAATTTTCCGTGTAGCCGCCGTCCGTCTCGAAGAGGGCGGTGAGCCTTCTCCCCGAAAATTTTTCGAGAAAGTTTTCCCGCGCTTTCGAGGCGAGCGCGAGCATCCGCTCCATGCGCTCCTTTTTGACGGACGGGTCCACTCCCTTCCGTTTTGCGGCGGCAGTGCCCGGGCGCGCCGAATAGGGAAAGGCGTGCACCTCCGCAAAACCCGCCTCCTGCACGATGGAGAGGGAATCGGCGAACTCCTCTTCCGTCTCGCCGGGGAATCCCACGATGATGTCCGTCGTGATCGCGGCGGCCGGGAAAAAGGCGTAGATCCTGCGGCAGGCGGCAAGATAGTCTTCCCGCGTGTAATGACGGTTCATCCGCTTCAAGACCCCGTCCGATCCGCTCTGCAACGAGAGGTGAAAATGGGGCGCGACGCCGCTCTCCTTCGCCTTCTGCAAAAATTCTTCGGTGACGGCGGAGACTTCGAGCGACCCGAGACGGATGCGGGCGATCCCTTTCAGGGCGAGAAGGACGTCGCCGAGACCGTACCCGCCGCTTTGGTAGGAGGAGAGGTCGATGCCCGTTAAGACGATCTCCTTCGCGCCGCACGACCGCGCCTCCGAAACGATCTCCCCGAGCGCCCGCGAACGGCTCCGCCCGCGCAAATAGGGAATGAGGCAATAGGAGCAGAAGCGGTTGCAACCGTCCTGAATGCGCAGGTATGCCCGCGTGCGGTTCCGCTTGGGAACGGGAAGTTCCGCAAACGCCGTCTCGGGCGTAAAATCGGGAGCTATGACCTCGTCCGTGCACCCCATGCCCGCAACATAGGCGAGAATTTGCGCTTTGTGCGCCGTACCGCAGACGAATACGACCCCCTCCCGCTCCGCAAAGGCGCGCGCGTTCGCCTCCGAAGCGCAGCCGAATACGATGACGGGTGCAAAAGGCGAATAGCGGCGCATCCGCGCGATCGCCTGACGGCTCTTGCGCTCCGCCTCCATGGTCACCGCGCAGGTGTTGAGAAGGTATAGATCGGCGGGAGAGAGGACGTCCGTCGTCTCATAGCCGAGCTCCTCGAGCCCGCGCATCAAAGAGGCGCTCTCCGCCTCGTTTTGCTTGCATCCGAGCGTAAAAACGCACGCTTTCATCGCAGTTCCCCTTTGAGGTAGGCGACGACGGAAAGGAGCGCGATCGCCGCCGTCTCGGCGCGCAGGATCCGTCTTCCGAGCGTCACGCCGCAAAATCCGTAGCTCTGCGCGAGCTTGTATTCCTCCCGCGAAAAGCCGCCCTCGCTTCCGACGACCAAGGCGCACGATCCCTCGGCGGCGCCCAACGCTCCCTCCTCCAAAAACTCGCAGGCGAAGTACTTGGAATCGTACCCCTCCATCGCACGGAGCGCCCCGTCGAGCGTGGGATAATATTCCACGGCGGGCACGGACGCCCTTCTGCACTGCTTCGCCGCCTCTTTTGCGACCCGTTCGAGACGGGCGAGCTTGTTGTCATTCATATAGGCGGAGCTGTATTCGGAGGAAAATACGACGACGCGGCTCGCCCCGAGCTCCGCCGCCTTCTGTACGACGAGCTCCGTCTTATCCCCCTTCAAATAGCCGATCGCGAGGCAGATCTCGGACATGGGTTCGGCGTTTGAGGTCTCCTCCCCGATGACGTGGAGACGGACGCAGTCCTTTTCGAGCTTCGTCACGATCGCGCGGAAGGTGCGGGCGGAGCCGTCGATCAGCGTGACCTCCTCCCCTTCTTTGACGCGGAGGACGCGGGCATGGCGGAATTCCTCGCCCGTGAGCGCCGTCTCCTCCTCCACCCTTTCGACCATAAATCTTCTCGGCGCGCTCATATCAGCCTCGGTAGACGAGCGCATACCACGCGCCCCTTCGATGTTCTTCCGCCAACGTCAGCGCGGAATATGCCGCCTTCACGAGGGGAAGACGCTCTTCGATGATGCCCGAGAGGATGACCGTACCCCCCTCTTTCAAATGCGCGGGGACGGCGGGCGCGAGGGAGACGAGGATCTCCGCCGTGATATTGGCGAGAATGAGGTCGGCTTGCATGGAAGTGTCATCGACGAGGTTGCTCTCGGAGACGGCGATCTTGGAGTCCACGCCGTTCTTTTGCGCGTTGTGCTTGGCGCTTGCGACGGCGACGGGGTCGATGTCGGTGAGATAGCAGAGCGACGCGCCGAGCTCGGCCGCCGCGATCCCCAAAATGCCGCTCCCGCAACCGACGTCGAGGACGACGTCCCCCTCTTTGAGATAGCTCTGCAAAAGTTCCGCGCACATCGCCGTCGTCTCGTGTTCGCCCGTGCCGAACGCCATGTTGGAATCGAGAAGGATGACCTTCTCATCGGGCGCCTTGCGGTATTCGATCCACTCGGGCACGACGACGAGATTCCCCAAGTGAATGGGACGGAAGTGCTTCTTCCAGATCTCGATCCAGTCGTCCCCGTCGATCTCGCGCACCGATTCCTCGAGGGTGCCGAAGCCGATCGCCCCCTCCGCGCGGTCGCGGCATAAATAGAGCTCTTGCATGATCGCGGGGATCTCCCCTGCGCGCGCGGGATCCAAAAACGCCTTCACGAGCGTCTCTTTTTGTACGGTTTGCAGACTTTCGTCGAGATAGTCCCAATAGACGCCCGTCTTACCCGATTGCAGGGCGACGACGTCGGCATAATCGGAGACGGCGACGCCGCCCTCGGTATAGTTCCACAGCAGGTCGGCGACGATCTCGCTCGCCTCCGAAGTGGTATGGACGGTCAGTTCGATGTATTTCATGGCTTTATTATAAAATCGGCGGACCTTTTTGTCAAGAAAAAGCGCCCGCCTTTCACAGCCCGCCGCGATTTCATCGTAGGGAGCGGTATCGGAAATAGCAAAGACGGCGGAAAACTCTCCCCGCCGCCCTTTCGTTTGAATTTTAAGACGCTTGCAAGGAAATTCCTTACCGTCCTCCGGGGCCTTTTCCGCCGCCGAACCCGCCGCCGAACCCGCCGGGAGGCATTCCGCCCGGATTCCCCATATTGCCCTGCGAACCGACCGAGGTGATGACCGAAGATACCGTAAACGCGCAAAGCTCGGTGTCGCCGCCGTAGAGCTTGAAAGGCTTGCCCAGCGCAAGTTCGGGGCAGGAGACGATCACCGACTGACAATTCTTCTTCACGGTGACGGAGAAGATCGGCGTCCCCTCTTCATCGGTCAAGGACAGGACGGTGTTGGCGGCGATCGCCTGATTTTGCGCATAGGAGAGAACGTTCTGCTTGGAATTGGTTGCGGGCGTCTCCACCATGCCGATGGGACCGACCGCGAAGAGATAGCCGCCGTCTATGACGATCCCCCTGTCCGCGTCGAGCGCCGCATTCGCGCCCTGATTGGTCTTCCCGTCGAGGGCGATTCCTTCGGCGGTTACGATCTCCGCGCCGTCGAAAATCAGGTGCAAATTCAAGTTCTTTGCGCCGAAAGCGATCCCGCCGTATGCGCCTTGGAAGAGGTAGGTCCCGCCTTCGGAAATCGTATAGACGCCCTCCGTCGGCGTAGCCAAAACCGCCCCCGCCTTCGAGGTATTCTCCGACAGCTCCGAAAGATCTTCGTCCGAAAAATCCTCTTTCACCTCGTCCGTGACGTCGTCGGCGCCCTCTGCCGCGTCGCCCGTGCCGCCCCCGCCGAGATAGTCCCCGGGGTTGACGAAGCCGCCCTGCGGTCCGCAACCTGCCAAAAGGCACAAGGATAAGGCGAGCGCCGAGAGCAGGATCGTAATTTTTTTCATAGCGGCTCCTTTCGGCGGAAGTTTTTCATCGCGCGGCGTCTTTTTCCCAAGAGACGGGGCTCAAAGATTTTGTTCGAGGAAGGCGCGCATCTGCTCCTCGGGAAGATACCCGAGATTGTGCGTCTTGACTTCCCCCTTCTCGAAGATGAAGACGTCGGGAATGGAAAAGATCCCGAGGGACGCCGCGAGGTCGCCGTTGTCATCGACGTTGACCTTCACGAATTTCGCCCTGTCGCCGAACTGCTCCGAGAGGGTCTCCATCACGCCGCCGAGCATACGGCAGGGGCCGCACCAGCTCGCCCAAAAATCGCAGACGACCTTTCCGCCGCCGCTCACGAGTTCATCCAACTCTCTGCCCGAAATTTCTTCTACCATCTCTTACCTCCCGCGAATATAATTTGCAAGATCGGCGAATTTTACGCGTTCCGACGCAGAACGGGACATATCCTTGACTTCCGCCTCGCCCGCGGCGAGTTCGCTCTCCCCGATGACGGCGACGAGCGGGAAACCCAACTTATCCGCGTATTTGAACTGCGCCTTCAAAGAACGGTCCAAAAGATCACACTCCACGACGAGCCCCTGCTCCCTCAATTCCTCCGCGATCAGCTGTGCCTTGACGCGCGACGCGGCATCCATGCCCGCGATATAGCAGTCGGGAAGACGTTCTGCCACGGGAATTTCCTGCGCCTCCATGATCATGAGGAGCCGCTCGAGCCCCGCGGCAAATCCGACGGCGGGAGTGGGTTTTCCGCCGAGCTGTTCGATGAGCGTATCGTATCTCCCGCCCGCGAGAACGGTGCTCTGTGCGCCGAGCGCGTCCGAGACGAATTCGAAGACGGTGCGGCTGTAATAATCGAGCCCGCGGACGATCCGCGGATCGACCGTATAGGCGATCCCGAGCGCCGAAAGGAGCTCTTTCACCCCTTCGAAGTGGGTGCGGCAGCCGTCGCAAAGGTAATCGAGCATACTCGGCGCGGCGGAGGTGTATTTCTTACAGCCCTCCTCCTTGCAATCGAGCATCCGCAGGGGATTTTTTTCGTAGCGGCTACGGCAGTCCTCGCACATTTCCCCGATATGGGGCGCGAAATAGGCGCGGAGCGCCTCGGCGTACTTCTCGCGGCAGTGTTTACAGCCGATAGAATTGATCCGGAGTTCCACGCCCGAGATCTTTGTCGCCCGCAGAAACCGATGGGCGAGCGCGATGATCTCCGCGTCGGCGGCGGGTTCCCCCGACCCATAGAGTTCGGCGCCGAATTGGTGGAATTCGCGAAGCCTGCCCGCCTGCGGACGCTCGTAACGGAACGCGGAAATGAGATAGTAGGACTTAAAGGGCATGACGCCCCCCGCAAGCCCGTTCTCGATGAAGGACCGCGCGACGCCCGCCGTGCCCTCGGGACGGAGCGTCATCGACCTGCCGCCCTTATCGGAAAAGGTGTACATTTCCTTGGTGACGATGTCCGACGTATCGCCCACGCCGCGTGCAAAGAGCTCGGTATGCTCGAAGACGGGCGTGCGGATCTCTTTGAAGCCGTACTTTTCGGCGCTCTCGCGCGCCTCGCGTTCGACCGTTTGCCAAAGATATGCGCGTGCGGGAAGCACGTCCTTCGTACCCTTGGGGATCTGGATCATAATCTTCTCCTTTTCCGCCGCAATTTCGGACGGAAAACTTTTTTCGATGATAAAGAATGTCGGGGGACTGCCCACCCGTTGCGGCGGCAGGGACTGCCCACCCCCCTACCCCCCCTCCGGTGGAGGGGGTAAGAGAGTACCAACCCATGCCCGTTGCGGCGGCAGGGACCGCCCACCCGTTGCGGCGGCAGAGACCGCCGCAACCCGTCGGCGATGCCA
>CANQXA010000036.1 GCA_947627765.1 uncultured Clostridia bacterium
CGGTTATGGCAATGGCGGTAATGGTTTTGGTGGTAACGGTTTCGGTGGTAACGGTTTCGGCGGCAACGGTTTCGGTAATGGTGCTGACAACGATGACGGCTCCGACGCCTTCGACGGCTTCGACCCCGACCTCCTCCCGCATCGTCTTTGATGATAGAATCAGCGGGAATTTCGATGATAGCAATCGTGTGAATGTTGATGATAGAATCAGTGTGAATGTTGATGATAGCAATCGTGTGAATTCTGAACGCCCGCCGCGCTCCCGCGCGGCGGGCATCTTTTACCCCCTCCATGGGAGGGGGTACAACAACTACCCCCTCCCACGGAGGGGGGTAGGGGGGTGGGCATCCCTTTCTCCTTTTCGTCATGTCGAGCGCAGTCGAGACATCTCTACCTTATTTTGGGATTTCTCCACTCCCTCAGAATGACGCAGATTAAAAAGAGGGGCAGGCAGTCCCGATCACAAGTCCGAAAAATTTTCCCGAAAAATTTTTTATTTTTTCCAACAAAACGCGCAACTTGGTTGTTGTATAGGGTGAAAGGAAAAAACAGGAGGGTTTTGAAATGAAAAAGAAGTTGATCATCACTGCACTTGCGCTCACCGGGGCCGCGATGTTGGGGCTCACCGCTTGCGGGGCGAAAACGGGTTCTTCGGACCTTGCGGAGAATACGCAGTCGGGGACCTATCACGGCCTTACGAGCACGGAGGCGATCTACGGGGTCGGCGCGGTGACGACGGCGAAACTGCTCTTTGCGGCGGAGGCGTCGGATGCCGTGAGCCTTGCGGCAACCGAAGAGACGGGCGGACCTTCGGAAGAGACGGGCGGCGCTACGGCCGAGCCCGATTACGGTCTCCCCGCCGAGGGCGGCGCGGGAATGGAGAAAGCGCAGGACGCCGCCGAGGACTTCAACCGTTATTTCAATATGCTTGACGGCTTCCTCGATAAAGGCGCGACGACGACCGTTGTCGAAACGAACAATTCCCAAAGCGAGCTCCTCGCAGGCTATGCCTATAAGCTCACCGTAACGGGAAAAGACGCGTCGGGCGACACTGTTTCCCATTTCGCATACCTCAACGAGACGCAACTCAACGACCGCGAATGGGACGATGTAGACGGAAGAGAGACCACCCATATCCACGAAGCGCAGTACAGTTTGCAAGGTTTGGTCGAAATGGGCACCGCGGGAGACGGCTCGGTGATCTATTATTACATGAGCGGAACGCGCAACGCCCGCACCGAGACGGAAGACGGCGAAACGGAGTCCACAGAGACCATCGTCATGCGGGCTTCCGAAACCCAAAACGATCAAAATAATTATGTCATGATGAGCCACACGGTGGAGACGGAGGCGGAGCAGGGCGAAAACGAGACCGAGAGCGTCTACACTTACAGCATCTACCGCGAGGGCACGCTCGCCGAATCCACGCGGATCGAGTTCGGCACCGAGGAGGAGCACGGAGAAACGGAGACGGAGTACAGCGTCCGCTTCCTCACCGGCGCCTCGAGGGGGACCTATGAGGTCGAGCGCGAGACGAAGAACGGGAAGACGTGGATCACCGTGGAGTACAACATCGACGGCGACCGCGGCAAGTTCGTCATCGTCAAAGAGAACGACGGGACCTACCACTATAAATTCTCCCAAAACGGCGCGGACGACCGGACTTTCCGTGATTTTGACGACTGATCCTTGACAATCGGCGTCCGCCGTGGTAAGATAAATGCCGATCGACGGAGGCTGGTCCCGTGACGTTGGACGAACATCTGAAAAAATTCGCAGAGGGCGATACCGCCGGATTCGACGAGTTCTACCTCGCGACAAAAAGGTTGGTTTACCATATCGCCCTCTCCGTTCTGAGAGACAGGACGGGAGCGGAAGACGCCATGCAAGCGTGCTATCTGAAAGTGCTCGCGGGGGCTTCCGGTTACCGCGCGGGCACCAATGCTCAGGCATGGGTAGCCCGCATTGCGCGTAATGAAGCGCTCAACCAAAAGAAGCGGCGCGACCGCGAGCTCGCCGTAGACATCACGGAGAGCGAGCCGCTCTTCGGTACGGCGCAACCCGACGAGTACGGACTTTTGACCGACGTCGCCCGCAGGGTCCTCCCCGAGGAGGAGTTCGCCGTGCTGATGTTGGCGGCGGCGGACGGCTACAAGCGAAGGGAGATCGCCGTCATGCTCGGGATCCCCGTCGCGACCGTAACATGGCGTTACCACCGCGCGCTCAAAATGATGCGCCACGCATTGGAAGGAGGAAAGGCATGAAGAACCGTCAGATCGTGAAGGGGCTTCGGGCAGAGGCCGAAAAGTATACGCCGGATGTCGCCGTTCCCCACGGACAGCCCTCTTTCAACGCGCCGCAGGGTAGCGAGATCGCGTTGGACCGCGGCAAGAGGACCAAGACCGCCATCGCGCTCGCCGCGGCCGCGCTTGCGCTCGTCCTCATTCTCATCGCCGTCCTTCAACTGTTCGCAGGCGGGCCGCAAGTCACCAAGCTGGTGATCAGCATCAACCCTTCCGCGGAGCTCACGCTCGAGGACGGAAAGGTCACGAGTACCCGTCCCCTCAACAAGGACGCCGCCGTCCTCTTGGTGGATTCCGATCTCGTGGGGATGTCTGCGGAGGACGCCTGTGTGACGTTTGCACAGCTCGCCAAGGGGAAGAAGCTCATCGGCGCGGACGGGATCCGTATCCATGTGGAGGGGAAGGACCGTACGCGCATCGCCGATGGCGTACAGGGTGCGCTTTCCGCGCTCGATTTGAGCGTGGGCGACCTCAGCGGGCAGGCGTACGACGAGGTGATGGGGGGATACAACGAGCAGGATATGCGTGATTTCGAGGAGTACCTTTTAAGGGAGTACGCTTCGAGCCGCACCGCATTTTTGGAGGAGGCGTCGCTGCTGCTCTCCACCTACGGGTCCGACCTCACGGCGCTCGATCTCGGCGACGCGGCCGCTGTGGAGGCGTTCAACCTCAAATATACGTTGCTCGGGGAGGATTTCCGTTTGGAGGGAAGAGACCTCGAAGCGAGCAGAAGGGAGTGCATGGAGGAGTACGAGGAGCTCGGGCGGGAACTCGCCGAGGATCCGCAGGAAGCGTTCGAAGAGCTCTTCGAGGAGTTCCTCGAGATCTTCGAGAAAGACTACGAGCACGGCGGAAGCGATTGGCGTCACGACGATGATGACGATGATGACGACGATGACGACGATGACGACGACGATGACGACGATTGAGGCGCGGGATCCGTAAAAAAAGGAAAAAAATAGGACAAAACGCTTGACAGTCGGCAGATAGTCTGATAAAATAACAACTGTTATATAACGGTTGTTATTTTTATTTTGGGAGGAAACGATGAAGCGGACGCCGAAGAGCAGAGAGGAGATCCTGCGCGCCGCGGCGGAACTCGTGCGCGAGAAGGGGGAGGAGTGGCTCACCGCCCGCGCGATCGCCGCCCGTCTCGGGACGAGCACACAGCCCGTATATTCCGCCTTTGCGAACATGGAAGAACTGCGCTCGGAATTGTTGGAAGAGGCAAAACGGCAATACCATGTCCGCATCGAGGAGTACATTGCGGCTTCCGGGCGGAGCAGGTACGAATCGTACGGCATGGGCTTCGTGCGGTTCGCGCGGGAGGAAAAGGGGCTGTTCCGCTTCCTCTTTCTTTCGGGCCGGACCGCGTTCGATCCCTTCCTCGGCGAGATCGTCTCCGAGATGACGGCGCTCTACCGTACCGACGAGGCGACGGCGCTCGCCTTTCACCGCGATATGACGATCTTCTCCATGGGGCTCGCGACTGCCGCGCTGACGGGCCCCGTCTCCGATGAAGAGGTCTCCGCGGCGTTCAAGCGGGAATTTTACGCGCTCTACCGCTACTACTTCCCCTCAAGGCCGCCTCTCGGCTGAGGCGCAGACTATTTCGCCGCCCGCAGAAGGGCGTATACGGTGCATAATGGAACTGATCGAAATCGAACATTTGAAGAAATACTACGGCGCGGTGAAGGCGGTGGACGACATCTCCTTTTCGGTGCGGGAGGGGGAATTTTTCTCCTTTTTGGGCGTCAACGGGGCGGGCAAGAGCACGACCATCTCCATTCTCTGCGGCAAGACGGCGCGCACTTCGGGCTCCGTACGCGTGGGCGGCGGGGAGATCGACGGGCGGCTCGGCGAAGTCAAGCGTCTGCTCGGTGTGGTCTTTCAGGAGAGCGCGCTCGACCGCTCCCTCTCCGTGCGGGACAATCTCACCTACCGCGCGGCGCTCTACGGCATCCGCGGCGCGGCTTGGAAGAGAAAACTGCAAGGGCTCTGCGAACTTTTCAGCCTCGGCGACCTCCTTCCGCGGACGGTCGGCAAGCTCTCCGGGGGTCAGCGGCGGCGGGTAGACATCGCCCGCGCGCTCGTCCACGATCCGCGCATCCTTATTCTCGACGAGCCGACGACGGGGCTGGATCCGCAGACGAGAAAGGGGGTCTGGGAGACGGTCGGCGCGCTCAGAAAGGAGCGGGGGCTCACCGTGTTTCTGACCACCCACTATATGGAGGAAGCCGCCGATTCCGACCGCGTGGTGATCCTCGACGGCGGCAAGATCCTCGCCGACGATACGCCCGTCCGTCTCAAAGAAAAATACACGGGTGACTTCATTACCCTATACCATGTCCGCGAAGAGGACGTCAAAATGCTTCAAATTCCCTATACCGCGGTGGGGGAAGGCTTCCGCCTCGAAGTGGAAGATACCCGCCGCGCGGGGGAACTCATCCGCGCCTATCCCGCCCTCTTTTCCGATTTCGAGGTCATGAAGGGCAAGATGGACGACGTATTTCTGAATGTAACAGGGAAAAAGGGGGGAGACAAATGACGGCGTTCCGTGCGCTCGTGGCGCGCAATACAAAATTGTTTTTCAGGGACAAGGGGACCTTTTTCCCCGCCTTGCTCAGTCCCCTCATCCTGCTCTTTCTGTTCGTCGCCTTTTTGGGCAACGTCTACCGCGATTCGGTGCGGTCTGTCGCGGAGGGGGTGGCTCTTTCGAACGGTGCGGTCGAGAGCGTCGTCGGCGGCTGGCTGGTCTCGTCCCTTCTCGCGGTCTGCGCCGTCACCGTCGCGTTTACGGCGAATACCATCATGATCCGCGACCGTTCCGAGGGGCAGGCGGATGACATCTTTGTCGCTCCCGTCTCCCGTACCGCCGTGTTCGCGGCGTATTTCGTCTCCACCTATCTCGTGACGGCGGTGATTTGTCTCGTTGCGCTCTGCGCGGGGTTCGTGTACATCGGGATCGCGGGCTGGCATCTGAGCGCCGCCTCCGTCTTTTTGACGGTTGCCGACGTCCTCCTGCTCTCGTGGTTCGGAACGGCGCTCTCCGCCGTGATCTGCCGCTTTCTCCGCACGCAGGGCGGGGCGGTGGCGATACAGGCGACCGTTTCCGCGGCTTACGGCTTTTTATGCGGCGCCTATATGCCCCTTTCGAACATGGCGGCGGGGCTCCGCAACTTCCTCATGTTCCTTCCGGGGACGTACGGCACGGGCTTGCTCCATGCCCATCTCATGAGCGGCGCGATCGGGGCGATCCAAGGCCCGCCCGCGCTCACCGAGGGGATGATGAGCGGCTTCGACTGCACGCTCGATTTCTTCGGGCACGCCGTACCCGCCGCGGTGTGTTATCTCGTCTTACTCGGCGCCGCCCTTCTTCTGACGGGGATCTTCCTTCTTAGTTGCAGGGCGGAAAAGAGGGGACCGCGGGATAAGTAATTCTTATGGGAGATATTAGAATTTCTAAATCCGCGCGCGCAAAAATCTGCCTCTCTCCGTTTGTAAGGAGGCGGATTTTTTGTTATAATGATTCACGGAAAAATCCGAAGGGAGAGAATGCCATGAATTATGTCCAACGCGTCTTGGAAGAGCTGAAGAAAAAGAATCCGTGCGAACCCGAATTTCATCAGGCGGCGGAAGAGATCCTTTTAAGCCTTGCGCCCGTCGTAGAGCGCCACCCCGAGTACGAAAAAGCCGCCCTCTTGGAGCGGTTTACAGAACCCGAGCGCGCCGTCCTCTTCCGCGTTCCGTGGGTAGACGATCGGGGCGCCGTGCACGTCAACAAGGGGTACCGCGTCCAGTTCAACAGCGCGATCGGTCCCTACAAGGGCGGGCTTCGGTTCCATCCCTCCGTCAATCTCTCCATCATCAAATTTTTGGGATTGGAGCAGATCCTCAAAAACAGCCTCACGGGGCTTCCCATCGGCGGCGGGAAGGGCGGCTCCGATTTCGACCCGAAAGGAAAGTCCGAAGGGGAGATCATGCGTTTTTGCCAAAGTTTCATGACCGAGCTCTTCCGCCACATCGGACAGGATACCGACGTCCCCGCGGGCGACATCGGCGTGGGCGGCAGGGAGATCGGCTACCTCTTCGGGCAGTACAAGCGGTTGCGCGGCGAACACGTCGGCGTCCTCACGGGGCGGGGGCTCTCCTACGGCGGAAGCCTCGTCCGCACCGAGGCGACGGGCTACGGGCTCGTCTACATGGTCGAGGAGGCGATGAACTGCCGCGGCGAGACGCTCTCGGGCAAAAAGGTGATCGTCTCGGGGTCGGGAAACGTCGCGCTCTACGCCTGCGAGAAGGCACAGGCTCTCGGCGCGACCGTGATCGCGATGTACGATTCCGACGGCTATGTCTTGGACATGGGTGGCATCGATCTCGCCGTCATGAAGCAAATCAAGGAAGTCGAGCGGGGGCGGATCAAGGAGTATGCGGCGCGCGTAAAGGGCGCGAAGTACTTTGAGGGCTGCCGCGGGATCTGGTCGGTCCCCTGCGACGTCGCCCTGCCCTGCGCCACGCAGAACGAGATCGGCGGGGAGAGCGCGCGGCGGCTCGTCGCGGGGGGCGTGAAATACGTCGGCGAGGGCGCGAATATGCCCACCGATCCGGAGGGGATCGAGGTCTTCCGCAGGGCGGGGGTGGTCTTTTTGCCCGCCAAGGCCGCCAATGCGGGCGGCGTCGCGACAAGCGCGCTCGAAATGGCGCAGTCGAGCGGAAGAATGTATTGGACCTTTGAGGAAGTAGACGCCAAGCTCCGCGAGATCATGGTCGGCATCTATCACAATATGGACGGCGCGGCAAAGGAATACGGCGTCGCGGGAGACTATGTCGCGGGCGCGAACATCGCGGGATTTTTGAAGGTCGCCGAGGCGATGACGGCGCAGGGGATCGTCTAACCGTTTTCCCCGCCCCTCTCTTGTTTCCAAACGGAAGCGCCCCCGCGCGGCAAGCCGCGCGGGGGCGCTGTATTCTTACAATGAGCCGTCATTCGAGGTACGTGAAGACGTCCTCTATCGGCTTGCGCTTCTTCTCGCGGACGGGATAGCCCTCCGCGGGGTATCCGAGCGCCACGACGAGGGGGATCCGCACCTTCTCTTTGAGCCCGAGGAGCCCGCGGAGCTTGTCTTCGTCCCGCCAGCCGATGATGCAACTGCCCACGCCCGCCGCTTGCGCCGCGAGTACGAGGTAGGCGGTCAGGATGCCGAGGTCGTTGCGGACGAACTCGTTTTCCTTGAAGATCTCGCCCACCTTCATGAGCCCGCCGCTCTTTCCTTCGGCAACGACGACGATCGCGGCGGCGTCCGAGACGAAGCGGTTGACGCCGAGACGTTGCACCGCCTTCGCGATCTCCTTCTTCTTTTCCCCGCAGACGGCGATCAGCCGCCACGGTTGGGCGTTCATCGCGGAGGGCGCGAGGAGCGCCGCGCGGCAGATCTCTTCCACCGTCTCCCGCGCGAGGGGCGCCGGGGAAAATTCGCGTACGCTTTGCCGTTCGAGATACAATTTTTCCAATTCTTGGATCGTCATAATTTCACCTTAGACCGAAAAGGAAGGGGGTATGTCCGAGACATCCCCCTCCGTTTTTACTTTTGCAGGACTTTCTTCGCCTTCTCGAGGACGTTCTCCACGGTGAAGCCGAACTTCTCGAAGAGCTTGGGCGCGGGGCCGCTCGCGCCGAACCCGTTCATCGCAATGATCTCGCCGCAGTCGCCCGCGTACTTATACCAGCTGTAAGGGGAAGCCGCCTCGACGCATACGCGCGCCTTCACGGAGGACGGGATCACGCTCTCGCGGTACTTTTCGGGCTGTTTTTCGAATTCCTCGAAGCAGGGCATGGAGACGACGCGCGCCCGTACGCCCTCTTCCGCGAGGTATTTCTTCGCCTTCATGCAGAGCTCGACTTCCGAGCCGCTCGCGATGAGAAGGATGTCGGGCTTGCCCTCGCAGTCTTCGAGGATATACCCGCCTTTGAGCGCGTTGAGCCCGCTTCCCGCGTACTGCGGAAGATTCTGGCGGGTGAGGACGAGCGCGGTGGGCGCCGTTCCCGTGAGCGCGGAGATCCACGCCGCCGCCGTCTCCTTGCCGTCCGCGGGGCGGTACACCTTCATGTTGGGGATGGAGCGCAGGGCGATGAGCTGTTCCACGGGTTCATGGGTAGGGCCGTCCTCGCCGACGCCGATCGAGTCGTGCGTCAGAATGTAGACGACGGGGATATCCATGAGCGCGGAGAGGCGCATCGCGTGCTTGCAGTAGTCGGAGAAGATGAAGAAGGTGGAGCAGTATGCGCGTAAGCCCCCGTGGAGCTGCATGCCGTTTGTGATCGCCGCCATCGCATGTTCGCGGATGCCGAAGTGCATGTTTCTGCCCTCATAGTGACCGGGCTGGAAGTCGCCGTAGGTGATAGAGTCGGTATTCTTCATGTCGGAGAGGTTGGAGGGCGCGAGGTCTGCGCTTCCGCCGATGAGGGAGGGAACGCGCGCCGCGATCTTCTGCAACACCTGTGCCGAAGTCTGGCGGGTCGCCATGGGCTTTTCGAATGCGACCAGCTCTTCGCA
>CANQXA010000037.1 GCA_947627765.1 uncultured Clostridia bacterium
CTCCCGCGTGCGGTTCTCGTATTTGACGTCCACCGTAAATACGCCCGTGGAGCGGTCGTAATTGAGACGGTGCACGAAATCGTTGCCCGCGCCGTCGGTAAGATAAGTATTGAGAGTGCCGCTCGTGAACTCCACCTGCCGCACGAGTTTGAGCGCGGTACAGCTATGGTTGCGCATCGTCATCCCGGGGGTGTAGTCGGCGAGCGTCTCGTCGCCCGTAAACGCCGCCTGTACGAGGCAATCGAGGCAGAGCTTCTTGGGATCGACCTCGATCTCCTTGGGATAGGCGGCAAAGCCGATCGTCGTCTTCTTCGGATGCCCCTCGACGGGACATTCCGCGTAGTAGACGGCGGTATCGCCGAAAAGATACTTCTTGAAATACATCGTTTCCTCCTTCTCCGCGTGCGCTCGCTATCCGCGTTTACTCCTTGACCGCGTTTATTCCTTGACCGCGTTTACTCCTTGACCGCGCGGGCGACCGCTCGGCGGTATTGCGCGTAAAGTCCGTCGTAATACTCCCTGTTTTCGGAGGGCTCGAAGAGGCGCTCGCGCACCCTGCTCCGCCCGATCTCGGCGGGATCAGTAAGTCCGAGCGCAAGGGCGCAGAGGTACGCCGCGCCGAGCGCCGTGCTCTCCCGTTCGGCGGGGCGGTCCACCGCGATCCCGAGCACGTCCGCCTGAAACTGCATCAAAAAGTCGTTGGCACAGGCGCCGCCGTCGCATTTGAGGGCGGTAAGACGGGCGCCGCCGCGCTCCGCCATGCACTCCGCAAGATCGCGTGCGGAATAGGCGATGCTCTCCAAGACGGCGCGGACGATGTGCTCCCGCCGCGTTCCCCGCGTGATGCCCGAAAGCAGGGCGCGCGCCTCGCTGTTCCAATAGGGCGCGCCGAGCCCCGTAAAGGCGGGGACAAAAAAGACCCCACCCGTGTCCGCGACGGACCGTGCGAGACGCTCGCTCTCCGCCGCATTTTCCAAGAATCCGAGTTCATCGCGCAGCCATTGGATCCCGCTGCCCGCATGGAAGACGCTCCCCTCCAAGGCGTAGAGCGTCCTGCCCGCATAGGTCCCGCCCACCGTGGTGAGGAGCCCGTCGGCAAACACGGGACGGCTTCCCGTCGGCAAGAGAAGAAAGAGCCCCGTGCCGTAAGTCGCCTTGCCGTCCCCCGCGTTGAGACAAGCCTGACCCAAGAGAGCGGCTTGCTGGTCCCCCATCGCCCCCGCTATGGGGATCTCGCGGGAGAGGAGCTTCACCGTGCCCATCACCGCGTCGGAGGGAAGGGGACGGGGAAGAAACTCCTCTTCGATCCCGAAGAAGCGGCAGAGTTCGCCGTCCCATTGAAGGGTCTCGAGGTCGAAGAGCATGGTGCGGGAAGCGTTGGTGTGATCGGTGACGAAATTGCCCGTAAAACGGTAGATGAGATAGGCGTCCACCGTGCCGAAGCGGAGCCTGCCCTTGCGCGCAAGCGCCGCCGCGGCGGGTTCGTTTTCGAGGATCCATCTCATTTTGGGAGCCGAGAAATAGGCGTCGGCAAACAGCCCCGTGCGCGCCTTGATCTTCCGCTTGATCTCTTCGGGCAGGGCGGCGCAAGCGGCGCTCGTACGGCGGCACTGCCATACGATGGCGGGACAGACGGGCTCCCCCGTCTCCGCGTCGAAGGCGACGACCGTCTCGCGCTGGTTGGTCACCCCGATCCCCGCGACGTTCTCTGCACCGACGGCACGTACGCAGTCGTTGACGACGTACGCCGCCTTAAAGTAGATCTCCGCGGCGTCCTGTTCCACCCAACCGGGGTGCGGAAAACGGCTCTCAACCTCCTGTTGGGCGCGGTGGACAAACCGCTTTGCCGCGAGGTCGTAGCAGAAGGCACGAATGCTCGTGGTGCCCGCGTCCAAGGCGATGATGTATTTCATAGGTCCCCCTTTTTCATTTACTGCGGTGTACGCTCAGCAACCGCGCATTCCGCCGCCGCCGAAGCCGCCGCCTCCGTCGCCCCCGATATGTCCGCCGAAACCGCCGTGTCCGCCGACGGAAGTGCGGGCGGGACGGGAGATAAAGACTTGCGCCATCCCCCTCGTCGTCATACGGGAGAAATTGTGCCAATAGAGGACGGAGAACGTGACGTCTGCGCCGCCCGTGACAAAGGCGGGACGGGCGACGTCTAACCCCTTGAATTTTTCCGTCCACTTCTCGGTGACGCCGAGCACCTGCGCGTAGGGCAGGATCTCATAGTAGAGCCCGGGATCTTCGGCGAGCATGGCTTCCAAACGGTCTTTTTCCGCGAAGAGGAGGAAGTCTTTGAATCCGAGGATATGCCCCATGAGCTCCGCGTGCCGCTTGGTGTAGACGAGACAGTTCCCCGCGACCGAGCCCGCCGCCGCCGCGCCCGCCACGAGGAGAGGAGCCGTCCAAAGCCCCGTTACGGCGCTCGGAAGCAGAAAGAGAACGGGTACGGGCACAAGCCCCAAAAGGAAGCCCCCGCCGATCATGAGAAAACGCCGCGCCCGCCCCCATTTGTAGCGGCGCTGTTCCGCCTTCCACGAGAGAGCGGCGGAGACGGCGTACGAAAACGCGGAAGCGAAGAAGAGCGGGATGTAGTGGTAGCCGTAACCGATCCCGAGGAGCCCGTACAGCCAGACAAACCCGCCCGCAAACAGGACGGCGAGGATCCCGAGCAGGGCGAGGGCGACCTTCCCGCGCGCCGAATACATATGGCTTGCGGCGACGTTGACCTCCGATTTCACCGTCTGCACCGTGGGGTAGAAGACGTTTTTCAAAGCGGAGGGACGGACGCAGTCGCGGTTGCGGAACAGCCCGTCGTAGAGGACTTTGCAGTAGGCGGGTTCCTCCTCGCCCGGGGGCGACCGCTTGATGAGAAGAGGGTCGTCTTGGTCGGTGATGTCGATATCGAGATAGCCGCGGGAGGCGAAGTAGAAGACGAGAGATCCGACGTCCTCGCTATCCACCGAGTTATCGATGAACTTCCCCATGAGGAGAGGGTCCATTTCGCGGGGCGCGGTGAGGTTGACGGTGCGCGTAAAGAGCGGACGGCGGCAGAAGAGGAAGCGGATGAGAAGCGCCGAAACGATGAGCCCGAGCGCGACGATCGCCGCATAGAGGGCGGTGAGGTCGGCGGGAGACTTCACACTGCCGTCGAAGGTAAAGGCGAGCGAAGCGCCCGCTACGACGTTGTTCCCGTTGCCGTCCCAATAGCGCGGCTCCAAATCTTTGAGCTCCAACACATAGGACGTGCCGTCTTCGCTCCGTTGGAGCAGGGCGGAAAATCCCTCGCCGTCCGTCTTGGAGCCCGTCTTGCCCGAGACCATGCGCACGCCGCGCGCCGCCGAAGGAAGGCGCACTTCCGCGCGGAAATAGGCGATCTCCGACTGCAAGCCGTAGGGAAGGATGTCGATGGGAAGTTCGCCGCCTACAAGGAAGGCGTGAATGGTGTAGGAGAGCGTGTAGGTGCGGCTCTGCCCCGTCACGGTCTTATCCCCGCGGAGATAGAGGGAGAGCACGTCGCCGTTCTCCGTCTTGAAATAGGGCGAGAAATCGGGATCGGAACAGGAGATTTGGAAGCCGCCGTACGTCACGCCGCCGCCCAAAGCAAAATCGCGGATGATGCCGTGGCTCGCATATCCGCTGAAATCCGCCGTGATCTCCTCCGTCACCGCGATCGTACAGCGGGAGGAGACGTCGTAGGTGATCTTATAGGAAGAAAGGGAGTAGTCGTACGCGCCTGCGGCGTGGGCGGTGACCTCATCGGGGGCACCCATGCCCGCAAACAGTACGACGAGAAGCGACGCAAGACAGAGCGCCGCTCCCCAAAAACATCTTGACCGTTTCATCGCTCAAAATTCGACTTTGACGTTTCTGCGCTCCTCTTCGCTCTCGAGTTCGAAGTAACTGCGCTTTTCGAGCCCCATCCTGCGCGCAACGATGTTGGAGGGGAAGAGGTCGAGCTTGGTGTTGAACGTCTTGACGACGCCGTTGTAGTACCTGCGGGCGGAAGCGAGCTCCTCCTCGATGTGTTGGAGCTGGCGCTGGAGGTCCATAAAGTTGGCGTTCGCTTTGAGTTCGGGGTACGATTCGGTGAGCGCGAACAGGGATTTCAGCGTTCCCGAGAGGGCGTTTTCGGCGGCGAGCTTGGCGTCGCCCGTGGAGGTCATGGCGAGATTCCTTGCGGCGATGACGCGTTCGAGCGTCTCGCTCTCGTGCTTGGCATAGCCCTTCACCGTCGCCACGAGGTTGGGGATGAGGTCGTAACGCTTTTTGAGCTGAACGTCTACGGTCGCCCAAGCCTCTTCCGCGCGGTTGCGGAGGGTGACGAAGGAATTGCGGCAGGAGATGTACCATCCCGCAACGGCGATCAGGAGCACGACGACGACTGCGGCGACCACGATCCCCGCGATCGCGCCGCCCGAAATAAGAAGAAGATCTTTCATAGGATACCTCCCAAAGGATTGTCAATATTATATACCAACACGGGGCGGATTTCAAGCGGTTTGGAAAAAAATCATACAAAAAAGAGGGGGCTGTTCCCTCCTCTTCGCGGGGCATGATTTCCCCGTCATTCCTGCGTTTCGCTCCCGGGCTCCTCGCTTGCAATCTCGTCGATCGCGAGGGTGAAGGTCACCGCGTGGAGCACAAATTCGGGCAATGCGTCGATGCAGCGCATCTCCTCGTCGCCCTCGTCCTGCCCGTCGCCTACGGAGGCGATCACGCGGTCGTTCGCGTCGAGAATGCGGTAGTTGCCTTCGCCGAAGTCCCCTTCCGCGTGCCAATTCAGGAAGTTGAGATCGAAGAAGGAGCGCACCCGCTTCATCGCCCGCTTCAACGTGCTGACAAACCGCTTGCCGTGCTTGATCTCCACCACGGTGGGCGATTCTTCGCGCTCCCGTTGGGGGGCGCCGCATTCCCTGAGCGAAGCGACATACTTGTTGTGGGCGTACGCGTCGTAGATCTTGAGCTTGCGGTTGTCCGCCTTGCCGATGACGTGATAGATCTTCTTGCCGTACTCGTCGAAGATGTCGAACCGGTCCAGCCAGGAGGCGACGTGCTTTTCAAAGAATATTTTCATGCGGTTCTGCCTCCGTAAACTGTATTTATAAGAAAATTATACCACACGCGCACCGAAAAGGCAAGCGAATCGGGGCACTTTTTCCGAAAAAGAGAGCAACCCGAACCTTGCGTTCCGATGCGGAAGACCGCCCGCGCGCTCCCTTCCGCCCGCTTAGGAGGCGGAAGGGAGCGCGCGGACCCCGTTAAAGCGTGAGCCAGAGTGCGGGTACGACCCCGCACGTCGTCGTGCGGACGGATCGCGTGCTCCATGCCCCCGCCGTCTCGATCGAGCCCGTGTAGCTGATCCCCCATGTTTGGTCGCCATCATTGGGTCTGGGCGAACGCAACAACCATGTACAGCGATCGTCCCCGTTCGTTTTGACGCCCTGCACCTTGGCGTAATCGGTTACAAACAGCATCTTTGCCGTATCGGTACTCCTCTTGAAGCCGTACTGTTCGTTCACGGCTTCCGCACAGCTGAGCAGGAACACCTTATCCTGCGTGTTTCCGCAGGCATAGATGTTTGTACTTTCGTCGGTGGACGCCGCGCTGTTGTCCACTTCCGTCACGCGGATCGCATTCCGCTGTGCCTCGGTGAACGCAGTATCGCCGAACGTCGAATTCAGCCATGCGCGGATGTCGCTCTTCTCGTAGTTGTTGGGATAGAACGTCTTATCCATGTACTGATATGCGTCGTGATAATACTGTTGGCTGTCGAGCGCGATCTCCGACATGAGGAACGCCGCGCCGTCCGTTTGGTCCAAAATGCGCCATGCGATGGGCTCGTATCTGAACCAATAGACAGTTTTCAGTTGGTATCCGTATTGGGCTTGGGTGGAATTTGTGTTGCCCACGAGCCCATCGGTCGCCGAGGCGCGGTATTCGTTGATGTAGACGCCACGGTAACGGCTTCCGCCGTATTCGACGTCCTGATACCACATGATCCCCGTCCTGATCTCCCACGACCGATAATAACGGTAATCCGTCCACTTGCCCGCATCGGACGACGTGGGCTCGCTGCCCGCCGCGATCCCGAGGCTGTGGCGGAGGGAGGAATCGGGGTCGTTCGTCTCCGAGATCAACGTCTGCGGATACTCGCCGAAGTAGATCTTCTTGCCGTCCGCGCTCATCGTATAGATCACGTCCTGCTGTCCCCCGTCCGAAGGCTCCTGCGTGCCGTCGATACGGATCCACAGCGCGGGGACCACGCCCTCGAAGGTCTGGCTGACCCATTCATAAATTCTTGTACCCTCGAAACCGACGCCGCACACGCTGGCACCGTTATGGAAGTCCGGGGAGCGCAACCACCACTCGCTGTTGCCCGTAGAGGCGTTCGCCTTGGATACTTTCACGCCCTGCGCCTTGGCGTAGTCCGTGCTCTTGAACTGCCGCGTCGCCGCGCTGAATCCGTAACCCGCCATCGCCTCTTGATAGCTGAGCAGAAATACCTTATCCCGCGTGCTTTCACAGGTAAACAAATTGGGGACGGAATCGGAATACGACTGCACGGTCGCAAGACTGTTGTCTACCGTCGTCCACTTGACGATCGCCTGCTCGGAAGCGCCGAACGCCGTCTCGTAGAAGGCCGCATTGAGCCATGCGCGGATGTCGCTCTCCTTGTAGTTGTTCCCGTACACTTGCTGACCGTTCACGTCGCGCGGATCGTCCGAAGCGATATGATAGAACTGCCGGCTGTCGAGGACGATATTTGCCACGAGGAACGCCGCGCCATCCTTTTCTTCGAGGATGCGCCATTCGATGGGCTCATATTGGAACCAATAGACGGTGTTCGCGTTGTATCCGTTGAGCTGTTGGTGTTTGTCCGACATGGAGTCGCCCGTGGCGGAAGCGGGACGGTAGTCCGTGAAGTACACCCCGCGGTAACGGAATCCCTGATAGCTGAGATCGATATACCACATATAATCGGTCACAGCGCCGCTGTAATAGTAGCCGTAGCTCGTCCAATTTCCCTGATCCGAAGCGGTGGGCTTCTTGCCCGCCTCCTGCTCGAGCGCCGCAGTAAGCGTCGGATCGTCCACCAACGTCTGCGGATATTCGCCGAAGTAGATCTTCTCGCCCTCTTCGTCCTTCGTGAAGAGCTGTTTTTCGGCGCCGCAGACGGTGCAGACGTCGCCCTCGCCATAGACGTGTTTCACATGGACGTACTCGCAAGCCGTGCAGACGCCGTTCAGGTAGGTGTGGGAGCCCGTCTCGGTCTTCCCGCAGACGGAGCAGGCGCGGGTGTGGTCCTTGTCGCTCTTGGTGTACGCCCCGAACTGATGATCGGTGTGCTCGTAATCGCAGACGGTGCAGACGCCGTTTTCATAGACGTGGTTGGTATGCGCATAATCGCAGACGGTGCATAAACCGTTTACATAGTTGTGCTCCTCGGACATGGGTGCCCCGCAAACGGTGCAAGTGCCCGAATGGCCCTCGTCGGTCTTTGCATAAGTCGTGTATACGTGGTCGGTATGTTTGTAATCGCAGACGGTGCAGACGCCGTTTTCGTATTCGTGGTCTTCGTGTTCGTAGCCGCAGACCGTGCAGACGCCGTTTTCATATTCGTGTGCGCCCGAGACAGCCGCCTCGCAGACCGAACATTTGCCCGAATGAGTCTCTTCCGCTTGGATGTAGTCCGAAACGGTGTGGTTTTGGTGATGATAGTGGCAAATTGTACATTCGCCGTTTTCATATTCGTGTGCCGCCTCGTCGGCTTTGAGGTCGTGACCGCAAGTCGCCGCGTGCCAATGGGCGGTTTCGCTCTGCGTCCAATCCGGCGAGTACGCGTGCTCATGCTTCTTCGAGCACGCCGCGATCCCGAGGACGAGACACAGGAGCGCGGACGCCATCATTACGGCTTTGAAAAGTTTCTTCATGGTTCGCTCCTTCCGTCTTAAATGACTATTTCTATTATATAACGGTTCCCCCCCCCGTTGTCAAGATAAATGAAAGAAAAAATCCCGCTTTTCGCAGGATCTTTTTGCCGTGTTGCGACTATTTTGCCATGAGGGGGGGGGAATGCCCACCCCCCTACCCCCCTCCAATGGAGGGGGTAAAATGAGCGACGGGAGGGAGTGCCCACCCCCCCCCTACCCCCTCCAATGGAGGGGGTAAGTGAGAGCGCCTCCGTGGGAGGAGCTGTCCCCCATCGGGGGACTGAGGTGGGGCGACGAATACGCCGTGCCTCACACGCGTCATTCTGAGGGAGCAACGCGACCGAAGAATCCCGATGGTCGATGACGGACTTCGTACTTCGGGATCCTTCGGCTTCGCCTCAGGATGACGAGAGAGTGCCCACCCCCCTACCCCCGAATAAAGAAGCCCAAACGAATAAAAATATAAAAGGATCTCTCCGTTTTTTGCATTTCTGGGGTCAGTATAGCATAGTCCATCGGGGCTGTAAACCGCAGAAATCAT
>CANQXA010000038.1 GCA_947627765.1 uncultured Clostridia bacterium
TACGTTCGTTCGACTTGCATGTGTTAAGCACGCCGCCAGCGTTCATCCTGAGCCAGAATCAAACTCTTAAGTTCAATAGTTTAGAATCGACGCAGGCTAATGCGCCGATGGCTCTAACGAAATTCGTTATTCTTTGCTGACTTTGCTTTGAGTACTATGTCTCAAAAAATTGACAGAAACTGCATTTTTGCTCGCTTACAAAAGTGTTACAAAAAATCGTTTCTTTCTTATTCGATTTTTAATCTGCACGACCAAGCAACAGCTTGGGCTTATCCTTTTCGCAGAACAAGCTTAATCATTATAGCATGATAAACTTGCCCTGTCAAGAGTTTTTTCGCATTTTTACGGAATTTTTTTCGGAAATTTATTCCGTTCCGTATATATGCGTTCTCTTTCGGACAGCTTGTTCATTCTATCACACCCAAAAAGGAAAGTCAACTGTTTTTCGCGCTTTTTTTGCCGATTTTTCGGAATTTTTTTCGCGTTTTTCGACGCCCACAATAGGTTGTGTTTTGTTTGGGATTATGGTACAATAGGGTGGAAAATATACGTTTTGCCACGGAGAAACCCATGAAGATCTTTCGGTATATTTCCTGCGTCTTGGCGTGCCTGTGCGTCGCCGCCGCCATTCCCGTCGCGATCTGGACGAATTTTTGGTACGCCCTCCTGCTCGCGCTCGGCGCCGCGCTCTTCGTGCTCATCATGCTCTTCTTGAAACGCGCCGACCGCAGCGACGCTCTCCCCCCGCCCCCCGATTTCATGGACGGCGGCAAGTCCGACGAGAACGACGAAGGCAATGGCGGTAACGGTGGTAACGGTGGTCAAGACAAATAACGTTCCCGTCTCCGCCCCCCTTATATTTATTGTAACGCGCGCGCGACAATTATATATAATATAGGCGGCTCCGTAAAAGTCTGCCGCCCGCGCGAATTTTCCCCTCTCAAAACAACCTTTCGCACGACAAAGGCGGCCTCCGAACGGAAGCCGCCTTTGCCAAAAGGGGGGGAATGATAACGGTCATGCCAGGTCAACGCTGTGCCTGACATAGCCATAGGAATTGGCCATGAGATTGTATTCGACGACGAACTGCTTGACGCTGTGCGCGGGCACTTTCACCGTATAGGCAAACGATTTATCGAAGGCGTCGCCGTAGTCGGTCTTGCCGAATTGGAAGACGTACTTCGCCGTGCCGGGAACGATCTTCCCGTCCGCCGAGCGGACCATGGTCGCAATCGCGCCCGTAAAGTTGAGACGGACCGTCACCTCGCGCTCGGTATCGCCATGGTTGACGAAGGTGAAGACGTCCTGATAGTCCTTCATCCAATTCCCGAGATTGGCGAGCCTGCCGCGGGAATCGTACCACCCGCACCCGACGGTGAGGGGGGAGCCGTCGGGCCCCAACGTGTGGAAAGACGTCATATCGGTGCCGACCGCCTCGTGCTCCGCCTGCACGTTGATGTGCGTGACCCATTCGTCCGCCGTATTCTCGTGCGGGGTCGCGGGGATCGCCGCGCCGGGTTCGCCCGTCGAAGGGGCGTCGTCCGCGTAGTAATTGGTGAACGTTACGGGAAGTTTTTGGGACTCTGTCTCGTCGTTGAACTCCCAAACGGCGGAATTATCGACCACAAACCCTTCGTCGTACCCTGTATGGACTTCGCCGTAGGAGGCGTCCGAGATGCCCAAGTGGGAATCGCCGCCCTCCGTCCCGAGGGCAATGCGCGCGGGATCGTCGTAGATGTAGAAGCCCGCCTCGGCTTTCCCTGCGACTTCGAAGAGCACGGCGCCGTTTTGACAGCTCCCGTTGGCGGCTTTATCCCCCGTCCCCCCGACGGTAAACCCGCCGTAGGAATCGGACTTGGTCCCCCCGAGGACGTAGATGAACTTGCCCTTGGGGACGCGGTAGGTCGTCGGCTGAAACCCGTTGAGGGGATAACTGCCCGAAAAGTTGAAGTATGCCTCGTAGTTCGCCATTTGGGAGGGCGTGAGGTCGGCAAAAGAGGGAAGCTCGAACTTGGTGTTGTAGAATTGGATCCACTCCTGCTCGCCGTGATAGGTGCCCATACCCGAACGCTGGAATCCCACGTTCTTCACGGTAACGAAGAGATCCTCGTCGCCCACGTTCCGCACGCGGTAGCCGTAGTAGACGGACGGCGACAAATTGTCGCTCTGGTGCTCGAAGGTGAAGAAAACTTCTTGGTCCTCGACGGTTTTCCGCGTGATGCAATGGTTGACGACTTCCCGCTTGAAGGAGACCATCTCGGGCGCATTGCAGTAGACGTAGAGCGTATCCTTGCGTTTTTGGTAGGAAATCGGCGCAGGACGCAGGGGGTCTTCGGACATGGTACCCACGGAAAAGGTCTCGGGGGACGGGATCTCGCCAAGTTCGAAGGGCAGAGGCGCGCCGTTTTCGGGAGCAACGTTGAGACGGATCAGCCCGTTTTTGGAGACGACGTTGGCGTAGACGAGCTGGTCTTTCGAAAGGGTGACCGAGAAATTGCCCGTCTCGTCGGCAAGGCGCTCGCCTTCGGGGGTGAAGAGCTCCACCCGCTCGACGAGATTGGAGGAAAAACTCACCGAATAGACGCCCGCCTCGGGAGCGCGCAATTTGAATTTATCGCCCGCACCGCAGTCGGCGCAACAGAGCGAGGCAAAGCGGATCTCGGGCAGTGCGGCGTAATCCGCGGCGGAAAACGTTCCGTCTCCCTTGGGGGGAACGCCCCCGCCTCCTCCGCATCCGCTCAAAAGCACGGCGGCCGCCATTGCAATTCCAATCACCGAACGTTTCATGACGGTCCTCCCTTCGTTACGCTTACCATTATAAAGGATTCCCGCCCGTTTGTCAACGGTTTTTGAAAAAAATTTTCTTTTTCTATCACTATTTTTTTCGAACAAATTCAACGTATTCGAAGTAAAGTCCCTCGAATTGAAAATATTTTTTATCGGTGCACCCCTCCCCGCGTCATTCTGAAGGAGCGAAGCGACCGAAGAATCCCGCTGGTCGATAGCGGACTTCGTACTTCGGGATCCTTCGGCTTCGCCTACTTCGCCTTCGGCTCGTGCCGACCTTAGTATTACAAATAGAAACTTCGGTCGGGGCAGGATGACGTCTGCTTACCCCCTCCGTGGGGAAAACACTCAACTAGCCCCCTCCAATGGAGGGGGGTGGAGGGGTGGGCATTCCCCCATTCCGTCATTTCGCCCCGTGCGAGGCTTCTATTGTGTATCGAAGCACGGCACAAGCCGCAGGCGAAGTAGCGAAGCGCGAAGCGCGAAGTCGAGAAATCTCGAAATAAGGTAGAGATGTCTCGACTACGCTCGACATGACGGAAAAAAGAGCGCTCGACATGACGAAAAAGAAGGCTCGTCCGTTGCGGCAACGACGGAATGCCCACCCCCTACCCCCCTCCATTGGAGGGGGTTCATTTTCCCCTCCGCCGACATACCCCCTCCGTGGGAGGGGGACTAAGGGGGTGGGAAAGCGCAGGCAAAAGAGCAAAAAAATACCGAGGGGGAAGGGATTCCCCCTCGGCGGAACTTTTTCGGTCAGATCCGGTTGGTGCTCACAAGGTGAAGCGCCATTCCGCTCTTTTTGCCCATCGCGGAAACGGTCAGTCCGGCGGTGTTCTGATGGTCGATCCACGCCGGCATCACGACGCCGAGATATTCGTCACCCCCCGTTTCAATCGAAATGTAGTGGCTTCCGTACATCTTCCACGTCCCCGAAAAGGCGCCCTCGATCGACCCGTTTTGTTTGAGTAAGACGCGTTTCGCCCCTACCATGCCCGTACCTTGGGTGAAGAGAACGGCTTCGAATTTGCCCGCGGAGATGTTGAGAAGCTCCTCCGTCGTGACGTCTTGGATCTCCTCGCCCGCATAGCGGTTGGCGTTCATCACGATCCAGCCGTCCGAATTGAAGTCGTACTGCCCGAGGTAGAGATAGTGGAAATTGCTCGAGCGGGAGAGCCCCTTCTCGATGAAGTAGTTGGTGCGGCAATGGTAGGAGATGAGGTTGACCCCCCTCGACGTCGTGAACATATCGTTGTGTCCGGGGCAGAAGAAATCCACGTCGGCGTTCTCCCAGCGGAACGACCCGAGCATCTTGTTCCCCGTTCCGATGTCCGTCGAGCAGACCAATTCGTTCCCGTTGACGTCGAGATAGGGTCCCTCGGGCCTTTCGCTTCTGCCGCACCGCATATGGTAGACGGAGGAGAGCGAGCCGTAGGAACACATCAGGTAGTAATAATTCTTTTTGGTCCACTTGCCCTTTTCGAGCACGGGGACGCCTTCATGGTAGTGCACGACGCCGCCCTCCACCGAGCCGCTCGCGAGCCGCACGCCGTAATAATCGGAAAATCCGATCTTACCGCCGTCGTAGTCGGCATAGGTGAAGCCGTCCTTTCTCAGCCCCGTCGCGGGATCGAGCTCGATGAGGTGGATCCCAAGCCCGAACGAACCGTAGACCAAAAAACTCCTCCCTTCGGCGGAAAAGTATTGCGGATCGATGGCGTTGGGCGTCCGCCAGCCCGCGGGCGTTTTGAGAAGGAGACCGACCGAAGTGAACGGCCCCTTGGGGGAATCGGACTTTGCAAGCCCGATGCAGGACTTGGACCCCCCGAAATAGCCCGTGAGACAATAGTACAGCCAGAATTTCCCGTCGTTGCCGCGCACGCAGTGGGGCGCCCAAAACGCCATACTGCCGTCGGTGCGGGTGCAGACGCCGTAACCCACCTCGCGCGAAGAAGTCACGCACCAATCGTAGGCTTCCTGCAAATTGCCGAACTCCTTCCCCGCGCCGCGCTTATAATAGGGCGCGGTCCCGTCCGTGTAGAACGCGGGGCCGACGTACTCCCAATGCAAGAGGTCCTCGCTCTCGCGGATCTGATAGCCGCCCGGAGCGCCGAAGGTATCGGTGGAATAGGCGTAAAATTTCCCCTCCCATTCGAGAAGAGAGGGATCGTGCGCGCAACCCTCCTGCCAATGGAGATAGTCGGGCGAGCGCATTTGAAGTTTGTTGAAACGCGGATTTTTGGGATACCGCAGTGCCATAAAGTCCCCTCCCCTTGTTTGAAAAGGCGCGCCGCCTCGCGGCGGCGCGCTTCGTTTTGAGATCGTTTAAGCCGTCTGAACGGCGCCGTTCGCCCAAATGGGACGCCCCGTGTCCGAGGTCGCCGTGATGGAGAAGATCGCGCCCTTCGTCCCGTAGCTCTTATACTGCGGTGCGACGACGCCGCTGTACGTCACGCCGCCGAGCGTCATGGTGATGTAGTAGCCTTCCTCGCCGAGCGACCATGTGCCCGTCATACCGCCCGAGACCGTCCCGTCCGCGGCAAAGGTGCAGGAGACGCTCTTCGCGTAATTCGCGGTCGTTCCGTCGGTGTGGAGGACGACGTCGTACGTCCCCGCGACCTGCTCCGCAGTGACCACGCCGAGGCTCTCGCCCGCATAGCGGTTGGGCGCGAGGACGGGCCAGCCTTCCTTGTTGAAGAAGAGCTGACGGACTTCGACATGGTGCATTCCGTCCACCTGATTCCTCACGTGCATGACGACGAGATACTTGCCGTCTGCCTTGATGACGGAGTTGTGCCCGAGGGCGGTATCGGTCGGCCCGCCGTTAAACTGATAGTTGCCCGCGAGCTTGTTGCCGCCGCCTTCCTGCGCCACATAGTGCCCTGCGATGTCCTGATAGCCGCTTCCCTCGACGAGGTTGCCTTCCTTGTCGTAGCGGTCGCCTTCGGGCGTCTTACTGCGGGCGACGCGCATATTGTAGCTGGAGCTCAGACTGCCGTAAGAGCACATCATGTAGTAATAATCGGTCTCCGCATTGTAGAAGATGAAGGGACCTTCGTCGTTGTGCTCGCCCTTCCAAACGACCGCGCCGAGATAATTTTCGTCTTCGGGATCGCTGATGATGGGCAGACCTGCGTTCTTGCCCGTCGAATAGAGCTCTTTGATGTAGAGATTGCCGAATGCGGAGCCGTAGACCATCCACAGCCTGCCGTCCTTATCGTAGAAGAGCTCGGGGTCGATGGCGTTGGAATGGCCGCTGCCGTCCGACTCCACGATCACCTGCTCGTTGCGGTACGGCCCCAACACGTTGTTGGAGGAGACCCGCATGATGATGGACTTGCTGGACCCGAAGGCGGTCGTCAGCGAGACGTACATATAGTATTTGCCGCCGATGTATTCGACGTCGGGCGCCCAAGTCGTGCCCGTACTGCCTTCTGTGTGGGCGACACCCTGCTTCAAGATCGTCTTCCAATCGACGCCCTGCCCGTAGAGCTTCTCGGGCGCCGAACTGCCCTCGGCGACCGTCTGCGTCCAATAGATGAGGTCTGCGCTCTCGGCAACGGCGAAATGGGTCCCGAAGGCGTAATATTTTCCGCTCTTGGGATCGTGGAAGACGGAAGGATCGTGCACCGCAACGGTGCCGTAGACGCCGTTGAACGACGTGGGAAGCACAGCCGCCGCGGTGGGTGCGTCGTACGCTTTGAGCCACTCTTCCTTGCCGTGCCAATCGGAAGAACCGCCTCCTCCGCCTCCGCAACCCGCCACCGTCAAAATCATCGCCGCGGCGAGGATCCCTGAAATTACGGGAATTGTCTTTTTCATTTTTTTACCCCCTTTTTGACTTATCCCTATTATATCCTATCTTGCCGTTTTTTTCAAGGCTTTTGCGGGAAATTCCCAAAAAAAGGCTGTGAAAAGCGGCAAACGGCGCAAAAAAAACGGAACGGGGATGATATGCGCCCCAAAAGTTAGACAGATTTGGAGGTGCATATTTTTATGGAGAAAAGAGGAAGAAAGAACAAAAAAT
>CANQXA010000039.1 GCA_947627765.1 uncultured Clostridia bacterium
ACGCCGCCCTCGCCGAGCGTTTCGGCATGGTCGTTCACGGTGAACGTCTCGACGGTGTAATTTTCAAGCGCGGTGACGGTGACCGTCACCCTTTCGTCCTTAATATAGCCCTGTTGGGAAGCGGGCTCGCTCAGCTCGATCGTCCCCTTCCCCTCGTCGTATACCGCGGACACGGTGTAGTAGACGGTCGGCGTGGGCCCCTGTTTTTCGATGAAGGTCGCCTTAACGGTCGTGTTGTCCTGCACTTGGAAGGTGTACACGCCGCCCTCGCCGAGCGTTTCGGCATGGTCGTTCACGGTGAACGTCCCGACGGTGTAGTTTTCAAGCGCAGTGACCGTCACCGTCACCCTCTCGTCCTTGATATAGCCTTGTTGGGAAGCGGGCTCGCTCAGCTCGATCGTCCCCTTCTCATCGTCGTATACCGCATTCACGGTGTAGTAGACCGTTTCCTTCTTGTTGCAGGCGCCGAGAGCCAAAGAGCAGACGCACAACGCGGCGCTCAATAGGGTCACTGCCAAAACTTTTCCTTTGCTCATACTCATGATCGGCCCTCCTTTCGATCTTTTTGCACGGGGGATGTCACCCACGCTCACAAAACGTTCTTTATTCACAAAAACCAAAATTCATGCAACGCTTTGTGATGTTTATACATTCATTATATACTAACTTCCCCCCGTGTTGTCAAGTAAAATGACGGCGTTTTCCCAAAAAATTTTCAGATCTTTCACCTTTTCACAGTGTGATTCGGGGAAAAGGGGAGGAATTTATAAATTTATACAAAATTCGCGCGATTTTCGTATGATAACTTTATAAACCGAAGACGGGCGGGTCGGTCCCCCGCCGCACTTGGTTCCGTCCGCCAAGGAAGACGTCTTCCCAAACCGTTGACAGCGCCGCCGCGATATGGTATGATCGGACCGAGGTAAGACCATGAACATTTTCAAGCGGATCTATTGCAGGGCAATTCATGCGGGAGAGCGGCTTATCCTGCCCTTCTTGCCCTATCGCGCCCCGCGGCTGCTCGCAAACTACGGTGAGATCGCAGGCGTCTTGAAGGGGGCGGGTGCGGAACGCGTTCTGCTCGTGACGGGCGGCAGGATCCGCGCCCTCGGGCTGACATCCGAACTCGAACGGACGGTCGTCTCCGCGGGGATCTCTCTTGCGATGTACGACAAAACAGTCGGCGAACCGACGTCCGCCAACGTGGAAGAGGCGCTCGCCCTCTACAAGCGGGAACATTGTTCCGCCATCATCGCATTCGGCGGGGGGTCGGCGATGGACTGCGCAAAAGCCACGGGCGCGCGGGCAGTTTGTCCCAAAAAGTCCCTTAAAAAGATGGGCGGCGTCCTGAAAGTGAGAAAGCGTCTTCCCCTGCTCATCGCCGTTCCGACAACGGCGGGGTCGGGCAGTGAGACCACGCTTGCCGCCGTCATCACGGACAGCGAGACCCACCGCAAATACGCGATCGGCGACTTTTCCCTCATCCCCCGCTACGCGCTCTGCGACCCCGCGCTCACGCAAGATCTTCCGCCGCACATCACGGCGATCACGGGTATGGATGCCCTGACGCACGCCATCGAAGCATATCTCGGGCGCTGTACGACCCGTAAGACGAGGACGTACGCCCTCACCGCCGCCCGCCTGATCTTCGAAAATTTGGAGACTGCTTACCGCGACGGGAAAGACCTGAACGCGCGGCGGAACCTGCTCCGCGCGGCGTACCTTGCGGGGCTCGCCTTCACCCAAAGTTATGTGGGTTACGTCCACGCGATCGCGCACTCTCTGGGCGGCAAATACGGGATCCCGCACGGACAAGCGTGCGCCGCCGTCCTGCCCCACGTCCTTAGGCAGTACGGCAAAAAGGCAGCAAAAAAGCTCCGCAAGATAGGCGTCTTTGCGGGGCTTCTTGAAAGTTCGGTCTCCGAACGGGAGGGCGCGGAATCGGTCATCGCCGAAATCGTGCGCATGGACCGCGAAATGGGGATCGGCACCGCCCTTCCCGAGATCCGCGAAGAGGACATCCCCGCCCTTGCAAACGCCGCCGCACGGGAAGCGAATCCCCTCTATCCCGTCCCCCTTCTCCTCTCCGCGCGGGAGCTCGAAGAGATCTATCGGGCGATCATGCAAGGTTTTCCTTTTGAGCGTCCGAACACGGAAATTTGAGCCTTTCTTTCGGACATGGTATGCCTGTTTCGTGCGAAAGGCAATCAATCGGGCTTATTGTCTCCCCCTCGAAGAGGAAGGTCATTCCTTGGAAAGACGGCATAGGACGGCGGAAATGTCTTCCCCGATCGCGATCGCCCGCTCCCCGAGTTGCGGCGGACAATACGCCTCGCCGTAGTTGATACAGGCATACGCCGCCCGCTTGTTTTCTGCGGTCAGCCGCCAGAACGGGTATTTGATGATCGCGGGCGTGTTGTACCCCACGCCGAGTTCGAGATAGAACACATTCCCCCGCTTGTGGGCGTTTATGAATCGTTCGTACCGCGCGCAAGCCGCCTCCCAACCCTCGTCCTGCACAAATTTATCGTCCGAACGCAAATTCATCGTCATCGGCTTTCCGCAGACGGGACAGCGTGGAATGAGTTCTGTCGGGATCTTCATCTCCCGTTGCTCCGCTACCATACGGCGGACGGCTTCCTCGTTGTCATACGTCTGATCGTGGCAGGGCACGGAGCACTGAAAGAGCCCATAGTCCCCCTGCGTATAGAAGAGCCGCTTCTTGTCAAACCCCGCCTTTTGAAAACAGTGATCGACGTTGGTGGTGATGACAAAATAGTCTTTGTCCTTCACGAGGTCGAAAAGGGTTTGATAGACGGGCTTGGGCGGGTCCATGTAGCGGTTGACGAGGATATACCGCGACCAATACGCCCAATGCTCCTCGGGCGTATCATACGGATAAAACCCGCCCGCGTACATATCGTGAAAACCGTACTTCTCCCCGAAATCGGAGAAGTATGTTTCGAATCGCTCGCCCGAATAGGTAAATCCCGCCGCCGTGGAGAGCCCCGCCCCCGCGCCGATCACAACGGCGTCTGCCGATAAAAGCGCGGTTTTGAGGCGATCTGTTTGCGATTTTTCTTGCGTCATACCGTAATCCCGCGCCGAGAAGCAAAGAGCGGCCTTCCGCGGCCGCCCCTTGTCCTACGCGGATGTCCTCCGTTTAACCGATTTCGGCGTCCGCGGCGGTGTACTGCTCCAACGAGTTCGCCTTCACCTGAATGCACACATACTTGATCCCGTCCGTTTCGGCGGCGAAGAACCTGCGCTTGGCGGCGGGAGCGACGCGCACCCAGTCGCCTTTTTTCAGCGGCACGTTCTGCCCGTCGATCACGGCATACCCCGTCCCCTCAAGGATCCCGTAGATCTCTTCGTTCTGCTTATGCGCGTGGACGAAGGGAACGCTTGCCCCCGCGGGAAGCTCGTTGACGCTGATCTCCGCCCCGGTGAGATGAAGCGCGTCGTGCAGTTCCGTCCGCGCTTCGTTTTTTTCGCTGACCTTGTTGTAGTTTGCCATTTTGAGATACCTCCGAAAAAATGATCTGTAACCTTGCCGATTACACTCATAGCATAGCACATTCGCCGAAAAAATGCCCGAAGGTTACAATTCTATTATCCGATTATAAATTTGTTTCTTAGTTTCCGTTTTGAACTATTGACAATGCCCGCCCTTTCTACTATAATAAAATCGCTCCGAAGGAGGGAGGACCATATGCTGACCAAAGACGAACTGCCCGAATGCCCCGTAGCGACGACCGTACAGCTCATCGGCAATAAGTGGAAACTGCTCATCATCCGCAATTTGATCTACGACGGAACGCAGCGGTTTACGGAATTCACAAAGTCCATTCCCGCGATCAGCAAAAAGGTGCTGACCGACAACTTGCGCGCTTTGGAGGAGGACGGACTCGTCGAGCGAAAGGTCTTTGCCGAAGTTCCGCCCCGCGTGGAGTACTCACTCTCCCCGCTCGGGATGTCCTTAAAGCCCGTTCTCGACGCGATGCAAGATTGGGGAACGGAGTATAAAAGCAATTTAGAATAATTTAAGTCGGGGCATTAAATACATACCCGCCCTTGGGGATTTCTTACAAACTTTGCGGAACGGCAAGCCAAGGGGCAAAGGGATATTTTTCGCGCCGAAGCGACGATTTTTTCATTTTTTGACAGGAGAAAGGGCAATTTTTATGGGGAAGTCTTGACAAAAGCGAAAAATTCATTAAAATATAAAGAAAAAGACGCGAAAAATCGCGGCTTCGGAGGAAAACATGAATACGGATTCGGCAACGATCATCTTCATCATAACGGTCGCACTGGTCGCGCTCGGGGTGTTGTTTTCGCTGGTCTTGGGGTTTATCATCTATGTAAAATATGAGAGCAAGACGGCGAGAGCGGGAGCGGATGCACGGATGGCGGCTTTGCAGGACGCGATGGGACAGATCCCCGCGGATACCGTCACGCCCTCGCTGGCACAGATATGGCTTACAAAACATCGGGAGAATTCCGAATACTTTTTGATGATCACAAAGCAGCTCAAACTGACCTTTGCGTTAGCGCTTATGAGCGCGGTCTTTGGTCTGTTGCTGTTTGCGATTACGGTGTGCGTTGCGCTGGCGTTTCAAGAAAAGCTGTTGGTGTCGTTGATCCCCGCAATCAGCGCGGCAATCGTGGAAATGTTCAGCGGGATCATATTATCCGTCCATCGCGCGACGCTCAAACAAGTCTCCAAGTTCAGCGAGGGAGCGGGACGCGAAGAGCAACTGTATTCCACGATCATGCTGAGCTCTTCTCTCTCGCCGCAAAGTAAGGACGCGCTGATCTCGGAGATCTTGAAAACCGAAACGGAAAGCCTTACAGCCGCCGACTCCGAGAATTTCATGAAACAGTAAAAAAGACCGTCATAAAAATGAAACATATTTGTCCGATTTGTTGACCGTATAATGCTTGCACAAACGGGATATTTTATGCGCCGACGGTCATTGGGCGAATCAAAGTGGTTGACCGAGTTGGGCTCGTAAGGAGCAAAAGTGACGCCAAACCTCGGACATGGTATGGGCATTTTTGCTCTTGTAGCGGAACAGCGATCATTACGCAAGATAAATAACGCACGCAAAAAGCCTGCGTACCCCTTTCGGGCGCACAGGCTTTTTTCTTTCCCTGCGCCCAATGACTGTCCGCAGTTTATCGATACCCTAATGCGTGTTTTCTGCGAAAGTTGAAACGATATAAAAAACCGCGGACGTGATGTCCGAGGTTGTAAAAATAAAAAGCCCGACAAAAACGCCGCTCCAAAGGCGTTTTGTCGGGCTTTGGGCTATTATGCGATCTTATCCTTTTGTCGCGCCGCCCGTAATTCCTTCCACATAATAACGTTGGAGGAAAATAAAGAGAAGCACAACGGGCACTGCCACGAGAATGGAGCCCGCGGCGAAACAGGTGAACATCGTGGATTTGTGCGTCGTATCGAGGAACTCGAAGAGCCCTATCGCCACGGTGTACTGCTCGCGGTTGGTGCCGAGGATGACCTTTGCGAAGATGAAGTCGGACCACGGCGAGATGAACGCCATGAGCGCGGTATAGACGATAATGGGCTTGGAGAGCGGCACGATGATCTTCCAGAACACCTGCCAATTCGTCGCGCCATCCAATCTTGCCGCTTCATCAAGAGACTTTGAGATCGTGTCAAAGAACCCCTTCGCCACATAGAAACCGAGGCCCGCGCCGCCGGAGTATACGAGAACGAGGGAGACGAGTTGCCCGTCCAAATGAAAGGCTTTCAAAATGTAGTACACCGCCACCATGCTCATGAACCCCGGAAACATCCCGAGAATGAGGGCGATCTTCATAAACGGTCTGCGCATCTTGAACTGAAATCTGCTCATACCGTACGCCACCATGAGCGTGATAAGCGTCGAGAGCACGCACGAACAGACCGCCACGAGAAGGGTATTCCCGAACCACCGCAGAAAGAGGGTATCGCGGAACAGGCGGACGAAGTTGTCAAACGTCAACTCTTTCGGGAAGAACGTATAAGTGATCGCCCCCGTCTCCCCGCGGAACGCTTGGAGAATGATCCAGACGATCGGGACGAGCCATATCAAAGACAATACGATGAGTGCAATTTCCGCAACCACATTCCCTGTGATCCGTCTTGCTTTCAATCCTGCTTTTTTCATACTTGGAAATCCCCCTCGTTCTTATTTGCGCTCGTATGCGAATAGGCGATCAGCGAGAAGATCGCGCTCGCCGCAAAGGTATAGATACCGATGACCGCACCGAGGTTGTAGTCATTTTGCTCAATGGTGAGCTTATAGAGCCATGTGATGAGCAGATCCGTCTTGCCCGCGATATGATAATCGGGGACGGCGGGTCCGCCTCCCGTGAGAAGATAGATGATGTTGAAGTTGTTGATATTGCCGATGAACTGCTGAATGAGGTAGGGTCCCGTCACGAACAAGACATAGGGCAAGGTAATTCTTGCAAAGAGGGTTACGGGGTTCGCGCCGTCGAGTTTTGCCGCCTCGAAGAGATCCTTGGGGATATTCATGAGGACGCCCGTTGTGATGAGCATGGTGTACGGGACGCCGATCCAGAGGTTGACAAGAAGGACGCTGATACGAGGCAAGAGCCCGTCATTGGCGACGCTCCCCAAGAAATC
>CANQXA010000040.1 GCA_947627765.1 uncultured Clostridia bacterium
CGGCGTAGGTTTCGATCGCCCTGTCGGACGAGAAAAATGCCGAATGGGTCGCGTTTTTCAGCTGTTTCTTTGTAAACAGCGTCCTGTCCTTATACTCTTCGTTCACTTTCAGAAGCGCGTCTGCGAGCGGCAGAAGGTCATACAAAACGTAGTAGTGATCGGCGCGGTTGTAGGTCTCTTCAAAGAGAGAAGCGGCAAGGTCTTTGAGTTTCCCGTCCCCGTCCTCGAACGTCCCGTCCGTGAGGGTGTCCGTCACTTCCTTGATACGGGGACGCTCCGCCGCAAACGCCGCGGGGTCGTACTTACCCTCGAGAGAATTGATCTCCTCCACGGTCGCGCCGAAGATGTAATTGTTCTCACGCCCCGTCTCTTCGACGATCTCGATGTTCGCCCCGTCCATGGTGCCCACCGTCACGGCGCCATTCATCATGAGCTTCATGTTGCCCGTACCGCTCGCCTCGAATCCCGCGGTGGAGACTTGAAGGGAGACGTCGCTGCCCGCGACGATCTTCTCGGCATAACTCACGTCATAATTTTGCACAAAGACAACTTGCAGTTTTCCGTTCACCTCTTTGTCGCCCGCAATGAGGGCGGCGATTTTGTTGAGGAAGAGAATGATCTCCTTCGCCCGCTTGTAGCTCCCTGCCGCCTTTGCGCCGAAGATGAACACGGTGGGCGTAAAATCGGGGAGCTTGCCCGCTTTCAAATCGAAGTAGATGCGCAAAATCGCGAGCGCGGTCATGAATTGCCGCTTGTACTCGTGCAACCGCTTGACTTGGGCGATATAGATGGCGTTCTCAAGTAATTTCACGCCCTCTTTCTTTTCGATGTAAGAAGCGAGCCCGCGCTTCTTTTCTTCCTTGATACGGGCAAATTCTGCAAGGGTCTCTTCGTCGTCGCAGTTGATTTCCGTAATCGCATGAAGGTTTTGGCGCCACCCATGTCCGAGACGGACATCGTAGAAATGCGCCAGCTCCTCGTTGCAGAGAAGAAGCCAGCGTCTTTGGGTCACGCCGTTGGTGACGTTGAGGAACTTTTCGGGCGCGTGACGATATGCCGCCGAAAAGAGCCGTTCCTTCAAGATCTTGGTGTGTATTTCCGCAACGCCGTTGACGCGCCCCGAGATGTAGACGGCGACATTCGCCATGGCAAACTTCCCGCCGCGGACGATCGACATTTCCGCGATCTCGGATTTTTGGTAGCCGCAGGCGTTCCACTCGCGCTTGGCGAGAATGTGCAAGCGGGTGAGAATTTGCGCGATCTCGGGCAAGATCTTTTCCACGAGGGTCACGTCCCAGCATTCCAAAGCCTCGGGGAGAATGGTGTGATTGGTATAGTTGAACGTCCGCTTTGCAATCTCCACCGCATGGGGAAGGGTCAGACGGTATTCTTTGGTGAGAAGCCTTAAAAACTCGGCGACCGCAAACACGGCGTGGGTATCGTTGAGCTGAAAGACATGGAACTCGGGGAAATGCCCGAAATTCTTGCCGTACTGCTTGACGTATTTCTGCACGAGCTGTCCCACCGCCGCCGCCGAGAAGAAGTACTCCTGACGGATGCGGAGGAGCTTGCCTTCCACGGTGTCGTCCGCGGGGTAGAGATATTCGGAGATCTTCTCCGCCTCGGGCGAGCCTTCCGCTTGGAAGAGCCGCAGGAGATTGACGGATTTTCCGTAGATCGGCATATCGTAGGGCACCGCAGTGGCTACCATGTCCGCGAACGACACTTCGATTTTCTCATCTTCTCTTCGCACAGACCACGGGTCGCCCCAAACCTTCAGCCAATCATCTGCCTCTTCGACCTGCTCCCCGCCGACAAATTTCTGCCGGAACAGACCGTATTTATAGCGGATGCCGAACCCGTACAGCGGATAGCCCAAATTCGCCGCGCTGTCCAAATAGCAGGCGGCAAGACGCCCCAAACCGCCGTTACCGAGAGCGGCGTCCTCGACGTCTTCAAAGGTATTGAGGTCGAAGCCCTTTGCCGCAAAGATCTCCCGCGCTTCGTCCAAAATGCCGAGGGCGAGCAGGTTGTTGAAGAACATCCGCCCCATGAGGTATTCTACGGAAAAATAGTACGCGCATTTTACGGGAGCTTTCTGCTTTTCCGATAAAATTTCGTCCATACACGCCGCGGAGATCTCGTTGTACAACTCCACGGCGGTTTTATTTTTTACGTCAATATTCTGTAATGTCTCAATGAGTCTGTCCCGATTCATACGCTCTCCTTCACGAGCCTGATGTTTTCATATTCAAAGATGACGTCGCCCCTCGTCTTTGTTCTTCCGAAGTACGCCTTGACGCGTTCGGTTTCATTCTCCCGAACCAAAACGAGGCACCCATGTTCGAGTTTCGCGTAAAATTCTCCGTCGGGGAGGGATTTTCTCGTCCGCGCAAGTTCCCGCAAAAACAGCGCGTGGCGGGGCTTTTTCGCCCAATCATAAGTTCTGCGGCAATCGGGGTCGCCGTCCCCCGTGAGGGGAAGTTCGGTGCCGTACAGAACGCAGGGCATCCCCATGGAGAAGTACAGGGCAACGAGGGCGGCGCGTAAGTTTTCCTCGTTCTCCCCGCAGAGCCGCAAGAAACGCGGGGTGTCGTGATTGTCGAGGAAGTTCAGCATCATCTCATTCGTCTGACGGCGGTGACACATGATAACGCGATTGATTTTATCCGCCGCTTCCTGCGCCGTGAGAAGTCCGCCCGCGAAGTAGTCCGCAAAGACCTTTTGCAGTTTATAGTTCATCACGCCGTCGAACTCGTCGCCGCCCAAATACATCCCGTTTTCATGCCAGACTTCGCCGATCAGGAGCGCATGGGGATATTTATCACGTACGGCGGCTTTCAGCTCCCGCCAGAGCGTATGGGAAACTTCGTCCGCAACGTCGAGCCGCAGTCCGTCCACGCCCCAAGAAAGGTAGGTGAGAGCGATGTGGATGAGGTATTCCCGCACTTTGGGATTGGACGTGTTCCACTTGGGCATATAGGGACAATCTGCGAAGATCTCGTAGTTGCAGAACTGCGTCATGTTGAGCGGAGCGAAACATCCCGAAGTACGAAGTCCGCCGCTTTCATCCTCGGGATCCTTCGACTGCGCTTCGCTCCGCTCAGGATGACGTGAAGAGGCGGAGGGGGTAGGAGTGACGAGGGGCGAAGTAGCGTCAGCGAAACATCCCGAAGTACGAAGTCCGCCGCTTTCATCCTCGGGATCCTTCGACTGCGCTTCGCTCCGCTCAGGATGACGTGAGGAGGCGGAGGAGGCGTACTTTTCGGGGAAATCGCCGTGGACGATGAACCAATCGTAAAACTCGGACGCCCGCCCCTTCTCTTTCACGTCCGCAAAGAGCGGGTTGCTCTCGTCGCAGTGATTGAACACCGCGTCCAAAATGACGCGCATACCGCGGGCATGGGTGGCACGGATGAGGTCATAGAGGTCCTCGTCCGCGCCGAACATCGGGTCCACTTTCGTATAGTCCGCAACGTTGTATTTGTGATTGCTCGGGGAGCGGAAAATGGGCGTCAAGTACAGGGTATTAAAGCCCATGTCCTGTATCGTATCGAGCTTTTCCGTGACGCCCTTGAGGTCGCCGCCCGCAAAGTCTTTCGAACCGGGGACCTGCTCCCAGCTTTTTGTAATATATGTATCGTCCTTTTCGCTATCCCCGCGGCAGAAGCGGTCGATAAAGATCTGATAGACGACCGCGTCCTTCGCCCACGGATTTGTCGTGATGACGTCCGCGGCGTTGATGAAGGGGAACTGAAAGAAGGTGTAATATCCGTGCTTGAAATCGTATTCGCCCGTCAAGCCCTCCTCGGAGAAATAGTACTCCTCGTCACTTGGAAGGGTGAGCAGAAAAATATAGGCAAAGCGCGCGTCACCGGAGGTGAGATCGCAGACATGGTAGTCGTACATCGCGTCATGGCATAGAAGCCGCATCCGCGTGAAATTGCGCCGCTTTGCAAAATCGTATTTGTTATTCCAGAGGACGGAAACTTCCTTGAACTTCTCGCCCCGCTCCGTCTTGAGTACCAGCCGCAGGGTGTTTTCGTTCAAAGGATAGGCATATTCGCTGTCGGGGATATGTTGTATGGCGTATTTATTCATAGTCTTGTTTGTGTATTTTATGGGATCCTCCGCATCGTTTGGGGGCGGTGCGAAATAGTAAACCGTTTTACCTTTGTAGTATCAGAACGTGCGGACTCAAAACTTTTCTTCAAATCCGCACGACGTGAGTTGTGACCGTTTCTCTCTTGACGGCTTTGTAGTAACAATCGAGGATGGCATCGACGCGCCTTTCCGTGATCGCGGGGACAAGCAACTTCTCACGGTCTGCAAGTTCGGGCAGGTTCATGAGGCTTTCGTTCACCGTGACGATATTCCCTCTCGGCACGTTTTCCAGCCCGTGCTCGGAGAGGAAGGTGACGTCGCCGCAGACCTCGCGGATCTCCTTCTTACAGCTCTCGCTGTACATATCCACGAGAACGACATGGAAGTTCTTCCCGAACTTCTCTTCGCCCGCCCGCATCACCGTTTCAAAGTCTTGCAATACTTGGAAAAAGAGTTCGTCGTGAATACGGGAATCCACCGCAAGGAGCGGCACGAAGTTCTCCGCCGCGATCTTACGGAAGGTCTCTTCCTCGGTACCCGCACAGATGATCGCGTCCGCCGAATCGACGTAGATCGCCTCCAAATAGGTGCGGATCATGAGATTGAGCTTGTGCTTTTCGAGTGCCTTTCCGAGCATCCTAACGAGCCGAAAACTTTCCGCCTGCTGCAAAACCGTCTTGTGCTTATCCGCAAGGAGAATGATATTGTCGCTCTTTCCCCGTGCAAAACATTGGGCGACCCGCGAGGGACGGTACCCCAAGATGTTGATGGTGTGAAGGACCTTCTGCCGCGTTTCAAGGCTGCATTTATCGGTAATGCCGTTGAGGATAAACGAGACCGTCGTGACCGAAACGCCCGCTTTTTGCGCCACCTCTTTGATGGTTACTTTATTGATTTCTTTTTCTTCCATGGGACTACCTCTCTTATATGCCGCTCCCAAAGAGAGAGCGGCAATAAGGGGGGGAATGTTCTCGCCTTTTACGGCGAAAAGGATAAATAGTTTTGGGAACGCATAAAAAGGGAAGTGCGCTCCCGTATCACACAGCCGAGGGGGGGAAGGCTGATGTGAGCGTTAAAGAGTGCTGTGCAAATCGTCCACGAACTTATCGAGGGCTTTCTGCAAAGATTCGGAATCGCCATTCAAAGAGCCGTTGTAGATGGACGAGCCGAGCGTCTTCGCCGCCTCCCAATACCGCGAGATCTCGGGGATGACGGGTACGGGCTTGGAAATTTCGAGCTGTGCGCGGATGACCTTAAAGAACGGGTCGTCCTTGACGGCAGTGTTGTCCTGCGCCGCTTTGTTGGAGGGGTAATATCCCCTGTCGGCGGCGTAGCGGAGCTGGTTCGTCTCATTCGTGATGAACGCCGCGAGGCGCATCGCGGTGCCCTTATGGGTAGACATATTGTTGACGATGTACTGCTTGCTGTTGGAAAACGCGATGAGCGGCTTTTCTTCGCCGTCTATCGTAATGGAGGGCAGGGTGCGGTACTTGATGTTCGTCGCGCCCTTGAAGGTGTCCTGCATCTCCCAGCCGCCCGA
>CANQXA010000041.1 GCA_947627765.1 uncultured Clostridia bacterium
GAGCTGGTCTGGAAGCTGATGCTGGACACCGGCTTTTACCTGGCCATGGGCGCCATGCCCGGCGGCCGGCAGCGGCAAGCCAACCTGCGGGCGCTGGTGGACAAGGCGGCAGCCTACCGGCAGGGGCAGAACGGCTCCCTCTACGGGTTCATCCGCTACATCGAAGCGGTCAAGGAGAAGAAGGTCGCCAATCTTCTCGGCGCGATCGAGGCGAGCAAGCAGATCCCGCTCGACCGCTTCCTCTATGCGATCGGGATCGAGGGGATCGGACGGGTCGCCGCGCGCGATCTCGCCCGCTTCGGAAGCGTCGATGCCGTGAAAGCGCTCACCTTCGACGAACTCGTCGCCCTCGAGAACGTGGGGGAGATCACCGCGAACTCCATTCTCGCCTATTTTGCCGACGGGGAGAACGAAAAAGAGCTCGCACGCCTCTTCGAACTCGGCGTATCCCCCCGTGCGCGGGAACGCGTCACGGAGGGCGTTTTTGTGGGCGAATCGGTCGTTCTGACGGGTTCTCTCGGTACCATGTCCCGAACGGAGGCTCAGAAACGCATCGAAGCGCTCGGCGGCGTATGCCAGAGCGCCGTCTCTTCCGCGACGACCCTCGTCATCGCGGGGGAAAAGGCGGGCAGTAAGCTCGACAAGGCGAAAAAGCTCGGCGTCAAAGTGATCGGCGAAGAGGAATTTCTCGCCATGCTCGGCGGGAAATTGTAAAAAATCGGGGGAATTGCTTGCCAACCGCGCGCGCGTGTGGTATAATCTAAGCAAAGTACGGGGATATTCCCCGCGGCGAGGTTTTCATGTACAGCATGACGGGATACGGCAAAGGCGAATACCGCGACGGCGAACTCTCCCTCACGGTGGAAGTCAAGTCGGTCAACAATCGCTATCTCGACGTTGCGGTGAAGAGCCCGCGCGTCTTTCTCGCGCAGGAAGAGGCCATCCGCGCCATGGTGCGTTCGGAGCTCTCCCGCGGGCATATCGACGTCTTCATCTCCTATACCGACGGGCGGGAGAAATCCAAGTCGCTCACCGTAGACCGTGCGCTCGCCTCCGCCTACATCCGCGCCGCGCAGTCCCTCTCCGCGGAGTTCGCGGTCGAGCAGGACGTCACCGTCTCTTTCCTTCTCCGCCAGCCCGACGTCGTGAGACAGGAGGACGTATCGGGGGAAGACGAGACGCTCGTCTCCGCCCTGAAAGAGGCGCTCGCTTCCGCGCTTGCGGCGCATAAGACGATGCGCTTTGCCGAGGGGGAACGCCTCAAAGCGGACCTGTTGTCCCGTATCGGCGTCATCGCGGAGCTGAGGGAGGGGATCGCCGCCCGCGCGCCTTCGGTCGCCGAAAATTACCGCAAGAAGCTCTCCGAGAGGATCTCGGAGTATTTGGGCGGCAAGGTGGACGAGACGAGGATCCTCACCGAGGCGGCGGTCTATGCCGATAAGTGCAATATCGATGAAGAACTCACCCGTCTGAGTTCCCACATCGAGGAATTCCGCAACATCGCGGCGTGCGACCAAGTGGGCCGTAAGCTCGATTTCCTCGTGCAGGAACTGAACCGCGAGTGCAACACCATTTGTTCCAAATCCAACGATAAGGAGATTACCCGCCTCGCTCTCGACATGAAGAACGAGATCGAAAAAGTGAGGGAGCAGATCCAAAATCTCGAATGATGAACGGTAAACTTTTCTGTATTTCCGGTCCTTCGGGCGTGGGCAAGGGTACGCTCGTCAAGGAACTTCTCCGCGTCGATCCCACCCTCGCGCTCTCGGTATCCTGTACGACGCGCGCCCCCCGCAAGGGAGAACGGGACGGGGTCGAGTACTTCTTCATTTCGCGGGAGAAATTTCTCGAAACGAGGGACAACGGCGGATTTTTGGAGTACGACGAACATTTCGGGAACTTCTACGGCACCCCCGTGGACTATGTGCTCGACATGATGTCCAACCAAAAGCGCTCCGTCCTTCTCGAGATCGACGTCGTCGGCGCGCTCTCGGTCAAGGAGCGCTATGCGGACGATCCCGACGTGAAAGTCGTCACGATCTTCATCTCTCCGCCCACCCAAGCCGAACTCGAATCGCGGCTCGCCCACAGGGGCTCGGAGGACGCGGCACAGCTCGGGCTTCGCAGGGAGCGGGTACAGTTCGAGCTCGAGATGTGCGCCAAGTACGACTATGTGGTCGTCAACGACGATTTCAACCGCGCGCTCGCCGAGTTGAACGACGTCATCCAACAAGAAAAAAACAAGTAGGAGTGTGACAATATGATCAACGAACCGTCGGTAGACGCCTTGGTCCGCAAGCTGGGCAGCGAGGAAGCGCCCGTTTCGCGGTACGAGCTGTGCGTCGTCATTGCAAAGCGCACGCGGCAGATCATCGAGCAGATGCAGTCCACGGGGGCGACCGAGCTCCCCGGCAAGCAGAAAGAGATCGTGGTCGCCTGCCAAGAGGTCATGAACGGAAAGTTCAAGATCGCAAAAGACTAAGACAATGCCCCGTGACCGCGGGGCAGTTTTTTCATGACGGCTGTGGAGGGAAGTATGGTCGCCGAAGTGATCGTGGATATTGCGCGGAGCGAAGTGGATAAGATCTTCGATTATACCTGCGACGGAAGCGTCGCCGCGGGTTCGCGCGTCGAAGTCCCCTTCGGCGCACAGGGCAAAAGTTCGCCCGTGCAGGGTTCCCTCTTCGGCAAAACGGCTCCGCCCAAGACGGTCACGGGATTTGTCATGCGGGTGAAGGAGACTTCGGACTACCCCGCCGAAAAGCTCAAACCGATCGGGCGGGTATTGGACCGTCCCCTCACCGAGGAGACCTTGGAGCTCGCCGCAAAGATCGCGCGGCGGTACCGCGTCCCGATGGCGCTCTGCCTCCGTCTCTTCCTTCCCCCCGAGCTCCGTGCGGGAAAAGTCTCCGAAAAATACCGAAACTATGTGCGCCTTGCGCCAAACTATGCCCAAGTGGAGATCAAAAAGGGCGCCCGCAGACAGCAGGAACTCATCGCCTACCTCGAAGCGCACGGCGAGGAGAGCTCCGCGGCGCTCGGCAAGATGTTTGGCTCGGCGCTCGCCGCGCTGACCGGGCGGGGCGCCGTCGTTTCCGAGAGACGGCGCGCTTACCGCGATCCCTACCGCGGCGAGGAGGGACGGCGGGAGACCAAAGTCCTCACAGCCGCCCAGCGGAATGCGGTGGACGCCGTGCTCGGCACGGAGAAGACCGTCACCCTCATCCACGGCGTTACGGGGAGCGGGAAGACGGAAGTTTATCTCACGCTGATCGCAAGGGCGATCGCGGAGGGGAAGAGCGCGATCTTCCTCGTACCCGAGATCTCCCTCACCCCCCAAATGCTCTCCCAGCTCCGCGCCCGCTTCGGCAGTATGGCGGCGATCTTGCACAGCGGACTCTCCGCGGGGGAGCGCTTCGACGAATGGCAACGCCTGAGAGACGGCGTCGCACGGATCGCGATCGGCGCCCGCTCTGCGATTTTCGCGCCCGTCGAGAACGTCGGCGTCATCGTCATCGACGAGGAACACGACGGGAGCTACTCCTCCGAGACCGCGCCCCGCTACAATACGTTCGACGTCGCCTACCTTCGCGCCCGCTTCAACCGTTGCAAGATGGTGCTCGGCAGTGCGACCCCTTCGGTGGAGACATACCGCCGCGCCGAAGAGGGGCAGTATGCCCTCGTAAAACTCCCCGAGAGGATCAACGCGCGACCCATGCCCGAGGTACACCTCATCGATATGCGCCGTGAGGTGCGCCGCGGGAACCCTTCTCCCTTCTCGGCGGCGCTCCGCGAAGGCTTGCAAAAATGTTTACGGCAGGGCAATCAGGCGATCATCTTTCTCAACCGCCGCGGCTATTCCCAGACGGTGCTCTGCCGCGATTGCGGGTACTTTGCCAAGTGCTCGCAGTGCGACGTCTCCCTCACCTATCACAGCGAGGAAGATTGTCTGAAATGTCATTACTGCGGCGCGCGCTACCGCGTTCCGCAGGTCTGTCCCTCGTGCGGCGGAAAGCACATCGGTTACGTCGGCACGGGGACCCAGCGGGTGGTCTACGAACTGAAAAAGCTCTTCCCCGCCGCGCGGATCCTGCGGATGGATATGGATACGACGAGCGGCAAAGAGGGGCATTTGAAGATCCTCAAAGAGTTCTCCTCGCACAAAGCGGATTTCTTGGTGGGCACGCAGATGGTCGCCAAGGGGCACGACTTCCCCCTCGTCACGTTGGTCGGCATCCTCGACGCCGATATGAGCCTGCACTTTGCCGATTACCGCAGCGGCGAGCGCACCTTCCAGCTCGTGACGCAGGTCGCGGGCAGGAGCGGCAGGGCGCAGGACCCGGGCGAGGTGATCTTGCAAACGTACGAGCCCGAAAACTATATCCTCCGCTTTGCCGCGCAGTACGACTACGAGGGCTTCTACCGCCACGAGATCTCCATGCGCGAGGCGACGATGTTCCCCCCCTTTGCGCGGATCGTCCGCGTGATGGTGACGGGCGAGAAGGAGGACGCCGCGCTCGCGGCGCTCAAAGACGTCTACGAAAAACTGCGCGCGCTTTTCGAAGAGAAGCGGGACTGCTTCCTCTTCTTCAACAGGATGCACTCGCCCATCAAACGTATCAAAAAACAATACCGCTATCAGGTCCTCATGCGCCTTGCGGACAGCTCCGTGCTCGAAGAGATCTATGCCCTGACTGCGGAAAAGTATAAAGACGTGCTCGTCTATGTGGAGGAAAACCCCTCCAATTTGAGTTAAACGGTCCCCGGGGCGGTCCCCGGGAAAGGGAGGTATCACCATGATCCGTGAGATCGTACAGATCGGAGACCCCGTTCTCCGTAAAAAATGCGAGCCCGTGACGCGTTTCGACGGCGGGCTTTCCGATCTTCTCGACGACATGAAGGAGACGCTGAAAAAGGCGGAGGGCGCGGGTCTCGCCGCGCCGCAGGTGGGGATCCCCATCCGCGCCGTCGTCGTCGATGTGGAAGAGGGCTATTTCGAACTGATCAACCCCGTGATCGTCTCCGAAAAGGGGGAGCAGGTGGGGCCAGAGGGCTGTCTCTCCGTCCGCGGGAAGGCGGGCACAGTGCGCCGTCCCGCAAAGGTCAAAGTCATCTTTTACGACCGCCGCGGCGACCGCTATTCCCTCGTCGCCCGCGATTTCTTCGCCCGCGCCGTCTGCCATGAGCTCGACCATCTCGACGGC
>CANQXA010000042.1 GCA_947627765.1 uncultured Clostridia bacterium
ACCGTCGATACGACCCGCAATCTCGCGGAGGGGATGATCGTAGACATCTACACCTCCTCGGGTTCGGTCACGGCGGCAGGGCGCACGATCAACTCCGTCGACCACGCGGCGGGTAAGATCGTGATCTCCGGCAACGCCATTTCCTCGCCCGCGGGGTGCTCCGTCTACATCCAGCATTCCAAGAACGTCGAACTTACGGGGCTCTCGGCGATCTTCTCCGAGAACGACCTCTACGGCGTCGAGCGCAAGGGGAAGACGTGGATGAAGCCCTACATCAAAAATTCCGCAGGCGAACTCACCGAGGATATGATCCAGACGGCGATCGACGAGATCGAGCAGGTCTCGGGGAGCAGGGTCAACTTCATCCTCTGCTCGTGGGATGTGAGAAGGAAGCTCGTCTCGCTGCTCTCCGCCCATCTCCACATCGATACGCTCAACCTCGAGGGCGGATTCAAGGCGATCTCCTTCAACGGCATCCCCGTCGTCGTAGACCGCTTCTGCCCCGCAGGGACGATGTATCTTCTCAACACGGAGGACTTCTGCCTCCACCAGCTCTGCGATTGGCAGTGGCTCGAGGGGGACAACGGCAGGATCTTCGTCCAAAATACCAACAAGCCCACCTACACCGCCACGCTCGTGAAGTACGCGGAGCTCATGTGCTACCGCCCCGCGGGACAGGGCATGATCGCGGGGATCGGCGCATAAAGGAGGAAGACGATGGCGATCACAGTGAAAGAAGTGCTGGAAACCGCCGTCGGTCTGATCGGCAGAAGCGACATCGCAGTGGAGGAGCCCGCCGAAAGCGGAGAACTCCTCCTGCTGGTCCGTTGCTTCAATCTCGTGGAAAGCGAGATCGCCCTCGACTATTTCCCGCTCCAAAGGACGGATACCTTTACGCCGAAGCGATCGATGGTCATGTTTAGCCAATTTACGGAGGCGCCCTATAAGATCCTCAGCGTCACGGACGAAGCGGGACGGGAGATCGCCTACAAGACGACGACCGACTACCTGCGCGCGGAAGGGGAGGGGGACATCACCGTGACCTACCTCTACGCGCCCCGCCCCAAGGGGATCGGCGACCATTCCGACTACGCGCTCGGCGTCTCCGTACGGATGTTTGCGCTGGGCGTCGCCGCGGAATTCAGCCTCGCCCACGGGCAGTACGCCGAGGCGTCCGCCTTCGACAGCCGTTTCCGCGACGCGATCCGCGCCGCACAGCTCGTGCGCCACAAACTATCCCTGCGCACGCGGAGGTGGGCATGATCCAAAAGACATTCTGCGCGCCCAAGGGACGGTACACCTCCGTCACGCTGACGCCGTCACGGTTGGGGAAGAGCTACTCCTCCAAACTGCGGGCGGTGGGGATGCGCTATGGGGAGGGGGAATTCCTGCCCGCGGAGAAGGCGGAAGAGGTATGCAAATTTTCGGGAGAGAAGCTCTTTCTCTCCCACGGCGCCCTCTTCGGCGTCTTGCAGGACGGCACATTCTGTTCGCTTCCCGGGGAAGTCTCCTACTACGGCGGGAGCGGCGCCGAGGGCATTGCCGCCTACGCGCCCAAGGGGGAAGAGGCGGTCCGCTACGTCTTTTCCGAGGCGGGACTTTATCGGATCGGCAACACTTCCCTCGGGCTCGTTTCGGGCATGGTAGGGGGCAAATACGCCGCAGTCCATCATGAACGCCTCTTCCTCGCCCAAGATTCCACGCTGTATTACTCCGATCCGATGGGCGCGGAGGGCTGGGACGGCACGGGCTATTCGGGCAAGATCCCGCTCACGCCCGTCGGCGGAAAGATCGTGGGGCTCTTCTCCCACGGGGGCGAGCTCTATGTCTTCCGCGAAAATGCGGTCTTCCTTCTCGGCGCGGACGGAAGCGACCTCGATTTCCGTTTCGAACCCATCGAATACGGCGGGGGCGCGATCTTGGAGGGTTCCGTGCAGGACTGCGGGAACTATCTCGTGTTCGCGACGGCGGACGCCCTGTTCCGTCTGAGCGGCAAGAGAGCGGAATGCGTGCGTTCCCGCTCGCGCTTCGCCTTCTCGTCTCCCATGCACATTTGCGGGGGCGGGGCATACTACGCTTCCGTCACGGACGGCGAACACGACCTGCTCCTCGTCTATGAGCCCGAGCGCGACCTCCACCGCTTCCTTCCCGTCAAAGTCACCGCGCTTGCGGGCAATTCGGAGGGGGTATACTTCGGACATGGTGGCGCCGTTTACCGTCTCGGCGGCACGGGACGGCTCTTTCCTTCGAGCCCGTGCGCGCTCGAGATCTCCTTCATTCCTCCCCATGCGGAGAACGGAAGGCGGCTCGTTGCGGTCACCGCGGCGGGGGAGGGGCATATCGCCTATACGGCGGGCTCGGGCGCGGAGCGGGCAACGGGCAGTCTTTCCGCGGGGATCTTCACGCCGCTCACCCGTACCCTGTGCGGCGGCGAGATCTTCTTCCGCGCGGAAGTTGAAGAGGGCGCGTCGGTCCGCTCGTTCACATTCCATTTCAGGGAGGACGTATGACCATCGACATCATCGATCTCAACGACCCGCAATACGCCGACCTCAGCGCCGTACAGATGGCGATGGTGCGCACGGCGCAGGAAGAGAAGAACAGGATCGTCGCCAAAGCCGAGAGCGAGAAGCAGGACCTCTTTTTGCACCTGCTCATCAACGACAACGCCCGAACGAGCGCGTGGGAGCGCGAAACAAGCGCCATCGACGGCAAGGCGGCGGAGGATGTGGACGCGGTGCGCGAAACCCTCCTCTACCAGCTCGCGTACGAGGCGATCGGGCAGGAGGGGAACGAGCAGGGTCCTTACCGCTATCCCGAAAATCCCAACTACGGGCTCAGCTATTCCCAACGGTTTCTCGTCGTCAGAAATTACTATATGCAGGTGACCGACGACCCCGCCGCGCGTCTCGAAGCGTACCGCATGGATTCGCTCGCCCGCTCCTATCTCGGGGATTATTACGCCACGCTCTACGACCTTCTCGCATCCTATACATCTTAGCAAAGAGGTATATTTTCCGCTCCCGTGCGCCAAATTATAGGCATGAAGAAGATCAAGCGCAATCCGCTCGGAAAGGAGCCCCAGGAGCGGGAGACCTGTTTCCCCGAGCACGGCGGGGAGGGGATCCGCTCATGACGGGCAAGAACCGCGAGAACTGCAACCCCAACTATCTCCGCTATGTCAATTCCTTCGATCCGCCCACCCAGCACTTCAAAACTTGCGGCAGAGCCTTTCTCGTAGGGGGATTCATCTGCTGTATCGGGCAGTTTTTCCGCTATCTCTTGGAGTACGCGGGGCTCAAAGGAGACATTTTGGCGGGTACGGTCTCGGCGATCCTCATCTTCCTCGGCACCCTTCTGACGGGGTTCGGCGTCTACGACCGCATCGGCAAAAACGCGGGCGCGGGGAGCATCGTCCCCATTACGGGTTTCGCCAATTCCGTCGCCTCTCCCGCGATCGAGTTCAAAACGGAGGGCTACGTCTATGGCATGGCGGCGAAGATGTTCATCGTCGCGGGACCGATCATCGTATTCGGCGTGAGCGCGGGCGCCGCCGTAGGGCTCCTCTATTGGCTGATCGGGCTTTGAAAAAATCTCGCCAAAACGGTTGAAATTCCCAAAGACGTGTGGTATAATCGTATTAGAAATCCAATGGAGGAACGATCATGGCAAAAATCACGGCGGAGACGTTGATCGCCGATTGCCTTCAGATGAACCCCAACGCGGCGGAGATCCTTCTCTCGGCGGGAATGCATTGCTTCGGCTGTGCGCTCGCACACGGGGAGACCATCGCGGAGGCGGTGTCCGTCCACGGCAACGATCTCGACGAGCTCCTCAAAAAGCTCAATGAAGGCTTAGAGTAATCCCGGCTAAGAGGATCCGCAGGGCAACCGCCTTGCGGATTTTTCATACAATTTTCTCGTCTTTCCGGTGGTTTTTTTCACAGAATGCGATTATAATATTTTGTCGTGATATGACTTTGAAGCATTTCGTCCGCCGGTTCCGCGGCGACTACGAATTCAAGACGGTCGCCGTTGCGCTCGGCGGCTGTGCCGTATCTTGGGCGATCGCCTGCTACAACGCCGTGCTCGCCTATCTCTCCGCGTCGGTTTGGTACGCCACCCTCGCGGGGTATTACGGCGTGCTCTCGCTCACGCGGGGCGCCGTCCTCCTCTCCCGTTATGCGGGCAGAAAGAAGGGGGAATCGGGAAGCCGCCTCCGTCTGCGCGAAACAAACGGCTATCTCGTAAGCGGCGTTTTGCTCGTCGTACTCGCCTTTTGTTTTTCGGGTGTGACCGTCTTGACCGTCGTCCGCAACTACCGCTACGCCTATGCGGGGCTGACCATCTACGTCGCCGCCCTGTACGCCTTTTTGAAGATCGGCTTCGGCGTCTACCATCTCTTCAAAGCGCGCCGCCGCGACAGCGACACGGTGCGGGCTTTGCGCAACATCGGGTTTGCGGACGCCCTCGTCTCGATCGCCGCGCTCCAGACCGCGATGCTCGGCGTATTCGAGGACGTCTCTGTCAACGCGACCCTTTTCAACGGCATAACGGGGGTGACGGCGGGACTGCTCGTGCTGTGTTTGGGGGGATATATGATCGTGCGCGGATGCCGCGAGAAGACGAAGACCGGATAAATTCCGCAAGGCTCTCCGCGCGGGAGAATTCTTCGCGGGAAGGGGACAAAAACGCTTGCAATTTTTCCCGCGATGATGTAAGATAGAGAGGATCCGACTCCATGCTTCCGTAGTTAAATGGATATAACAAGCCCCTCCTTCGTCGGCGCAAACTTCGCTTCGTGCTCTTCCCGCTTTGCGGCAAGAGCAAGGCCGCTCCGTTGCGCCTCCTCTCCCCGTAAAAATACTTCGTCTTTTTACGGGGTCCCCAATCAGCCTCCACGCTTCCGTAGTTAAATGGATATAATAAACCCCTCCTAAGGGATTGTTCTATCCATAAAAAACTGCGGGAAATGCAAAAAAATGCCTCAAAATCGCTGTTTTTTAC
>CANQXA010000043.1 GCA_947627765.1 uncultured Clostridia bacterium
GCCACGCCTCCTGTCGCGGCGCCATTCACAGCCCACAGGGCTGTTGAATGAGAATTGCGCCGCTCCACCCTCCGTGGGAGGGGGACTAAGGGGGTGTGGGGCGGCGAAATAAAATTCGTGAATCTCTCCCAATTCCTCAAAAAACAAAAACCACGCTTTTTGTTTTTTGCCCCAATTTGCGCTCCGCGCTTGTTGACTTTGAGAACAATTCGGTCCGTGGGCGACGGGGCTTTGAGCTGTACTTTTTTTAACCCCTCACGGAAATTTCTTGAAACAAGAAATTTCCGTGAATCACAGCACGTACTTCTTCAAATTGCGGTCGCGCGTCATGTTTTTGAGATGCTCTTCGACGTAATTGCGGTTGATCTCCACGGGGATCAAAGGGTAATCGCCGCCGCCCGCATTGTAGGAAATATCCTCGAGAAGATATTCCATCACCGTATGCAGTCGGCGCGCGCCGATGTCTTCGCTCGTGAGATTGATCTCCTCGGAGATCTCCGCGATCGCCTCGATCGCGTCGGGCGTAAACTTCAAATCGATGTTATCGACGGCGAGAAGAACGGCATATTGCTGGGTGAGCGAGTGCTCGGTATTGGTCAAAATTTCGATGAAATCCTTCTTCGTGAGGGAATGCAGTTCCACCGAGACGGGGAACCTGCCCTGCAATTCGGGAATGAGGTCCTCGACGCGGGAGACATGGAAGGCGCCCGCCGCGATAAAGAGCATATAATCGGTCTTGACGGGTCCGTACTTGGTCATCACCGTGCTCCCTTCGACGATGGGCAGAATGTCCCGCTGGACGCCTTCACGGGAGACGTCCGCCCCCGAGGTATTGCCCTTCCCCGCGATCTTGTCGATCTCGTCGATGAAGATGATGCCGTCGTTCTCGGCGCGGCGGAGGGCTTCGTCGGTGACGGCGTCGTCATCGATCAGCTTCTCCGCTTCCTCGGCAATATACAGCTTTTTGGCTTCTTTTACGGTCAGCTTGCGCTTCTTGCGCTTTGCGGGAAGCATCTCGCCGAAGATCGACCCGAGGTTGATCGCGGCGCCGCCCGGGACGAGCTCCATGTTCTTGATCTCGTCCTTGACGTCCGCCTCGATGACGAGGTTGTCGAAGTCGCCCTTTCTGAGAGCGGTGAGGAGATTGTCCTCGAAGAGCTTGCGGTCCATCTCGCCCCGCTCGTTCTTTTTGAGCTCGGCGAGCAGTTTCAAAAGGCGCTGTTCGGCGGCTTCCGTCGCCTTGGCGTAGACCTCCGCCGTCTTCTCGTCCTTGACGAGACGGATCGCGCATTCCACGAGATCTCGGACCATGCCCTCGACGTCTTTTCCGACATAGCCGACTTCGGTGTACTTGGTCGCCTCGACCTTGACGAAGGGCGCCTTGACGAGCTTGGCGAGACGGCGCGCGATCTCCGTCTTCCCCACGCCCGTAGGTCCCTTCATGATGATGTTCTTGGGCGTGATCTCCTCGCGGAGCTCGGGAGAGAGCTGGGCGCGGCGGTAGCGGTTGCGGAGCGCGATGGCGACCGCCTTCTTCGCTTCGTCCTGCCCGATGATGTGTTTATTCAACTCTGTTACGATCTGTTTGGGTGAAAGGTCCATAATGCCTCCTCATGAGATTGACGGTGCGAGCCCCCGCCTTGTCCTACCGCTTTTTGTAAAAACGGGGATCTGCGGCGGGGAGACGGGCGCGATAAGGCGCTCAAACGGTCTCGCAAATGATGTGGTCGTTGGTGTAGACGCAGATCTCCGAAGCGATTTTAAGCGACTTCCTCGCGATCTCCTCGGCGGAGAAATCCGTGTTCTGGGCGAGCGCGCGCGCCGCGGCGAGGGCGTAGTTTCCGCCGCTCCCGATGGCGCAGATCCCTTCGTCGGGCTCGATGACCTCCCCCGTCCCCGAAAGAATGAGGAGAGTATCCTTATCGGCGGTGATCATCATCGCGTCGAGCTTGCGCCCGATCTTGTCGCTCCGCCAAAGGTCTGCGAGCTCCACCGCCGAGCGCATGAGATTGCCCGCAAACTTGTTGAGCATCCCCTCGAACCGCTCGGAAAGGGAAAAGGCGTCGGTGACCGAGCCCGCAAAGCCCATGATCACCTTCCCGCCGTAAATTCTGCGCACTTTGACCGCCGTATTCTTGAAGACGACGCTCTCGCCCATGGTGACTTGTCCGTCCCCCGCGATCGCCGTCACGCCGTCCCGTTTGACGGCACAGATGGTCGTACCCCGGAATTCCATCCTGATAAACCTCCTTAACTAAGTTACTGATACCCAAAAACTTCCGATTTGAAACGCTCGATTTCGGAAAGCGCGCGGAGCGCGAGCAGTTTTTTGCGCTCCTTCTTATCGCGCACTTCCGCAAACCCGCCCGCGAGCACGCCGTAGTTGGCGTTCATGGGCTCGAAATGGGCGTTGGGGGATGCGATGTAGCGGGAGAGCGCGCCCGAAACCGTCGTCTCGGGGGGGACGATCGTCTGCTTTCCGAGGGTCCTCCTCCAGACATGGTACCCACATAAGAGCCCTGACGCCGCACTTTCGACGTAACCCTCCACGCCCGTGATCTGCCCCGCGAAGAAGAGATCGGGATCGTCTTTGGCGGAAAAATCGGCGTTTAAGCACTTGGGCGCTTCGAGATAGGTATTGCGATGCATCACGCCGTAGCGCTCGAATTCGGCATTGCGGAGAGCGGGGATCATGCAAAATACCCGCTTCTGCTCGGGAAATTTCAGATTGGTCTGACAGCCGACGAGCCCGTAGCTCGTCGCGGCGGCGTTCTCCTTTCTGAGCTGGAGCACGGCGTAAGGGCGGATCCCCTGCCATGTGAGCCCGACGGGTTTGAAGGGCCCGAACCGCAACGTATCCCTTCCGCGGGCTGCCATCACTTCGACGGGCATACATCCCTCGAAGATCTCCCCCTTCTCGAAGGAGTGGAGCTCGGCGCGTTCGGCGCCCGTCAGCGCCTCCCAAAACGCGTCGTATTCCTCCTTCGTCATGGGACAGTTGAGATAATCCCCCTCGCCGCCGCCGTAGCGGTCCTCCGCGAAGGCATGGGCCTGATCGACGCTCTCGGCGGAGACGATGGGCGCGGAGGCGTCGTAAAAATGCAGACACCCGAACCTCTTTTCGAGACTCTCAAACAGCGGACCCGCCGTGAGGGGACCCGTTGCGACGATCCCCCTTTGCGGGAGCTCCCGAACGAGCTCCGAACGGACGCGGATGCGGGGATGGGAGCGCAGTTTTTGGGTCACATATGCCGAAAACGCCCCGCGGTCAACCGCCAGGGCGCCGCCCGCGGGAACGCGGGTCCTCTCCGCCGCCTCCATGGTGACGGAGCCCAATCTTCTCATCTCCTCTTTGAGCAGTCCGCAGGCGTTGCCGTAGACGTCGTCGCTTTTCAGGGAGTTGGAGCATACGAGTTCGCAGAAATTGACGTCGGAGTGGGCGGGCGTGAAGGCTGGCTTCATATCGATGAGGTCTACGTCCACGCCGTGCTCGGCGAGGAAGTACGCCGCCTCGCTCCCCGCAAGCCCGGCTCCGACGACGGTGACGCTCACTCCGCTTTGGGCGCCTTGGGCGCCTTGGGAGGGGCGATCTTATACGAGCAATCCTTGCCCGAGCACCGCACCGAACCGCGCGCCGTCTTGACGAGCGCCGAGCCGCACTTGGGGCATTTTTCGCCCGTGGGGACGTCCCAACTCATAAACTTGCAGGCGGGATAGCCGCTGCAACCGTAATAGGTCTTGCCCGTGCGCGTTTTGAGCCGCTTGGTGGGCTTGCCGCAATCGGGGCAGACGCCCTCCAAGATCTCCTCGGTCTCCGTGCCGAAGGGCAGGGTGGACTTGCAGGCGGGATAATTGGGGCAGGCGAGGAATTTGCCGTATCTTCCGCTCTTGATGACCATGAGCTGTCCGCACTTGGGGCAGGGCGTATCGGAGACTTCCGCCTCCCCTTCGCTGACAATGTTGGAGCAGGCGGGATAGTTGGAACAGGCGAGATACTTGCCGTATTTGCCCGTCTTTCTGACCATGGGGTGCCCGCATTTCTCGCAGAGGATGTCGGTGACCTCGTCCCCGTCGGTGGAGGCGAAGCGCAGTTTCTCCTCGAAGGGCGGATAGAACGCCGCGATGATGGAATGCCAATCCTTGCCGCCGTCCTCGATCTCGTCGAGCTTCTCCTCCATATCGGCGGTGAATCCCACGTCCATGACGTCGGTAAAATAGTGGACGAGCATATCGGTGATGCGGTAGGCGATCTCGGTCGGCTTCATGTACTTGCCGTCCTTCTCCACATACTTGCGCTTGGTCAGGACGGAGATGATCGAGGCGTAGGTGGAAGGTCTGCCGATGCCCTTATCCTCCATCGCCTTG
>CANQXA010000044.1 GCA_947627765.1 uncultured Clostridia bacterium
CGCGATTTCTTCGCCCGCGCCGTCTGCCATGAGCTCGACCATCTCGACGGCGTCCTCTATACGGATAAGGCGGTCAACATCCGCGACGCGGAGGACTGAATGAGGATCGTATTTGCGGGGACGCCCGGATTCGCCGTCCCCTCCCTTCGCGCCATCCGACGGCTGTACGGCGATAGCCTCGTCGCCGCCGTCACCCAGCCCGACAAGCCGCAGGGCAGAAAGGGGATTTTGACGCCGCCCCCCGTCAAAGCGGAGGCGGAGGCGCTCGGCGTGCCCGTTTTGCAATTTCCGCGCATCCGCGACTGCGCCGCCGAGCTTTCCGAGCTCCGTGCCGACCTCATGGTGACTTGCGCATATGGGCAGATCTTGACGCAGGAGATCCTCGATCGCTTTCCGCTCGGCGTGTGGAATATCCACGCGTCCCTTCTTCCCGCCTACCGCGGCGCCGCGCCCATTGCCCGCGCCATCATAGACGGCGAGAGGGAAACGGGCGTCACCATCATGAAGACGGGTTTGGGGCTGGATACGGGAGACATCCTTCTTTCTGAAAAGGTGGAAATCGAAGACAGCGACACGTTCGGCACCCTCTCCGCGCGGCTCGCGGACTGTGGAAGCCTTCTGATTATGCACGCCCTTGATCTCATCGGGCAGGGCAAAACCGTCTTGAAACAGCAGGGGGAGGGATCTGTCTGCAAAAAAGTCGCCCGTACGGAAGTGGATTTCGGCGGGACGGCGCGCGAGGTGAGTTGTCTCATCCGCGGACTTTCGCCCGCTCCGCTCGCCTTTGCGCGGGTGAGCGGCCTCACGCTCAACCTGCTCTTTGCCGAAGAGGTCCCCTGCGAGGCGGACGTCCCCGCGGGAACGGTGGTCGCGGCGAGCCCCAAACAGGGCTTTGTCGTCCGTTGCGGAAGCGGCGCGGTCCGCATCCGCGAATTACAGCCCGCGGGCGGGAAGGTAATGGACGACAGGGCGTTCTGCAACGGAAGAAAGCTGGAGGGCGCGCGCTTTGAGCAACCGGTTTCTTGAACCATACCGCATTCTGACGCAGGTTTACCAAGGGGGCGCGCACCTCAAGATCGCCCTTGCGGGATTGGGCGGGGAGCACCGCGCGGGCACGGTCAAGACGGTCTACGGCGTCCTCGAACACGACGGGTATCTCTCGCTCTGCATCCAAACGTTTACAGACCGTTCTCCCAAGGCGCCCGTCAAAATCGCCCTCAAAATCGCCCTCTACCACCTCATATTTTTGGAGGAGCCCGTCTATCTCGTCACGGACTGCGCGGTGGATCTCCTCAAAGGATTGGGGAAAGGGGGCGCCGCGGGCTTTGTCAACGCCTTTTTGCGCCGTTTCGACCGCTCCGCCGTCCGCCTTCCCGCAGGAGACGAGGGGCTCTCCGTGGAGAGCAATTTCCCCCTCTTTGCGATCGGGATGTTGCGCGAAGAATACGGCGAACGCGTGCGGGACATCGTGCTTGCAAAGAGCCGCGGCGTGAACGTGCGCTTCGTGCGCGGCATGGAGCGCTATCTCGGGAGCGAACATCTCGATACGCCCTTCCCCTCGGTGAAGATCTTCAAAAACTTTGTGCGGGACGGGGGATTCGACCGCGGCGATTACACCTTTCAGTCGGTGGGAAGCGTGGCGGTCTGCGGGATCGTAGAGCCCTGCAAATCCTTACTCGACGCCTGCGCCGCACCGGGCGGGAAATCCGTCCTGCTCGCAGAGAGATGCCAAACCGTGACGGCGGCGGAGCTCCATCCCCACCGCGTCAAGCTGATCGAAAGCTATACAAGGCGAATGGGGGCGGACAACGTCACCGCGGTGCAGGGCGACAGTTCCGTCTTCCGTCCTGCGTGGGAGGGCGCCTTCGACGGCGTCCTCTGCGACGTTCCCTGCTCGGGCCTCGGGACGGCCGCCGAGAATCCCGATCTCCCCATGAGGAAAAACGAGGGTACCATGTCCGAACTCATGGCGTTGCAAAGCGCGATCCTCGCGAATTGCGCCCGCTATGTGAAAGCGGGCGGCGCGCTCTACTATTCCACCTGTTCCATCCTTCCGTGCGAGAACGACGGGATCGTCGGAGCGTTTTTGGAGAGCGGCGCGCCCTTTACGGCGGAGCGCGCCAATAGTCCTCTCGCGCACGAGACGACGGCGTACGGTCTGCAATTTCTGCCCGACCGCGCGTTCGGAGCGGGGTTTTACGTCGCCAAACTGCGGAGGCGCAAATGAAGAACATCTTACAAGATCTCTCGCGGGAGGAACTGACCGCCCTCGTCCTCTCGTTGGGCGAAAAGAGGTACCGCGCCGACCAGCTCTTTGTCGGCTTGATGCAGGGGCGGCGGATCTCCGAACTGCCCATTCCCTATCCGCTCAAAGCGCGCCTTCTCGAAACGTATGAGGACGAGCCCGTGAGCGTGCGGGAGGAATTTGTCTCCGCGGACGGGACCAAGAAGTTCCTCTTCGAGCTCGCGGACGGCAGTCTCATCGAAGGAGTGCTGATGAAGTACAAATACGGCAACACGCAGTGCGTTTCGACGCAGGTCGGTTGCCGCATGGGGTGCAAATTCTGCGCTTCGACGCTCGGCGGCAAGATCCGCGACCTCACCGCGGGCGAGATCTTATGCCAGATCACGGCGGTCAACCGCCGCGAGGGGGGGACGCTTAAAGAGCGCGCCGTGACCAACGCCGTTTTGATGGGGAGCGGCGAACCCTTCGACAACTATCAAAACGTCGTGAAATTTTTGCGCAACCTCTCGGCGGAGGGGGGGATCGGGATCAGCTCGCGGAACGTCAGCCTCTCGACGTGCGGCCTCGTCCCCGAGATGAAGAGATTCGCGAAAGAGGGGATCCCGCTCACGCTCACCGTCTCCCTCCACGCCGTAAGCGACGCCGAGCGCCGCCGCACCATGCCGATCGCGAATCGCTATTCCATCTCCGAGATCCTCGAAGCCTGCGCCGAATATTTCGAGGAAACGGGGCGCCGTTATATCTTCGAATATGCGCTGATCGAGGGGGAGAACGCGGACATGGTCCATGCGGAAGCGCTCGCCGCCCTCTTGAAGGGGAGACCTTGCCACGTCAATCTTATCCGTCTCAATCCCGTGAAGGAGCGGGATCTCGACGGCACGGACGAGCGCACGGCACAGGAATTTCTGCGGGCGCTCACGGAGCGCGGGATCTCCGCGACCCTCCGCCGCAGTATGGGGAGCGACATCGGCGGCGCGTGCGGACAGCTTCGCGCAAGGTATTTGAAGGAATACGGCGGGTAATTTTTCGCACGTTTCTTTGCTCGCTCCTATATTACCCCCTCCATTGGAGAGTGTGAATCCCATTACCCCCTCCATTGGAGGGGGGTAGGGGGGTGGGCAGTTCGCTTCGAAAAGAAACGTGCGAGGAAACCTTCCTC
>CANQXA010000045.1 GCA_947627765.1 uncultured Clostridia bacterium
TGGCAGAGCACTTGACTTTTAATCAAGGTGTCCCGGGTTCGAATCCCGGATGGACCACCAGATACGCACCATTAGCTCAGTTGGTAGAGCAATTGACTCTTAATCAATGGGCCCAGGGTTCGAGTCCCTGATGGTGTACCACGAAAACCCAAACCGATCGTTTCGGCTTGGGTTTTTCGTTTGTCGGGATCGGTGCGCGCGCCCGCAGGGGCTATGCCACTGCGGGCGCGCGCCTTAGTATGACCTTCACTCTCTCACCGCTTCTTCCGCCGCTCCCTCCAGCCTTCCCGTCGCTCCTTTCCATTGTCAAAACTTCCTCGCACCGTCCCAATTTTTTCGCAATCGCGACAGGGTCCCGCAAAAAAGTCAATAAATGTCCATATTCAGGCAAGAAAATGCTTGAAAAACCGAGCGAGGGGGAGTACAATAATCATAAGAAGCGGCGGGGCGGATCCGAGCCCTCCGCACATTCCACCGTTCATTCATTCCCCCCCTTATAGATCGGGCGGCGAGGCGATTTCGTCTTGTTGTCCGATTCTATTTTTCCGAACAATTTTTCCGCAAGAGTGCCGTAACCCACAAAAAGAGCGCCGCATTTTACAAAAGGAGCGGACAAAGGGCGTCCAACGGGCAAAAAAAGAGGGGGACAAAGGGCGGGACGTCAGACAACGCGGCGCGCAAACCTCCCGTGGAAAAAGAATCGTTTTCTGTCAAGGAATCACAAAATCCGACTTTTGGGAAATTCACGCACATTTCGTACAAATTCGCGGGCAAGTATGCTATAATAAGGTAGAGGACTCAATCGGTGTGAGTATGAAGACTTTATTTGTAACTGATTTGGACGGCACACTATTGACCAAAGACGAAAAGGTCTCTGCATACAGCCGCGAGCGGCTCAACCGTCTGATCGGGGAGGGCGCGCTCATCACGTATGCGACCGCCCGTTCCGCCCTCAGCGCAAAGCGCGCGCTCGAAGGTCTGACCCTTTCCGTCCCCGTGATTCTCTACAACGGCGGGCTCATCTACGATTACGGCAGGGACGAGACCCTTTCCTACACCGTGTTCGACGATGAGACCAAGCACTATGTCCTTTCCGTGTTGCTCCGCTACGGGATCCTGCCCGTGGTATTCGGCGCGGTCGAAGGGCGGGAGCGCCTCGTATGGAACGAGACCAGCGAGACGAGCGGGATCCGCCGCTATCTGACCCGCCGCTACGGTGACGAACGGCTCTCGGCGGTCGATTCCGACGCAGAGCTCGTGGACGGCTACGTCTTCTATTTCAAATGTATCGGCGCCCGCGAGCTGTTGGAGCGCGCGTGGAATGACCTCAAATACGATACCCGCTTTATTTGCATCTTCCATCAGGAGGCGTATTCCGAAGACTTCTGGATGGAGATCTCTCCCCGCGCGGCGACCAAGGCGAACGGCGTAAAATTTTTACGCGCCCACCTCGGCTGCGACCGCGTCGTCTGCTTCGGGGATACTTCCAACGATTCGGATATGTTCGACGTCTGCGACGAAAAGTATGCGGTGATGAATGCGGACGCGTGGCTCAAAGCGAAGGCGACGGGCGTCATCGGCTACTGCGAGGAGGACGGCGTCGCCAAATGGCTGGAGGAAAACTATCCCCGTCTGCGCTGATCAGAGCAAAAAGACGTGGATGCCGCTGAACCCGAGGTAAAAGCAGTAGACATTGACGACGGCGATGAGGGGGACGAGGATCATGAGCGCGAGGCTGTTGAGGCGGTAGCGCATCGCAAGCATCGCCGCGTAGACCGCGATCGCACCCCCAAGGAGGGCGGTCAGGAGCAATTTTCCGTCTCCCGCGGGCCGTTCGCCCGAGTCGAGGCAGTCCCGCTGGGTCTTGACGAAGCGGAAGGCGAACCCGTTGACGGAGAGGATGTAGACGGCGAAGAGCACATAGAGAAAAATCATACCGAAGGCAGTATGTGCCGAACGAGGGCAATTTACAGGGATCGGACTGCGGAAAACAAACGGGTATCCGTCGGCGGATCCGTAAAGTGCGGGACCGCCCATATCATCGGCGAAGAACGCTATTTCAAAAATTAAGATAATATGGAATCGCTTCGGGAACTTTATAAAATCGGAAAAGGACCTTCGAGCTCTCATACGATGGGGCCCGTTCGGGCGGCAGAGCAATTTTCTGCCACCCATGCCTCGGCAACGCGCTTCCGTGCCGTGTTATACGGCTCCCTCGCCTTAACGGGGAAGGGGCATCTTACCGATCGCGCCATTGTCGAAACTTTCGCTCCGCGTCCCTGTGAAGTGGTCTTCGACAGTACCCGCAAAGATCTTCCGCACCCCAATACGTTCGATCTCGAGGCGTATATGGAAGACGGGTCGGTCGCCCGCGAGACCTATCTCTCGGTCGGCGGGGGGACCATTGTCCGCGCGGGGGAGACGGCTTCCAAGCGGGAGGTCTACCCGTTCGCGAATTTCGATGAGATCCTCGCCTACTGCCGTGCCCGCAACTGTCCGCTCGAGCAGGCGGTCTACGACTTCGAGGACGGCGGCAACATTCCCAACTACACTTTCCACGCAATGCCTTTCGTGACGCCCTACAACCCC
>CANQXA010000046.1 GCA_947627765.1 uncultured Clostridia bacterium
CTTGAGAGGATTTGTCCTTAGTACGAGAGGACCGGGATGAACGCACCTATTGTGCACCTGTTGTCGCGCCAGCGGCATGGCAGGGTAGCGAAGTGCGGATTAGATAAACGCTGAAAGCATCTAAGTGTGAAACTAACCTCAAGATAAGGTATCCCATATCGTAAGATAGTAAGACCCCTTAAAGACGATAAGGTTGATAGGTCGGGGGTGGAAGTGCGGTAACGCATGAAGCTGACCGATACTAATAGGTCGAGGGCTTGATCTCAACTTGAGTTGAGAGCAGCTACGAATCTTAATTACGAGAAAAGCTATGATTTCTACGAGTTCGCTTTGCGTCTCCAACGTGTTTGCTGTGTAGTTGTCAGTTTGCGAAAATCCTTGTTTCGGCGAAAATCTTTGCTTCGCAAATCTTTTCGTCGAGGAAATGAGCTTCCGTACCTTAACCTGCTTGGTCCTCTCGTTCGTTTCAACGGACAAGAAGCCGAAAGGGTTCGGCAAATTGAGGCGCCCACGGCGGAAATGAATTCCGCCTGAGGCAAGGATTTGGAAGCAAGGTTTCGGCGAAAATCTTTCCGCCGAAGGCAAATTGTAACGGAACGTCATTTCGAGCTTGCCGAGAAATCTCATTCCAAAAACGCAAGATATCGCCCAAGAGCGATCGAGGGCGTATTCCGAAACCGTCGTTATTAGGGGAAACTATTAACGACAAACCATTGATATAACGCGCAGACGCGCTTTATATACCATTCCGGTGACGATAGCAGAGAGGATCCACCTGTTCCCATCCCGAACACAGAAGTTAAGCTCTCTTACGCCGAAAGTACTTGGCCCAACGGCCCGGGAGGATAGGTAGTTGCCGGATTTCAGACAAGGAAAGGACGTCCGTTCGGGCGTCCTTTCTTTACTTTTGTGTAAGCCTTTACTTCTGTGCAAGCCGCAACCGAAAACGAACGGGAGAATGAATCGCCGATTTGCGGCTTTCCACATTCCGTTAAGCTCTCATTGAGAGATTGGAACGATATGGAAAGGACGTCCGTTTGGGCGTCCTTTCTTTCTCTTCTGTGCAAGCCGCAACCGAACAAGAACGAGAAAGAACGAACAGCCGATTTGCGGCTTTCCACGTTCCGTTAAGCTCTCTATGAGAAAGTGCAATGATATAGAAAGGACGTCCGTTCGGGCGTCCTTTCTCTCTGTTCTATTTGTGGGCAGGTTGTCTTCCGCGGGATAAAATATCCAAAGAAATAAAGGGAGTATGGCGGGATCGGAGGGTACCGTGTCCGCGATGTGCCGTTCAAAAAGCCCGCATGACTGCGGGCTCTGCTTAATTTTTGAGAGGATCATTCGCCGCGATCTTTTCGGCGATACGGAGGAACGCCTCGGCGTCTTCCCTGCCGATGGTCTCCGCGGCGCGGTGGGCGAGGGCAAGAGAGCGGCGGTGCACTTCGAGGAAGGGCTCGAGGTTTTCCTTCACGGGACGGACGTAGGACGTCCTGCGGTCCACCTCGCCGTCGCACCTCAGCAAAAAGCCCTTGGCGACCAAGGAATCGATGGTCCTGTTGACGAGCGATTTGAGCATTCTGGTCTCGCCGGCGATCTCCTTGAACGAGGTCAGCCCCTCGCCGTCGGCGCACAGCTTCCTGTAAACGATGTTCATCACGACGGCCTCGTTGTAGATCATGCCCTGCGTAATGCGCGTATTTTTCAGCACGCCCGTCAGCTTCACCCACGCGGTAATGAGCGCTTCATCAAACTCCGTAAATTCTTCCATGGTCTCCTCCAAAGGAAAGATAATATTATTGTATCATACATTTATAATTTTGTCAACTTTTTTCTAAGAAATTTAGAAAATTCATAAAATCAAGGGTGGTTGCGCTTTTTCGAAAAGCGTGGTACAATAGAGAGGAGGCAAAACGATGGAAGATCCCTATCTTTATTTGAGCTATCTCAACACCAAACTGCGCGACGAGTACCCTTCTTTGGCGGACCTTGCCGACGATCTCGGGCTAAACGAGGAGGAGATCGTCCGCCGCATGGGGGAGATCGGGTACGTTTACGACCCCGCGCAGAACCGGTTTATGGGCTGAAAGTTATCCACACCGCGATGTGGATATGTTGATAACATTGTGCAAAACGCAAGGCGCAGGAGGCACACGATGACGCAGTGGGAAATGATGAAGCTGTTTTCGGAGTTCGAAGAGATTTCGGAGGGGGATTTTACGCCCGAAGAGCTTGAAGAATTTTTTGCCGAGCGGGGGGAAGCGCTTCCCGACGATTGGAAGAAGCGCTATTTCGACTACTACGACGACGTCAAGGACAAGTCTTTGAAAAAGCAGGACTGGTAATCCGCCGCGGGGCCGCTTCAACGGTCATAAGACAAAAAATGAAGCACGGACCTCGGACATGGGTGCTTCCTTTTGTGCCGCCGCGTAAAAAACGCGGCGGTGCGCATACTGCGGGCATGAAATATACGACGCTCATTTTTTGCTCACTGCTCATTGTCTTCGGGATCTTCGCCTCCGTCTATGCGCTGACGGGATTCGATCTTCTTTGGGCGGTCACGGCGGGAAACAGGATCGCCTACCGCGCCGTTCTCTCTCTTTCGGGAGCCGCCGCGCTGTGGCTTCTCTTTTGGCTCATCGCCTTCCGTCCCACCAAATTTCTCTCGTAAAAGATCCCCGCGCCGTTGCCGTGCGCGGGGACCGAAGTCTCACGAGATATTTTCGATGACGAGTTTTTCGAAGGAGACGGGCTCCATGAAATCCTGCGGGCGGAAGACGACATGGCGGAACTTCGCATAGCTGAAGACATGGGTCTTCAAAAGGACGGGCGTCGGGACGTCGAGCTCGTCGCAGATCTCGGCGAGATAGTGAAAGAAGCGGGAATAGGTGAAGTTCTCCTCCCGCTCATAGGTGCATTGCGCCGCGATGCGCTCCTTTTGGTAGACTCTTGCCCAGATCCGGAACATCGTCTTTATTATACCGTGAACGGGGCGGAAAGGCAAGCGTTTTGGGCGGACGGCGGTAAAAATCGCGCAAATATGGGGCGCGGGGCGAAAAGTGGGTTGACAAACCCTTCGGGAAGGCGTATAATAGGGAAAACGGACCGTGGCGGACCACGGTCGTATTTTTCATGATCGCGCATATGGCGCAGAGGGGTAAACAATGGCAGACAAGTTCTATATGACGCAAAAGGGGTATGAGGACGCCGTCCGCGAGCTCGACTATTTGACCAAAGTCAAGCGCGCCGAGATCGTAGAGCGCATCCAGGAGGCGCGGAGCCACGGCGACCTCTCCGAGAACGCCGAGTACGACGCCGCCCGCAACGAGCAGGCCGCGAACGAGGGCGAGATCGCCGAGCTCGACTATAAGATCAAGAACGCCGTCATCATCGAAGAGACGGACGACAATTCCGCCGTGCACATCGGCTCCACCGTCACCGTGTACGACGAGGAGTTCGAGGAAGAGGCGACGTATACCATCATGGGGACGACGGAGGTGGACGCGATCAAGAACGTCATCTCCAACGAATCTCCCGTGGGCGCGGCGCTCCTCAAACACAAGAAGGGCGACACCGTCACCGTAAAAGCTCCCGACGGAGACTACAAACTTAAGATCCTTAAAATCAGCTGAGGCGGTTATGGAGCAGGAAAACCTCGCGCAGGAAGCGCAGCAGGAAGAAAAAGAACTCGCCGAACAGGCGCGCATCCGCAGGGAAAAACTCTCTAAGTTGCAGGCGGAGGGGAACGATCCCTACGTTGTCACTTCCTATCCCGTGGACGCGGATTCCCACATCAAGGACGACTTCGGGGCGTGGGAGGGAAAGACGGTGTGCGTCGCGGGGCGGATGATGTCCCGAAGGATCATGGGGAAGGCGTCCTTCTCCCATATTTCCGACCGCTTCGGCCAGCTTCAGATCTATGTGACGAGACAGGACGTGGGCGAAGACGTCTATGCCGCCTACAAAAAGGATTTCGACATCGGCGACATCGTCGGCGTGAAGGGATATGTGTTCCGTACGCAGACGGGGGAGGTGAGCGTACACGCCACCGAGCTCAAAATGCTCTCCAAGGCGCTCCTGCCCCTGCCCGAGAAGTACAACGGACTGCAAAACGTCGATACCAAGTACCGCCTCCGCCATCTCGATCTCATCATGAACCAAGACGTGCGCGAGACCTTCTACAAGCGGGCGCGGATCATCCGCAGTATCCGTGAATTTTTGGACGGCCGCGGGTTCGTCGAGGCGGAAACGCCCATCTTGCTCCCCATCGAGATCGGCGCCGACGCCCGTCCCTTCAAGACCCATCACAACGCCCTCGACCTCGATATGTACCTCCGTATCGAGACGGAGCTGTACTTAAAGCGTCTCATCGTCGGCGGCTTCGAAAAGGTCTACGAGATGGGCCGCATCTTCCGCAACGAGGGCATGGATACCAAACACAACCCCGAGTTCACCACGGTGGAGATCTATCAGGCATACGTCGATTATCATGCGGTGATGGATCTCGTCGAGGAGCTCTACCGCTATGTCGCCGAAGAGGCGTGCGGCACCTTGCAGATCGCATACAGGGGCGTCGTACTCGACTTCGCGCACTGGGAAAAGCTCACTATGACGGAGGCGGTGAAGAAGTATTCGGGCGTGGATTTCGATACCGTCGCGTCCGGCGAAGAGGCGCGCAAGATCGCCGCGGAAAAGGGCGTGGAGCTCGAAAAGGGCAAGGACAGCAAGGGGCACATCCTCGCCGCTTTCTTCGACGCGTTCGTCGAGGACAAGCTCATCCAGCCCACCTTCATCTACGACTATCCCGTGGAGATCTCCCCCCTCGCAAAACGCAAGCCGGACGACCCTTCGATGACCGAGCGCTTCGAGTATTTCATGATGGGCATGGAGATGGGCAACGCCTTCTCCGAGCTCAACGATCCCATCGACCAAGAGCGCCGCATGAGCGAACAGGCGGCGAGAAAGCGCGCGCAGGGCACCAACGCGCAGGTGGACGAGGACTTTATCGACGCCTTGAACCACGCCATGCCCCCCACGGGCGGGCTTGGGCTGGGGGTAGACCGCCTCGTGATGCTCCTCACGGACAGCGCCTCCATCCGCGACGTGCTCCTCTTCCCCACGATGAAACCCAAGAAGTAACAAAAACGTTATGGACGCGAGAATTACGAAATCGAGACTTTCCAATCTGCTCTCCTACGATTGGCTCAAGATCATCGCCGCGGTCGCCGTCGCGATCGTCGCCCTCTGCGTCTTTTTCACCACCGTAAAGACGCGTCCCCGCGCGGGACAGCACTATGAGATCCTCGCATACAGCGACCTGCAAGCGGGAACCGATTCGAGTACGTTCGCCTCTTCGCTCGGCGACGTGTTTTCCTACGACATCTTAAAGGTCACCGCGGAGACGTTGAGCGGCAATCCCTATTCGGGCGCCGTCTTCTCCTCCCTCCGCGCGACGGGAAGCGGCAACGCCATGTTCATCGGGAATTGGGCGCAGGACGACGGCAAGGAGGAGACCGAAGACAAGGGGACTTTGCAAACCTTCGTCGAAGGCTTCCTCGTCTGGCGGGACGACGGGACGAGAGGCTTGGAGATCTTGCTCGACACCGAGGAGTACTTGCGGCAGGCGGAGGACTACATTGCCTCCGCGTTCGGGGAAAATTGGCGGGAAAACGGCGAGATCGACGAGGCGGTCGCGCGCGAATACTTTTTCGCCCGCAACGGCAAGGACAAGCGGTTCCGCACCCAAAAAGCCAAGGAGGCGGGCGTTCTGCAAGAGATCGGACGGCTCGAAGGGCTGCGGGAGGACCTCGCCTTTGTGGACCGTGCGTTCGAGAAGGGCGTCTTGTCCCACGTCGTCATCTCGACGGAGGCGGGGGACTTCACCGTCGGCATCAGTCTCGCCAAGCTCTCAAAGCTCGGCAATCTCTACTACTATGCCGAAAAGCGGGAGGACGAAACGGTCCATTCCATCGAAAAAGAGGCGTTGGTGCTCCTCAACAACGGCGGCAGGGAAGGGGACCTCGTCTATGAATCGGTCTCGCTCATCCGCTACCTCGTCGAGACCTACTATGTGGGGGAACTTCCGTGAGACTATGGATCCGCGAGATGCTCGACGGGCAGGGCAGGCACATCTCCTTCCATACCCCGGGGCATAAGCGCGCGGGCGACGACATCACCGAACTTACCTATTCCGACTGTCTCTCGTCCCCCAAGGGGATCTTAAAGGCGGCGGAGGAAGACGTCGCCGCGATCCTCGGCGCAGAGCGGAGCTTTCTTTTGACGGACGGAAGCACTTCGGGCGTCTTTTCCATGCTCTATGCGCTCAGGGCGGCGGGGATCGGCTCCATCGCCTGCCCTTGTTTTTCCCATCCGAGCGTTGGGCACGCGGCGGAAGTTTTGGGGCTGAAACTCGTCCCCATTCCCCAAAAAGTGCGCTACGGGATCCCCCGTCAGCCCACAGCCGGGGAGATCGCCGCCGCGCTCAAACAGGCGGGCGCCCTTCTCCTCACTTCTCCCGATTATTACGGCTTTCTCGCGCCCTTGAAGGAAGCGAGAGCGCTCTGTGACGGTGCGGGCAAGCCCCTTCTCATCGACGGCGCGCACGGCAGTCATCTCCATTTTACGGACAGTTACGCGGGGCGGTATGCCGATCTGTGGGTGGACGGGGTCCATAAATCTCTGCCCGCAATGACGCAGGGCGCCGTCGTCTCCGCGCGCGGCGGCATGGGCGAACTGCTCCGAAGAGGCGTTCTCAGGTTCCGTACGACGTCCCCCTCCTACCCCATCCTTGCGAGCGTGGAGGAGGCGGTGAAATTTCCGAGACGTCCCGCCATCGAGAGCGCGTCCGAAGCGTTCAAGTTGAGACATGGGTGCCTCAAAAACGATGACTGGACGAAAATTGTCGTCCCGTTCGGGGACCGTTGCGCCGAGGCGGAGGCGTCTCTCGAAGGGCAGGGCGTATATCCCGAATTCAACGACGGAAACTATTTGATGTTCTATCTTTCTCCCGCGACGAAAAAGGCCGAACTCGGGGAACTCTCCCGTCTTCTTCCGCCGCTTGCACGGGGAGAGGTGAAGGAAAACGCCCCCGCGGGCGTCATTCCCATGTATTCGGAGGAAGCGTGAAGGAGCTCTTGCGCTCGACAACCGCATACCGTCTGTTTGCGGCGGACGCCGCCCGCGGCAGCGCCGCCCATACCACGCTCGTCGTCTTTTCGGACGGGTCCCTTCTCCGCGCCCTGCTCAAAGAGTGCGCCAAGGCATTTTTTGCGGGCGAGCGGGAGAGCCGTCTCATCGACGCGGAGAGCTATTCGGACTGCGTCATTTTGCCCGCGGCGGGGGAGAAGTACACGGTGGAGACGGCTGAGCGGATCATCGAGGAGAGCTTGCTCCGTCCCGTCGAGGGAGACAAAAAGCTCTTCGTGCTCGACGGCTTCGGGGAGGCGACCCCTCTCGTGCAGAACAAACTTCTGAAAGTCTTGGAGGAGCCGCCCGCGGGCGTCTACTTCCTGCTCGGCGCCCTTTCGGAGCACGCGATCCTGCCTACCGTTCTCTCCCGCGCAAAGCGGTTTTCCGTCGAACCTTTCCGCGAAGAGGCGATCCTCGGCGCGCTTACCCGTAACCATGCCCGCGAAGAGGGGCTTCAAGAAGCGGCGGCGGCGAGCGGCGGGTCGTACAGCGCGGCGGAGGCGATCCTTGCGGGCGGCGGGGAAGAGTTCCGTCTCGCCGAAGAATTTCTGACGGCGCCCTCCCCCGAGGCGTTCGTGCGCGCGATGGGGGACAGAAAGGAGAAAAAACAGTTTTTCGCCGCAGTCAAGACGGCGCTCCGCGAGGCGCTCTTCCTCTCCCTCGGGCGGGAAGAGGACTGCTTTTTGAAGCGGCCCGCACTGCGGAACATCGCGCGGGAATATCCCGCGGGCGCGCTCATTTCCGCCATACGGTATACGGGCGAGGCGGAGCGGGACATCCAATTCAATTCCAATTTCGGGCAGGCGGCGCTCGCGCTTGCGATCAGGATCCGGGAGGAAAAGCTCAGGTGGCAAAAGTTGTCGTAATCAAATTCAAAGGAAACTGCAAACCCTATTATTTTTCGGGCGGCAAGCTCGATTTGAAGCGCGGGCAGAATGTCATCGTGGAGACGTCCCGCGGGCTGGAATACGGAACGGTCGTTCTCGCCGAGAAGGAAGTGGAGGACGCGCGTCTCACGCTCCCCTTAAAAAACGTGCTCAGGATCGCGACGGAGCGGGATGACGAGACGGTCCGCCGCAACGAGGCGAGACGGGACGAGGCGATGAAGATCTGCAAGGAGAAGATCGCCGCCCACGGTCTGCCGATGAAGCTCATCGACTGCGAATTCACCTTCGAGGGGAACAAGGTCATCTTCACCTTCACCGCGGAGGGCAGGGTGGATTTCCGCGAGCTCGTCAAAGATCTCGCCTCTGTCTTCCACATCCGCATCGAGCTCAAACAGGTGGGTAGCCGCGACGAGACGAAGATCCTCGGCGGGATCGCTCCCTGCGGCAGGGCGTGCTGTTGCGCGGGCGCCATGCCCGAGTTCAAGAAGGTCAGCATCAAGATGGCGAAAAACCAAGGGCTCTCGCTCAACCCCGGCAAGATCTCGGGGCTCTGCGGAAGGCTGATGTGCTGTCTCTCCTACGAAAACGAGTATTACGCAGATGTCTGCAAGAAGATGCCCAAGCTCGGCTCCACCGTCTCCACGCCCGAGGGGAAGGGGACGGTCATCTCCTCCAATATGCTCAAATTGGAGTGCCGTGTGAAGATCGAAAAGGACGGCGCGGTCTTCTACCGCGACTATCCCGTCTCGGAGATCTCCTTCCGCCATGCGTCCGCGGAGGAGCAGGAGGAGAGCGAAGAGGACGGAGAAAATTAATTTTCGTCATTTTGCGCAAAACTCTTTACGAACGCCCGCAGATGTGATATAATAGTCCCAAGATTTGAATGGAGGTATACCGATATGGCTCATACGATTACCGACGCGTGCGTTTCCTGCGGCGCGTGTGCGGACACCTGCCCCGTCGGCGCGATCGCGCCCGGTGATACGACTTATGTCGTCGATCCCGACGTCTGCATCGATTGCGGCGCCTGCGAGGACGGTTGCCCTACGGGAGCGATCACCGCGTAAAGCAAACAAAAAAGGGGCGCACGGGTTGCGCCCTTTTTTGTTTGGGTTTTTATGGAGACCGAAGAATTCCTCACGGGCGGCTATACGATTTTGCAGGACGGCGGCCGCTACCGTTTTACCTCCGATTCCATCCTGCTCGCGCGGTTCGTCAAGGCGAAGAAGGGAGAAAACGTCGCCGATTTCTGCGCGGGAAGCGGCGTCGTCGGGTTGCATTTTTACGCCGAAAACAGGGGAGTGGAGCACGTCACCCTCTTCGAAGCCGACAGCGGGCTCTCCGCCATGAGCAAAAGATCGGTCGCGCGGAACGGTTTGGAAGACAAATTCACCGCCGTGTGCGGGCGCGTGCAGGAGATTTCCCACCCCTATCTCGAAAAATTTTCGCTGATCCTCTGCAATCCGCCCTATGAGCGGGACGGGTTTTCGCGCCGCGTCGACCCCGGTTGCAGCATGGAACTCACGCTCACTCTCGCCGAGCTTCTCTCTGCCGCCGCGCGCACGCTGAAATTCGGCGGACGGTTTGTTGTCATCCACCGCGCCGACCGCGTCGCCGAGCTTCTTTCGGGAATGCGGATGAACGGGCTGGAACCCAAGAAATTGCAGTTCGTCGCGGGGAAGGAGGGAAGAAAGCCCTACGCCGTGCTGGTCGCGGCGGCAAAGGGCGCGCATACGGGCGTGGACGTACTGCCCACGCACATCAACGGAACGGAGCCGTTATGATCGCATTTGTTTCAACGCCCATCGGCAATCTCAAAGACATCACCCTGCGCGCCCTCGAGGAGCTGAGGGAGGCGGACGCCGTATTCTGCGAGGATACCCGCCATACCCTGAAACTGCTCACGGCGTACGGGATCAAGAAGCCGCTCATCGCCTGCCACAAGTTCAACGAACGGGAGGCGGCGGAGAAGATGATCTCCCTCTCGCGGGAGGGGAAGCGGATCGCCGTCGTATCGGACGCGGGAATGCCCGCGATCTCCGACCCGGGGAATGCCGTCTGCCGCGCCCTCAAAGAGGCGGGCGAGCCCTATACCGTGCTCCCGGGGGCGTGCGCGTTCGTCTGCGCGCTGGTGCTTTCCGCCTTCCCTTCGGACCGTTTCGTCTTCGTCGGATTTTTGCCCGATAAGGCGGGCGAACGGCGGCATGACCTCGAACGGTACACCCATGTCCGCGATACCCTCCTCTTTCACTGCGCTCCGCAGGACGTGGACGACTATGTTGCGGCGATGTACGAGGTCTTCGGGGAGCGGCGCGCCGCGGCGGTGAGGGAGATCTCGAAGATCCACGAGGAGAGCGTGGAATTCCTGCTTTCCGAGGGCTACCGCGGGGAGAAGCGGGGGGAATTCGTACTCGTCGTCGAGGGCGCGAAGGAGACCTTCGAGCTCACTCCCCTCGAGCAGGTGAAGGCGTACGAGGCGGCGGGCGTCGAACGGAAGGAGGCGATCAAACTGGTCGCGAAGGAGCGGCGGATCCCAAAGAGCGAGCTCTACAAACTGACGCTCGAAAAGTAAAACATAGGAATAGAAGGACGTCCGCACGCCGCGGGCGTCTTTTCATATTGTCAAAAATAATGGTATAATTTTTCGTACAATATGAAAATATGGTGACAGTTTGGGTAAAATTTGTAATTTAGGGGTAAAAAATTTGTCTTTTTTTCAGATAATAAGTATAATACCGATATGCTTTTGACGGCGTTTCCACAACTTTCGGGCAAGGCGTTCTTTGCCCGTGCGGAGAAGTTCTTCCACAGCCGCGCCTATATCGTCCTCGTCGCCGCGCTCATGGTACTATCCGAGACGCTCGGCGGGGAACCCATGATCTTCTACCTCTATTTTGCGCTCGGGGCGGGCGCGTTGCTGTTGACGGAAGACACTGCGGGGATCCTGCCCATCGCCTGTTGTTCGTATATGACGATCTCCCCCCGCAACAACCCTGTCAGACACACGGGGACGGTCTTTACGCAACCCGCATTTATGATCCAACTCGCGGTTTTGCTTTCCGTATCCGTCGCCCTGATCCTCATAAAGGTGATCATGCTCGGGATCGCGGGCAAGCTGAACGTCAGCTTCCCCCGTCTTTTGCCGGGGCTCGTTCTGCTCGGGGCGGCGTATATGCTCGGCGGTCTCACAGATTCCTATGAGGCGCGGTCGGCGTTTTTCGGATTCGTCCAATTCTGCGTCCTCGCCTTCTTCTATACCTTGTTTCTGACGACGGACTGCTTCTCCAAACTCCCCAAAGACGTCCTGTTTTTCCTGTTTTCCGCGATCGGCGCCGGTCTGCTCGTTGAGGTGGCGGGGATGTACGTCCACGGCTTTATGATCGCGGGCGCCAAGTTCTGCCGCTACTATCTTTTTACGGGCTGGGGGGTGTACAACAACGTCGCGTGCGTTCTCGCGATGTGCATTCCCGCGCCCTGTTACTTTGCCTGCGTCCGCCGCCGTTCCTATCTTTACGTTCTCCTCTCCACGCTCTTTTATCTCGGCGTCGTCTTTACGCAGAGCCGCTCGGGGATCTTCTTCGGGGCGGTCGTCTATGCGGGCTCGGTGATCTACGTTCTCTTTTCGTGCGAAAAGCGGGAACGCAAAAACGTTTGGATCCTCGGCGCTCTGCTCGCCGCGGGGCTCGTTGTGTTCGCCGCGGTCTTCCGCGTACAGCTCTTGGCGCTGTTCCGCTCCCTTTTGGCGGAGGGGACGGACTTCAACTACCGCGATACGATCTACCGCCGCTGTTGGGAAGCCTTTCTGCGCTCCCCCGTATTCGGCGTGGGATTCTACCGCACGCCGGGGTTCAGTTTCGAGGGCCTCGGGAGCTTTATGCCTCCGCGCGCACACGATACCTATTTGCAACTGCTCGCGTCCTGCGGCGCATTCGGCATGATCGCCTATCTGATCCATCGGGCGGATACCGTCGTCCTGTTTTTGAGGCGGCCCTCCCTCGGACGGAACGCCGCCGCGCTCATGGTGCTCGCTCTTCTTTTGACGAGTACGCTCGATTGTCATTTCTTCAACATCGGGCCCGTGATCCTGTACGGTACCATTCTCGCCTTCGTAGAGGCACAGCGGCGGAAAAACAGGACGGAGCTCTTCGTCAGGATCTGAGAAAAAAAGGAAGTTTGTACACAAAACCCCCCGAAGCTCGCGCTCCGAGGGGTTTTGTATATGATAAGGGGGAAAATTATGAGCGGTGGGATGCGGACTTGCCGTCCGCGTTTTTGTGCCTTTATTATAAGACAGCTTTTTCGGAAAGTAAAACAAAAATTAAGAAAAATTTTTGGAAAATTTTTCGGTGCGCTATCTTACAAACCTTGTGATTGATTTTCAGCTTCTGCGCCGCGGAACGAAAACCGCGAACATTCGGCGTGAATTTACAAAAACCGACAGAGATAGCACCCCAAGATCACCCCCGCGAAGTTGGCAAAGAGGGCGATCGCGACGGGGAGCGCCCGCTTCCGTTTCGCGCCCGCAAAGTAGACGGCGAGAATGTAGAAGACCGTCTCGCTCGACCCGTAGGCGACGGCGGCGCACCGCCCGATGTAGCTGTCCGCGCCGTAGGAGGCGAAGATCTCCGAAAGGAGCGCCGTAGACCCGCTTCCCGAGAAGGGTTTGACGAGCACGAGGGGGGAGATCTCGGGCGGGATCCCGAGAAAACGATAGACAGGGGTCAAAAAAGCCGCGATCCGCGCGGAGAGCCCGCTCGCCGTAAAGAGCGAAGAGAGGATGAGGATCGCCGCAAGATAGGGGAAGATGGAGAGAAGAAGGGGGACCGCTTCCTTCACGCCTTCGGTGAAACAGTCGTAGAGGCGCACCCTGCGGAAGAGCGCGACGCCGAAGACGACCAGAAAGAGGAGGGGGACGATCAAAGAGACCCACTTCACGCCCGTCTCCTCCCAAGTCTTCTTCTTTTGGCGGGGGACACGCCCGTTTTTTGTCTTCCCGCGGTGGCGAAGACGAGCGCTCCCCCCAGCAGGGTGGAGAAGAGGGTCGCAAGAAGGGTGGGGAGGAAGATGTCCGCAGGGGCGGCGCTCCCCGCGGCGAGACGGAGGGCGATGACCGTCGTCGGAAGAAGCTGTAAACTCGTTGCGTTGAGGACAAAGAGGAGGTCGGCGCCGAAACGGTTGTCCCGTGCGAGGAAGGCGTCGGTCGCACGGATCCCGAGGGGCGTGGGCGCGCCCGGCAGACCCAAAAAATTGGCGGTAAGATTCCCGCAGGCGAGCGTGAGGGCCTCTTCGTCGTCGGATCGGAAGAGACGGCGCGCGGCGGGACGGAGGACGCGGGAGAGATGAGACGAGATCCCGCTACGGTCGAGGACCTTGAAAAATCCCAGCCAAACGCAGTACACGGCGAGCAGGGAGAGGGAGAGCGCCGCCGCTTTCTGCCCGCCTTCGAGCATGGCGGCGAGGAAACCGTCGGGATCGCTGAAAAGGAAGAGGGCGCACGAGGAAAAGAAGATCGCGGCAAAGATGGCGTTCATTGCAACATCGTATGCGCGCGCGGGCGGGATTATGCCCGCAAGCCCGTTGTCTTCCGCGCGGGGAGATGTTGTAAAACAGCCGCGGCGCCCATGGGCGCCGCGGCGAAATGTATTTCGATCGTGGTCGGATCTTGTCACAGCGGTTCAATAACTGCCTTCGAGATCCAAAGTCTGAAAGAGAGGGTCGTTGAAAAAGTCGTACAATGTGATCTGCAACGCTTGACAAATGTCCAACAAAGTCCGCGTGCCGGGATTTTTACTGCGACCGTAAAATATGCACCTGATCGTAGCCGACGGCAAACCCGCCATCGCCGCCAACTTGTTCGGGGCAATTCCTCTTTCATCGCATAGCGCGAAGATCCGTTTTGTGATCGCTTCCTCTAACTTCATCGGTCAACCCAAAAAGATATCTCTAACAGTTTATCAAAGAAAGCTGAAAAATATGAGAGATATATCTCTGTTTTGTGCTATAATGAAGTTATGAAGACCGCATTGATAGGGCATAGAGGGATCTTTGCCCCAACTTTACCGCAAAGACTGCTGAAAGCGATCGAGGGGGAGATCAAAAACGGCTGTCTGCGGTTTACGGTGGGGACGCACGGCGAATTCGACCGTCTCGCCCTGTCCGTTTGCCGTGAGCTCAGACATGATCACCCCGAAATGCAAATCGAAGTCGTTCTGACAAGCCTGCACGCCGTTCAAAAAAGCGGCGAATGGGGCGGTGCGCCGTATTCCGACGTAACCACGGTAATGTACGACATCGAAGAGACTTACTTCAAACGGCAAATCACGTTGAGCAACCGCAAAATGATCGACGGCTGTGATACGTTGATTTGTTATGTGGACGAAAAGCGATCCCGAAGCGGGGCGAAAACCGCAATGCGGTATGCCAAACGCAAGGGGCTACGGATCATTAACCTCTACGACGAAACGGATTCCCCCTTTTACGGAATGACCGACGAAGAAATCTCCGCAAAGTGGAAAGAACTATGTGTTCATGCGTTTCCGAAAAGTTAAAAACAAAAATTGGCCCCTCCCGCTGTTTGCCATCGGCTGTCCAAGCAAATCGTCAAGTCCGTCCTCCACGCCGAAGCCGCATTGTCTCCCGTGCGGGAATTCCCGCCCGAAATCAATTTACTTTTTTGCGCGGGTGAGCTATAATAGAGGGGAAGAGGTACTTTTATGGCACAAAAATACTACATCACCACCCCGATCTATTATCCGAGCGGAAATTGGCACATCGGGCATTGCTATACCACCGTCATCTGCGACGCGCTCGCCCGCTTTCACAAACTCAAGGGCGAGGACGTCTTTTTCCTCACGGGAACGGACGAACACGGTCAGAAAGTGGAAAAAGAGGCGGCGAAACGCGGCGTCACGCCCAAGGAATTCGTCGACCCCCTCGTCGCCCGTCTCAAAGAGATGTGGAAGTTGCTCGACGTCGGTTACGACCGCTTTCTGCGCACCACCGACGAGGACCATGTCGCCTGCGTCCGTAAGATCTACCAAAAACTCTACGAGAGCGGGGACATCTACAAGGCGGAATACAGCGGATATTATTGCACGCCCTGCGAATCGTTTTGGACGGAGGGTCAGCTCAAAGACGGCAAATGTCCCGACTGCGGCAGGGAAGTGACCCTTCAAAAGGAAGAGAGCTATTTCTTCCGCCTCTCCAAGTACGCGCCGCGCCTTCTCAAACTCTATGAGGAAAACCCCGAGTTCCTGCAACCGAAGTCCCGCGTCAACGAGATGGTCAACAACTTCCTCAAAGCGGGGCTTTCCGACCTCTCCGTCTCCCGCACCACCGTCAAATGGGGCGTGCCCCTTCCCTTCGACGAGAAGCACACCGCTTACGTCTGGATCGACGCGCTCAGCAACTACCTCTCGGGGCTCGGGTATCTCTCGGAGGACGATCGTCTCTACCGCAAATTCTGGGCAGCGGATCTGCACCTCGTCGGAAAGGAGATCGTTCGCTTCCACGCCATCATCTGGCCCGCGATCTTAATGGCGCTCGGAGAGGAACTTCCCAAGCGCGTCTACGGACATGGGTGGCTCCTCATTGGCGGCGAGAAGCTCTCCAAGTCCAAACAAAACGCCCGCCCCGAGCTCACCGATCCCTATGAACTCGTCAAACGTTACGGCTCGGACGCGGTCCGCTACTTCCTTCTCCGCGAGATCCCCTTCGGGAGCGACGGCGAATATACGACCGAGCGCTTCCTGCTCCGCGTCAACGCCGATCTCGCCAACGACCTCGGCAATCTCATCTCCCGTACGCAGGCGATGATCGCGCAGAACTTCGGCTCTGCCGTGCCGCCCTGCGCCGCGATCGGGGAGGCAGACCGTGAGCTCGTCGAACTGTGCAACGCCCTTTTGGAACGGGTGACCGCGGACATGGATGCCCTCAATGCGCCCGACGCGCTCACGGACATCTTCAACGTCGTCTCCCGCGCCAACAAATACATCGACGAAACGACGCCTTGGATCCTCGCAAAGGACCCGAACGGGAAGGAGCGTCTCGGCACCGTGCTCTATGTGCTTGCGGAGGCGGTGCGGATCGTGTGCATCCTGCTCCGTCCCTTCCTGCCCGCGGCGACGGCGCGCGTGCTCGAGAGTTTCGGGTGCATTGACGCCGATTTCTCCGCCGCGCACTTCGGCGTGCTCGAAGCGGGAACGCCCGTCGTGAAACTTCCGCCCGTGTTCCCGCGGTTAGACGTCAAAAAGGAGCTCGCCGAGGTGGAAAAACTTGCTTCCGCCGCGGAGCCTTCTTTGGAGCCCAAGACGGAAAACGAGGCACCCAAGCCCGTGATCTCCTTCGATGATTTTCAAAAACTTGAACTGCAAGTGGGCGAAGTGGTCGCCTGCGAAAAGGTAAAAAAGAGCGAAAAACTGCTCCATGAAACGGTCAAGATCGGCAATGCGACGCGCTCCGTCGTCTCGGGCATCGCAAAATATTATACGCCCGAGGAGATGGTCGGGAAGAAGGTGGTCGTCGTGACCAACCTCAAACCCGTCAAACTGTGCGGCGTGCTCAGCGAGGGGATGATCCTCTGCGCCGAGGACGAAAACGGGCTCTCTTTGATCTCCCCCGAGCGCCTCATAAAGAGCGGAGCGACGGTGAGATGATCGACGTACACGCCCATTTCGCGGAGGAGGGCTACCCCGAAGAGGAGTGGGAGAAGATCCGCGCCGCGGGAGTCGGGACGGTGATCCTCGCCGCCGACACTTTGCCCCACGCAAAAGCGCACCGCCTTCTCGCCGAGAAAAAGGAAGGGTGCTATTTTACGGTCGGGATCCACCCCGAATTTGCGGAAGTGACGTTGGACGAAGGTACCATGTCCGAGATGAGGGCGCTCGCGTCTCATCCGAAGTGCGTCGCGGTGGGGGAGATCGGGCTCGACTATCACTATGGGGACGGCGCAAAGCGCAAGCAGAGGGAGCTCTTTTGCCGCCAGCTCGAATTGGCGGCGGAGGTTGGTCTTCCCGTGGAGATCCACTCGCGCGACGCCTGCGCCGATACGCTCGCCGTCCTAAGGGAAGCGCGCGGTCTAATCGGCGGAAGGTTTTTGATGCACTGCTATTCGTACGGCGCGGAAAATCTTCCCGCCTTTTCGGAGCTCGGCGCCTATTTTTCCTTCGGCGGCGTCGTCTGTTTCAAAAATGCCCGCCGCGCAGTGGAGGCTGCCGCGGTTTGCCCCTCTTTCCGCCTTCTCACCGAGACGGACAGCCCCTACCTCTCCCCCTTCCGCGGAGAGAAGAACACGCCCGCCAATATCCCCGCGATCGTCGCGCGGCTGGCGGAGATCAGAGGGACGGACGCGGAGGAGATCGTTCGCACCGTCCGCGAAAACGCCGCAAGGCTCTTTCCCAAACTTTCGCTATGAACAACGTATTTACCTATCAAATCGGGGATAATCTCTATTTGAATCTTACCAACCGTTGCAGTAACCGCTGTACATTTTGCGTGCGCGAAGGGGAGACCTACGAGGGTTACCCGCTTTGGCTGAGCCGCGAGCCCGAAGTCTTTGAAGTGGAAGCGGAGATCGGCGACCCGAAACGCTACCGCGAGATCGTCTTTTGCGGCTACGGCGAACCCACCTACCGCCTCGGCGAAATGCTCGAGATCGCGGACTATGTGCACGCCCGCGGGGGAAAGACGCGGCTCAACACCAACGGGCACGCCTCCCTCATCCACGGGAAGGACGTCGCCCCCCTGTTTGCGGGGAAGCTCGACGGCGTGAACATCTCCCTGAACGCGGGCAGCAGTGCGGCGTACGATTCGCTCTGCCGTCCCCTTTTGGACGGGGCGTACGACGCCATGATCTCCTTCGCGCGCAGGCTCAAAGAGTGCGGCGTCAACTGCTGGTTTTCGGCGGTGGACGTCGTCGGAGAAGAGGAACTTTCCCGTTGCCGTGCCGTTGCGGAGGAAGTCGGGATCCCGCTCCGTGTGCGGGAATACATTGAAAAATGAAAAAGAGCCGAGATGATCCTCGGCTCCCGTTTATCTTTTGTGTGGGGGGTCCCTGACGTAATTTGAGCCACCCATGCCCGAAAGATACGAGGAAAAACATGGAGATTCGCGATACGCTCGGCGAGCAGGGCTTTCATTTCAAGAAAAAATTCGGACAGAATTTTTTGACAGACCCCAACCTGCTTTCCGCCATTGCTTCGGACGCCGGGGTAGACAATTCGTCTACGGTGCTCGAGATCGGAACGGGCGCGGGCACGCTGACCCGCGTCCTTTCGGAGCGCGCGCGGCGGGTCGTCGGCTATGAGATCGACCGCTCGCTCGAGCCCGTCCTCGCCCGTACGCTTATAGGCTGTGAGAACACCGAGATCGTCTTTTCCGACTTTCTGCGCTCGGATCTTGCCGCGCTCGAAAGGGAGCTCGGGAGCTATCTCGTCGTCGCCAATTTGCCCTATTACATCACGACGCCCGTCGTCATGCGGTTTTTGGAGGACTCGCAAACGTGCCGCGGGATCACGGTCATGGTGCAGGAGGAAGTCGCGAGACGGCTGACGGCGCGGGAAAATACGCCCGAGTACGGCGCGATCACCGCCGCGATCGCCCTCCGCGGAAGCGCGCGGATCACGCGGAAAGTCCCGCGGACGATGTTTACGCCCCGCCCCAACGTCGATTCGGCGGTCGTGCGGATCATATTCGGAGAGGGCGCGGTGAAGGTGCGCAGCGCCGCGATGTACCGAAATGTCGTCCGGTGCGCCTTTTTGAACCGCCGCAAGACGCTCGAAAACAACCTCATGGCGGCGATGAAGCTGACGCGGGAGGAGGCGAGAGCGCTCCTTTTGGCGGCGGGCGTGCCCGAGGGCGCGCGCGGGGAGACATTGTCCCCCGAAGGCTTTGCGCGGCTCGCCGATCTCTTGACGCCCGTCTCCCCGAAAGAGGGTTGAAAGGCGCCGCGGCGGGGAATAAAAACGCGGGAAGGACGCGGAATTTCTAAATTACGGGTCATGCCGAAAAAAGCGCCTGCGGGCGCGGGAGGATCGTATGATTTTACAAAGTTTTGACAAGACCGAGATCTATCTCCACGAGTGGGCGGCTGAGGATCCCAAGGGGGTCGTCCAGATCGTACACGGGATGACCGAGCACGGGGCACGCTACGAAGGGTTTGCGCGCTATCTCAACGAACACGGCTATTTTGTCGTCGCCGACGACCACCGCGGCCACGGGAAGACCCATCCCCAAAGTCTCGGCTATGCGCCGGGCGATATGTTCGCCGATACCGTGCGCGACGAGGGGCTGATCACGGAGCGCTACCGCGAGCGGTTCCCCGGCGCGAAATATTTCCTCTTCGGGTTCTCCTACGGCTCCTTTCTGACCCAGCGCTATCTTGCGGATCACGGCGATCTCATTGACGGTGCGGTGATCGCGGGGAGCAACTACAAAAAGGACTTCGAAGTGTATCTTGGAAGCCTTGTCGCGGGCATGGGGTGCTTGTTTTCGCCCAAGAAGCCCGCAAAGCTCATCGAGAAGCTCTCGTTCGGAGCCTATTCGAAGCAGTTTGAGGACGGGAATTGGCTCTCTGCCGACGCGGACAACAACGAGGCGTACCGCGGCGATCCCTTCTGCGGGTTCACCTGCTCCAACCGCTTTTACAAGGACTTCTTCCGCGGACTGAGAAGTTTGTATACCAAGAAGTACTGCGAAAAACTGCCCAAGGCGCTCCCCTTGCTTCTCGCGGCGGGGAAGGACGATCCCGTGGGCGATATGGGAAAAGGCATGGAAAAGCTCGCCCGTTTTTACCGTGAAAAGGCGGGCATGACAAACGTCCGCCTCGAGCTCTTCGAGGGTTGCCGCCACGAGTTCCTCAACGAGAAGAGGGGGCTCGACGAGCGGCGCGCGCTCCTTCTCGGCTTCTTCGACGAAATCGTAAAACAATAAAAAATGACAAGACGCCGCGGGGGAAAACCCGCGGGGTCAAGAGGTACGAAAGATGATCATCGACGGTTTTTTGGTGGCTTTTTTCCTGTTCTTTGTGGGGAGCACGCTCGGCTGGTGCCTCGAAGTGGTCTTCCGCCGTCTGTTTACCGCCAAGCGGTGGATCAATCCCGGGTTTTTGACGGGTCCCTGCCTTCCCCTCTACGGGTTCGGGCTCGCAGGGCTCTTCGGGATCTCGCTCATTCCCCTCGATACGGGGTACGTTTGGCTGAACGACGTTCTCATCATTCTCATCATGGGCGCCGCGATGACCCTGATCGAATACATCGCGGGGCTCATCTTCATCAAGGGGATGAAGATCAAGCTGTGGGATTATTCCAAGCGGTGGGGGAATATCCAGGGGATCATCTGCCCGCTGTTTTCCCTGTTTTGGCTGATGGTCGGCGCCGCGTTCTACTTCATCATGAACGGGCCCGTGCTCGAAGCGGTGCGGTGGTTTGTCCATCACATCGAGTTCGCCTTTGTGGTGGGGATCTTCTACGGCGTCCTCTTCGTCGATCTCGGGCACTCCCTCCATCTCTCGGCGAGGATCCGCGCCTTTGCGAAGAACAACAGGGTCGTCGTCCACTTCGAAAAACTCAAAGAGAGCGTGCAGGAGAAATCGGAAGAGGGCGGAAAGAAGGCGAGCTTTGCCTTCCCGTTTAAGTCCCCCCGCACCCTCCTCGAAGAGCTCGAAACCTATCTCCGCCGCGAGAAGAAGGGCAAAAAAGAGGACGGAAAGAGCGAGAGCGGAACGGACGCGGACGAAGGCGTACAAGACGAAAAGCGCGCTGTTTGAGCCCAAAAAAAGGGCTTCCCGAAGACGGAAAAGCCCGCGAAATCTAATCAAAAAGAAAAGAGCAACGCAAGGAGTCGTTGCTCTTTTTCACCGTAAAGGAGGGTACCATGCCCTCAGTTAACCGTCTTCTGGTCGAAATTCAGCGTGAACTGTTCGGGGCCGCGGTCGTCGGGGAACAGGGTCGCGCCCGAGACGACGGGAAGGGTGAGCGGATTGATGAGCGCATCCGCGGTGAGATTGGTGACGGAGGAGCGCAGATAGGGGAACATCGTCTCCGTCGCGTTGACGGCGAAGATGCGGCGGTCCTCGGCGGTCTCCATATTGTTGACTTCGAACACGCCGACGAAGCGCGCGGTCAGGTTGAAGGGCTTGGGAGACTCCTCGGTCGATTCGATCTTGCATTCGAGGATGACGATGTTGATCTTCGGGTTTTCCTTCGCGGCCTGGATGCGGCGGGTGAAGAAGGGCTTGATCTCGAATTTGGTATCGGGCGCGGCCTGGATGGGATTGACTTTGAAGGAGAGCTCGTCTGCGGTGAGAGCTTTTAAGGAATATTCGATCATAAAGACACCTCATTGAAATTTCTTTCCCGATTATACCATACCGCGGGCGGAAAGTCAATGCGGAAGCCGCATTTGCGGCAAACTTTTTTCCCGCGGGGGCGCCGCTTGGGGTAAGAGAAGAAAAAGCGGGGAGGGAAAACGCGGGAAAGTTGGAAAAAGTGCCTTGAAAGGCTTGAATTTTCCCGCGGAATGGTGTATAATCGCTGTTGGTTAGTGTGAAAATTTTCAGGAGGAATTGATTCATGGCGAAAAAGTACTGTTATCTTTTTACCGAAGGTAACGCGAATATGCGCGAGCTTCTCGGCGGCAAGGGCGCGAACCTTGCGGAGATGACCAACATCGGTCTTCCCGTTCCGCAGGGCTTCACCATCTCGACGGAGGCGTGCACGCAGTATTACGAAGACGGAAGGCAGATCAACGATTCGATCCGCGCCGAGATCATGGAGTACATCGATAAGATGGAAAAGATCACGGGCAAGAAGTTCGGCGACAAGGAAAATCCCCTTCTCGTCTCCGTCCGCTCGGGCGCGAGAGCTTCCATGCCCGGCATGATGGATACCATCCTCAACCTCGGGCTCAACGAGGAAGTGGTCGAAGTCATCGCGAAGAAGTCGAACAATCCCCGCTGGGCGTGGGACTGTTACAGAAGATTCATCCAGATGTTCTCCGACGTCGTCATGGAAGTCGGCAAGAAGTACTTTGAAAAGCTCATCGACGATATGAAGGAGAAGAAGGGCGTGAAGCAGGACGTCGAGCTCGACGCCGACGACCTCAAAACGCTCGCTGGGCAGTTCAAGGCGGAATACAAGTCCAAGCTCGGCAAGGATTTCCCCACCGATCCCAAAGAACAGCTCTTCGAAGCCATCAAAGCGGTGTTCCGTTCGTGGGACAACCCCCGCGCCAACGTCTACCGTATGGATCATGACATCCCTTATTCGTGGGGCACCGCGGTCAACGTCCAGATGATGGCGTTCGGCAACATGGGCGACAACTGCGGCACCGGCGTTGCGTTCACCCGCAACCCCGCGACGGGCGAGAAGGGGCTCATGGGCGAGTTCCTCACCAACGCGCAGGGCGAGGACGTCGTTGCGGGCGTCCGCACTCCCATGCCCATCTCCAAGATGGCGGAAGTGTTCCCCAAAGTCTATGAACAGTTCCAGGAAGTCTGCAAGATCCTCGAGAACCATTACCGCGATATGCAGGATATGGAGTTCACCGTCGAGAACGAGAAGCTCTATATGCTCCAGACCCGTAACGGCAAGCGTACCGCCGCCGCCGCGATCAAGATCGCGTGCGACCTCATCGACGAGGGCATGATCTCGGAGCAGGAAGCGCTCATGCAGATCGACGCGAAGTCCCTCGATATGTTGCTTCACCCGCAGTTCGATCCCAAGGCGCTCGCCGAAGCGGATAAGAAGGACGTCGTGGGCAAGGGCATCGCCGCTTCCCCCGGCGCGGCCGCAGGGACGATCGTATTCACCGCGGAAGACGCCGTCAAGGAAGGCAAAGCGGGCAAGAAGGTCGTTTTGGTCCGCCTTGAGACCTCTCCCGAGGACATCGAAGGCATGAAGTATTCGCAGGGCATTCTCACCGTCAGAGGCGGGCAGACCTCGCACGCGGCGGTCGTTGCCCGCGGCATGGGTACCTGCTGCGTCTCCGGTTGCGGCGACATCAAGATGGATGAAGAGAATAAGTGCTTCACCCTCGCCGGCAAGACCTATCACGAGGGCGACGGCATCTCCCTCGACGGTTCCACCGGTAAGATCTACGATTGCATCATCCCCACCGTTCCCGCCGATCCCAACAGCGGCTACTTCGGAAGGATCATGGAGCTCGCGGATAAATACAAGGCGCTCGGCGTCCGCACCAACGCGGATACCCCCAAGGACGCGAAGCAGGCGGCGGCGTTCGGCGCGCAGGGCATCGGTCTCTGCCGTACCGAGCATATGTTCTTCGATCCCGCGAGGATCGGGGCGTTCCGCCAGATGATCTGCGCGGATACCGTCGAAGAGCGCGAGAAGGCGCTCGCCAAGATCGAGCCCATGCAACAGGCGGACTTCGAGGGTCTCTTCGAGGCGCTCGGCGGCCAGCCCGTCACCATCCGTTTCCTCGATCCCCCGCTTCATGAGTTCGTTCCCACCGAGGAAGAGGACATCGCCGCCCTCGCCAAGGCGCAGAAGAAGACGGTCCAAGAGATCAAGCAGATCATCTCCGACCTCCACGAGTTCAACCCGATGATGGGGCACAGAGGCTGCCGTCTCTGCGTGACCTATCCCGAGATCGCCGTGATGCAGACGAGAGCGGTCATGAAAGCCGCGATCGCCGTCTCCAAGCGTCATAAGGATTGGAAGGTCGTGCCCGAGATCATGATCCCGCTCACCGGCGAAGTGAAAGAGCTCAAATTCGTGAAGGACATCGTCGTGAAGACGGCGGAAGAGGTCATCAAGTCCAAGCACAAGAAGATCAAGTACGAAGTGGGTACCATGATCGAGATCCCGCGCGCGGCGCTCACCGCAGACGCGATCGCGAAGGAGGCGGATTTCTTCTGCTTCGGCACCAACGACCTCACCCAAATGACCTTCGGCTTCTCCCGTGACGACGCCGGCAAGTTCCTTCCCGCCTACTATCAGAACAAGATCTACGAGAGCGATCCGTTTGCGCGTCTCGATACGACGGGCGTTGGCCAGCTCATGGAAATGGCGACGAAGAAGGGCAAAAAGGCGAACAAGAAGTTGCACCTCGGCATCTGCGGCGAACACGGCGGCGATCCTTCGTCCATCGAGTTCTGCCACAACATCGGGCTTACCTATGTCTCCTGCTCGCCTTACAGAGTTCCGATCGCAAGACTTGCGGCGGCGCAGGCGAATATTAAGAATCCCCGCAAGTAAAGTTTCGGCGAAAATCTTTGCTTCGCAAATCTTTTCGTCGAGGAAATAAGCTTCCGCACCTTAACCCGCGTGGTCCTCTCGTTCGTTTCAACGGACAATAAGCCTACGGTAGTGTGGCAAATGGGGTCGCACAGCGGAAAAGCGTGGTTTTCCTCGTGCAAGGAATTGGAAGCAAGGTTTCGGCGAAAAGCTTTGCTTCGCAAATTTCTTTCTAAGAAGCATGGCGGCGCCCCGTACGGGGCGCCGCTTTCTAATAATAAGGGCAAAGAAATTTGCGAGGGGAAGTTTCGGCGAAAATCTTTCCGAAGGAAATCTTTTCGTCGAGGAAAGTTGCTTCCGCGCCTTAACCCGCGTGGGTCTCTCGTTCGTTTCAACGGACAATAAGCCTACGGTAGTGTGGCAAATGGGGTCGCCCACGGCGGAAATGAATCCCGCCTAAGGCAAGGAATTGGAGGAAGCAAGGTTTCGGCGAAAAGCTTTGCTTCGCAAATCTTTTCGTCGAGGAAAGTTGCTTCCGCGCCTTAACCCGCGTGGGTCTCTCGTTCGTTTCAACGGACAATAAGC